>JBFMCN010000016.1:0-21313 GCA_040754475.1 Actinomycetota bacterium | reverse complement strand
GGCCCCCCGGGGGCCGCCCCCCCCCTGGCCGGTCGGTCTCGATCGAGGGGGAGAGAGCGATCGTCGAGTGCACGCAGGAGCGGCGCCCGGCCTCAACCAGGGGTCAGGGGCCGAGGACTGCCAGTGACGAAGGTCCCGGGCGTGACGGCCCGGACAGTGAGATGATGCTTCGCGCAGCTTGGATCCGACATCCAACGAGCCCTGGAAGTGCGCTATGACCAAGCTCCAGACTGAAGTGCTCGTCATCGGAGGAGGCTCCACTGGACTCGGCGTTGTCCGCGACGCGGCGATGCGCGGATTCGCCACAGTCCTCGTGGACAGGAGCGACCTTGCCACCGGGACCACGGGTCGATTCCACGGGCTCCTCCACTCAGGGGGCCGCTACGTAGTGAAGGACCCCAAAGCGGCGGAGGAGTGCATCCACGAGAACCGCATCCTCCGCAAGATCGCGGCCGACGTCATCGAGGACACAGGGGGGTATTTCCTCACGACCCCGATCGACGACCCCGAGTTCGCCGACAAGTTCGTGGAGGGGTGCCGCGCCACCGACGTCCCGTGCGAGGAGGTTCCTGTCGCTGAGGTGCTCCGCAAGGAGCCTCGCCTGAACCCCGGGATCACGCGGGCGTTCGCCGTGCCGGACGGGTCCCTCGACTCATGGAAGATGGTGTGGGCCTGCGCCCGGTCCGCCGAGGCCAACGGAGCACGGATCCTCACCTACCACGAGGTCCTTCGCATGATCGTCGAGGGCGGCGCGGTGAAGGGCGCCGTCGTCAGGGACAACCGTTCGGGCGAAGAGGTCCAGATCGACGCCGACTTCGTCGTCAACGCCTCGGGAGCCTGGGCCGGCAAGCTCGCGGAGATGGCCGGGTGCGAGGTGACCGTGTTTCCGGGCAAGGGAATCATGGTCGCCATGAACCACCGCCTGGTCAACACGGTGGTCAACCGGTGCTCGATGCCCTCCGACGGCGACATCATCGTTCCCGCCCGCGGCGTCGCCGTGATCGGCACCACCGACGTGAAGGTGGCCGACCCAGACGAATGGGAGATCACGCGGGAAGAAGTCCAGAAGATGCTGAGCGCGGGCGAGAACCTCGTGCCCGGGTTCCGTCAGGCCCGCGCCCTGCGCGTTTGGGGCGGCGTCCGTCCGCTCTACCAGGAGAAGGTGGACTCGGCCGACACCCGCGACGTCACCCGGGCACACGCGCTCCTCAACCACCGTACCCGGGACGGAGTGGAGCGATTCGTCACGATCACCGGCGGCAAGTTCTGCACGCTCCGGCTCATGGCCGAGGAGACCATGGACGCCGTATGCGGGGAACTCGGCGTTCAGCGGCCGTGCCGGACCGCCGACGAGCCTCTACCCGACTCGGAGGAGAAGCGCTACTACTGGCTCGGCGCACGCGTCCAGCAGCGCGAGGAGACCCTCCATCAGGACCAGCTCATCTGCGAGTGCGAGTTCGTTCCCCGCCGCGGTCTGGAAGCCGCAATGCTGCGCCGACCCACCACGAACCTGGATGACATCAGGCGGGTCCTCCGCCTGGGGATGGGGCCGTGCCAGGGTGGGTTCTGCATCTACCGCGCCACGGGGATCCTCCACCAGCTTCAGACGATCTCTTCGTCGGTCGCAAACCGCTCCCTTCTCGACTTCCTTCAGGAGAGGTGGAAGGGGGTTCGCCCAGCCCTCTACGGTGACCAGCTCCGACAGGTCAGGCTGGACGAGTGGATCTACCAGGGAGTCCTCAACGTGGGACACCTGCCGGCCGACGAAGCGCAAGGCTCTGGCCGAGAGGAGGTGAAGACGTGAGCGCCGACGTTGTCGTGCTCGGGGCGGGGCTGTCCGGCCTCACGGCCGCCCTTCGGCTGGCCGAGGGTGGCCTTCGGACGGTGCTCGTGGCCCAAGGGGTCGGCGCCACGCACCTTGCGCCCCCAACCATCGACGTTCTGGGCTACGACCCGGAGCTCGTGGAAAGCCCGGCCCAGGCCCTGCCCGCGTTCGCCGCGGCGCACGCCGACCACCCGTACGCACGGATCTCCGCGGAGACCGTAGCGGCGGGCATCGGATGGTTCCGCGACAAGGTTCCCGGGTTGGGCTATGTCGGATCCCTCGACGAGAACCTCCTCGTCCCCACCGCCGTCGGGGCCGCCAAGCCGACCGCCATCGTGCCCGAGGCCATGGCGGCTGGTGACCTACGCTCCGGGGGACGATTCGTGTTCGTCGGGCTCCGGGCGTTCAAGAGCTTCTACCCGGCCTATCTGGCGGAGAACCTCTGTCGGGCGAAGCTGTCTTCGGGCGCGACCGTGGAGGCCCGGGGCATTCAGCTGAACGATCCCGGACAGGAGCCGGACGTGACCTGCATGGAGTACGCCCGGCAGTTCGAGAGGCCGGAGTTCCGCAAGGCCGTCACGTCGGAGCTCCTGCCACAGCTACAAGCCGAAGAGAAGGTTGGATTCCCATCGGTTCTGGGCCTCGACGATCACCGCGCCGTGTGGCAGGAGCTTCAGGATGTCCTCCAGCGACCCGTGTTCGAGGTCCCTTCCCTACCGCCTTCCGTGCCCGGCATCCGGCTGTTCCGCGCTCTGCGCAAGGCCCTTCGCAGCGCAGGCGGCCGGCTGGTTCTGGGGCCCGTAGCGGTCGGCGCAGAGACCAGCAACGGGACCGTGGACGCGCTGGTGGTCCAGGCCTCCGCGAACCGGCCCACGACCTATGCAGCCAAGTGGTTCGTCCTGGCCACCGGGGGCTTCGCCACCGGAGCCATCGACCTCGACTCCTTCGGGGAGGTTC
This sequence comes from Actinomycetota bacterium, assembly GCA_040754475.1. Classification (GTDB taxonomy): domain Bacteria; phylum Actinomycetota; class UBA4738; order UBA4738; family HRBIN12; genus JAJPHY01. Next base: position 18,531 of record JBFMCN010000016.1, on the reverse strand, counting down.
GCGAGACCGTGCTCGGTCTCCCGGTCGCGGGGGTGCCCGACGTGGAGGCACTGCGGTTCTCCCCCGGCTATTTCGAGGACCATCCGATGGCACGGGCGGGCCTCGCAGTCGATGAGCACTTGCGGCCGGTGGACGCCGACGGCAATCCGGCCTTCGGCAACGTCTACGCCGTCGGGGCGGTACTCGGCGGCGCAGAGCCGTGGCGAGAGCACTCCGGCAATGGCCTGGCGATCGCCACGGGGTTCGCGGCGGCATCGGAGATCCTGGAGGGGGCGTCGTGATGGAGACAATGGAGTTGGTCCGTGGCTCCCTCGATCACTGCGTGAAGTGCACGATCTGCGAGACCTTCTGCCCCGTCTCGAACGTCACGCCGTTGTTCCCGGGACCGAAATACGTGGGACCGCAGGCCGAACGCCTACGGACCGGCGAGGGCTCGCCCGATGCATCACTCGACTACTGCTCCGCATGTGGGATCTGCACGTTCGTCTGCCCTCAGGGTGTGAAGGTCGCCGAGATCAACGCCAAGGCCAGGGCCGCGATGAAGGCGGAGCACGGCGTGCCCTTGCGCGACCGACTGATCGCTCGCACCACCCTCATGGGCAAGCTGGGAACGCCCGTGGCGCCGGTCGCGAACTGGTTCTTCGGCAATCAGCCGCTCAGGCGACTGGTGGAGAAGACCGTAAAGGTCCACCACGAGGCGCCAATGCCCCGATACGCAGGAAGGACCTTCCAGTCTTGGGCTCGCAGTCACACCCCTCTCCAGGACGCGGCTCACGCCGTGGTTCTGTTCCACGGGTGCAACATCAACTACTTCGAGCCCAAGCTGGGCGAGATGGCCGTGGCCGTCCTCGAGCACAATGGGCTCAGGGTGCTCATACCGCCGCAGGAGTGCTGCGGGCTTCCCCTCCAGTCCAATGGGCTGTTCGACGACGCCCGCAGCTACATCCGCAAGCTGACTCAGAGCTTCCTGCCGTATGCCAACCGTGGGTACGAGGTCTTGGCCATGTCGACGAGCTGCGGACTGATGCTGAAGCGCGAGGCCAGGGAGATGCTCGATCTGCAAGACGACGAGGATCTCAAGACGGTCTCGGCCCATACCTACGACATCTGTGAGTTCCTGCTCGCGCTTCACGACCATGGCGAGCTCAAGACCGACTTCAAGCCGCTGCCGATGACCGTGACCTACCACCCGCCGTGCCAGCTGATGGGACACTGGATGGGCAAGCCGGCGCTGGACCTCTTCGCGCTGATCCCGGAGCTCAAGGTGGAAGAGACCGATGCCGAGTGCTGCGGCATGGCCGGAACCTACGGCCTGAAGGCGGAGAAGTACGACATCGCCATGGCCGTGGGCGCACCCGTGTTCCAGCAGGTCAAGGATGTCCGCCCGGATCTGGTGGCCTCCGACGGCGAGACCTGCCGCTGGCAGATCCAGAAGGCTACTGGGGTTGAATCGGTACATCCGGTCGAGGTGCTCTACAAGGCATACGGCCTCGGCGGGTAGAGACGGCCGGTTCGCACCGGCGGAGGGCGCTGGGCAAAGGCTCGGTGATCTCCGCCGGTTTCGGTGCGCCCAGGCACGTCACCTCGCCCTTCGGCCGCTGATAGCATCGGCGCGAGGCCGGGGGTCGCCGTGAACGAACGCGAAGCAAGGGCAGCGTCCCTCCTCACGCGCATCACGTCCGTGCGTGTTGTGCTCGTTCCCGTTGTGATGTGGCTCCTGCTCGAAGGACACAGCCTCTCGCACGCCTACGGCGTCGCGGCGACCCTCTTCGCGATCGCCGCTGCAACCGACTTCATCGACGGATTCCTCGCCCGCAGGTGGCAGGCGACGACCACGCTCGGCAGCTTCCTCGACACCACGGCCGACAAGCTCCTCGTCTCGGGGGTCCTCGTGGCCCTCGTCGCCGTCGGACGCGCCTCGCCGTGGATCGCGGCCATCGTCGTCGGCCGTGAGATCTTGATCCTCGGGCTCCGCGGGGTCGTGGCGGCGGACGGAACCGTCATGCGCCCGTCGATCTGGGGCAAGGCGAAGGCCAACGTGCAGTTCCTCGCCATCTTCATGGCCATCCTCCGGGCGCCGGACAAGCTCGGGCCGCTATATCCCGACCAGTGGATGATGCTCCTCGCGGCGGTCGTGACCGTGCTCTCGGCCGCCGAGTACCTGACACGCTTCTTCGGGAGCCTCACCGGATCGCGGCGCGGCTGAGTCATGGAGGCGAACAGAAGACAAGGCCTGGAGGTACGCTCAATGACCGAGCCACGACCCGACCGCAACCTCGCGCTCGAGCTCGTGCGCGTCACCGAGGCGGGCGCCCTGGCCGCAGGGCGCTGGATCGGCCGCGGCGACAAGATCGCCGCCGACCGAGCGGCCGTGGACGCGATGCGACTCATGATCGATTCCGTGTCGATGCAGGGCAGCGTCGTCATCGGCGAAGGAGAGAAGGACGAGGCCCCGATGCTCTACAACGGGGAGGCCGTCGGCAACGGCACGGGCCCGGCGGTCGACGTCGCGGTCGATCCGATCGACGGCACGCGCCTGACGGCAACGGGGCAGCCGAACGCTCTCTCCGTTCTCGCGCTGGCCGAGCGAGGCACGATGTTCTTCCCCGGAGCTGCCTTCTACATGGAGAAGGTGGCGGCCGGCCCGGAGGCGGCAGACGTCATCGACATCACAGCCCCACCCGAAGAGAACGTTCGGCTCGTGGCGAAGGCCAAGGACAAGCGCCCAGAGGAGGTGACGGTGATCATCCTGGACCGTGACCGCCATCGGGAGATCATCGAACGCGTCCGCCAGGTCGGAGCCAAGGTCTTCCTCATAACCGACGGCGACGTTGCCGGTGCGATCGCCGCGGCGACCACCAGCCGGTCCGGCATCGATCTGCTGTTCGGGATCGGAGGGACGCCCGAGGGCGTGATCGCGGCGGCGGCCTTGAAATGCCTCGGCGGCGCGATCCAGGGACGCCTGTACCCGCGCAACGAAGAGGAGCGCCGCAGCCTGGAGGAGGGCGGGTTCGACGTGGACCGTGTGCTGACCGCCGACGATCTCGTCGCCGGACAGGACGTGTTCTTCGCCGCCACTGGGATCACCGACGGTTCGCTGCTGCGCGGGGTCAAGTACCGGCCGGACGGGGCGACGACATGGTCGCTCGTCATGCGGTCTCGATCCGGCACGGTCCGGTGGGTCGAGGCAGAGCACCAGTTCGGGAAGCTGGAGACCTACTCGAGGATCACCTACCGGTAGTCGGCCGAAGGAAGCGCGGCTCGCACCTACAGCGATCGTGCCGCCGGGAAGACCTCGGTCCCGAGGATCCCGAGGATCGAGGGATCCGGAACCGCGAAGGGCAGGGCGGCCGGAGCCACTATGACTTCCTCGACGCCGAGCTCCGCGAAGCGCCCGAGCCGGTCGAGCACCTGGGCGGGCGTGCCGGTCAGGGTGTCGGCGGCGAACTCGTCCAGGGTCTCACGGTCGAGAACGCCCTCCGGCAGCGAGCGCTGCATCGCCCCAAATCGCGCGACGAGGTCGCCGGCATCCTCGCCGACGATCGTGTAGAGCCCGAGTGACAGTCGGAGGGTGACGGGGTCCCGCCCCTCCTGCTCGCATATCTCCCGGGCTCGCTTCACGCGCTTCGCGTAGGTCTCGGGGGTCCAGCGCCAGACGGTGTTCCAGCCGTCGGCATGGCGGGCGGCCAGCCGCAGCGCGCGGTCGCCGCCCTTCGCACCGATCCAGATGGGCGGTCGGGGCCGCTGGGCGGGAACCGGGCGGTTGAAGGCCTCCCGCAGCTCAACGTGCTCGCCCTTCAGGCTGACCGGCCCGCCGGGGAGCAGCCGATCGAGCACCTCGACGGCCTCCTCGAGGAACCGGAACCGATTCCCCACCGTCGAGAAGTCGTATCCGAACGCGACGAACTCGTCCTCGTACCAGCCCGCCCCTATCCCGAGATCGAGACGCCCACCCGAGAGCAGGTCGAGTGCAGTGGCAGATTTCGCAAGGATCGCGGGGTGCCGGAACGGGGCGCAGAGCACGAGCGTTCCAAGGCGCACACGCTCGGTGAGTGGAGCAAGCCCTGCCAGGGCCGTCATGGGTTCGAGCGAGCCGTGCAGCTCGTCACCGGCCGCCCCATACCGCGCGAGCGAGTAGAAGAAGTGATCCGAGATCCACACCGAGTCGAAACCGAGCCGTTCTGCCATCTGCGCATACTCGGCCAGCTGCGAGAAGGAGATGGCCTCGCCTCCCGGGAGGGAGAAGTCGTAGTGCGGCAGCGACAGACCGAACCGCATCTACAGGTACCGGAGGACGTCGGCCGGCCCCGTGACCTCGACGTTGGCCGGTACGGCAATCCCCTCTGGGAGCTTCAGACGGGGGTAGACGGCCACGTGCTCCGACAGGTGCACGCCCGGATAGACCACGACTTCGTCGCCCAGAGCCACGAAGCGCTCGATCGTCGTCGGGTTGTACGGCTGCGAACGGATCTCGGTCATCGACCCCACCACGGCCTCCGAAACGTGGGCCGAGGCCCCGACTATCGCCCCGTCCCGGATCTGCGAGCGTGCGATCACCGCATCGCGATGCACCTCGATGTCGTCGTCGAGATTCGACTCGCTGATCTGAACACCCGGGTGGATCTCGCAGAAGCGCCCGATGCGGACCCCCGGCCCGATCACGACGAGCCCTTCGGCAAGCTTCTCGGCAAGCGTCTTGCCGCTCGTCGAGTCCCGCATCGCCAGGGACTCGGGAGCGATCCAGACGTGGCCTTCCGGATCCAGGGGGGGTCCCAGCAGCCGGTCGACGGCTTCGAAGTCGCCTCGAAGCACGGCAACCATCGTGTCCACGTAGTCCTCGACGTTTCCAAGATCGCCGATCCTTCGGACCGGGTGCGCATACACCGGCAACCCATGGCCCACGAGCCAGGGCAGAAGGTCCTTGCCGAAGTCGAGCCGGCGGTCGCGCAGTTGGCGCACCTCGGGCTCGTCTGCGAGCTCCCGCAGCGCCCTCGAGTCGATCAAGTAGAAGCCGGCATTCGTCATGAGGGGCATCTGCCGGAACTCGTCGTCGCTCGGGGCGTGGAAGTGCTCGCGGAGCTCTGCCAGTGTCGGCTTCTCTACGAACTCGCTGATCCGCCCGTCGGGGTCGGTGAGCATCACGCCGTACTTCTCCGCCACCTCGTCCGGCTCACGGGTCATCGCGGCGATCGTCACGAGGGCTTCGTGCCCGACGTGGGCATCGAGCATGGGGCCGAGGTCGAAGTCGATGATCGAGTCCGTGGGGAACACGAGAGCCGGCTGAGTGACGTCCCAGTACTCCAGCAGGCGAAGGGTGGAATCGGCGCTCCCGGTGGTAAGGGCGTCGTGCTTGACCGGCGAGTACTTCACGTCGACCCCGAAGCCCTCCCCGTACCCGATCATGACCTTGATCTGGTACCGGTTCTCCTTGCCGTGAGCGACGATGTAGTAGTCCTTGATGCCCTCGCTCGACAGGATCTGGATCACCCAGCGGATCAGACGCCGGCCCAGGAATGACATTGCGGCCTTCGAGCGGAGGTAGCCCGGCGCCTTCAAGGTGAGGGGGCGGGCTCGGATGCCCTGGCCGCCCGCCAGGCCGATGCCCACGACTTCTGACACTCCGGCCATGCGGCAGCATGATATCCCCGTTTCGCGGAAAGCAACCGGCCAGCAGGCCACTGGGAGGTGACGGGAGCATGAAGCCCTGGGCCGTTGAGTACGCGGGCAGGCTCGACGAGGTGGAGATCGAAAGCGAGGTCCTGAAGGGGAATCCGCTCCAGGACCCCTGCGTTCGCCCTTTGTTCGTGTACTTGCCACCCGGCTACGAGGCCGACTCCGACCGTCGATTGCCGTGCATCTACGTCATCCAGGGTCTGACCGGACAGCTCGATATGTGGCGCAATCGGGAGGCCTTCCGCCCCACCTACCCGGAGATGGTCGACGAGCTGTTCGCCTCCGGCAGGGCGCCCGAAGCCATCGTCGCGTTCGTGGACTGCTGGACTTCTTACGGGGGCAGCCAGTTCCTCAACTCCGCGGGCACCGGGCGCTACCTCGACTTCCTGTGCGACGAGGTGGTGCCGCTCGTCGACGCCAGGTACCGGACCGATGCCAGTCGCGAGCGGCGAGGGATCCAGGGCAAATCGAGCGGCGGCTACGGAGCGATGGTCGTGCCGATGCTCCGCCCGGACGTCTTCGGGGCCTTGGCCTCGCACGCGGGTGATGCGCTCTTCGAGGCGTGCTACCTGCCGGACTTCCGCCGGACGGTGCGCGTTCTGCGCGACGAGTACGAAGGGTCCTACGAGCGCTTCTGGGAGGACCTCCGCTCGCGGCCCTTCGGCACGAAGGGTCACGACACCGTGCTTCTGAACTGCTGGTGCATGGCCGCCTGCTACTCCGCGGACCCAGACGGGACCGTGCGCCTGCCGTTCGACACGCGAACGGGGGTCCTGATCGACGAGGTGTGGCGGCAGTGGCTGGAGAAGGATCCCGTGCGAATGGTCGGTGGTCATGCCGATGCCTTGAGGTCCATGAGAGCCATCTGGCTCGACGCCGGCACGAAGGACGAGTGGTTCCTGGATGTGGGAGCCGTCGCCGTCTCGGCGGAGCTGGAGAAGATCGGCGTGCCGCACACTCTAGAGCTGTTCGACGCCGGCCACGGTGGCATTGGATACCGGTACCCGAGGAGCTTGGAGTTCCTTGCGAAGGCCCTCTCCGAACCCCTCTGAGAATCGGGTGCGGTGGTTGCCCGGGAAGTAGATGCTCTGAGGGGGCAACGACAAGGTCACCACGCTCATCTCGCGATCACAAGGAGCGCGCCATGAGCGACGAAGAACTCACCCCAGGCGAAGGCGCGGAGCGCAAGTAGCCGGGACCGGACTCAGGACGCGGAGGTCTGGTCTACCGTGCCTCTCAGCACGACCCGGCCAGAGGCGTCCGTGACGAACACTCTGGTGTAGCCGGCCAGGCTGCGGTTCTGGAACTGGTGGAACACCTCGGCTCCCCCGTTCTTGTCCAGCTTCCTGATCCGGCCGGACCTAAGCGTGTCGCCGCTCGAGTTCTGCAGGGTGATCCGGTAAGGGAGGGCTCTTGGGCCCTGACGCAATCCGCTCACGATCACGATCACGAAGTCGATCTTGCTGGGGGACACGAGCTGGAGCACAGCCCCCCCACCCACTTTGGCAGCCGGCGTCGGCGCGAGCTGGCCGAGATGGGTCTGGTTCTCGGGCAGCCGGGTCCCGATAGTGCCCTCCCGCCCGGCGAGGACGCGCTGGAACTGCTCGAGCTGCTCGGCCCGCCGCAACTCCGCCCGACGCGCACGGTCGGCGAACCGATCCGCGCGGCCGGCCATCACCGCACCCCAGCCGAGCCCGGCCACCGCCACTACCGCGGCGACGATCACCGCGGTAACGGTGTGCACACGTCGCTTCGTGCCGGGCGCTCCCGCCGCTTCGCGGACCCTGCTCACCACTCGGTCGCCGAGGGCCTGCGGCACACGCGCGGGCGCCAGCGCGTATGCGACCGTGGCCGCGGCCTGGCCGAGTTCCGTCGCCTCCTTCCGGCACCCGGCGCACCACTGAAGGTGGCTCTCCACGGCTCTGAGCTCGCCCTCGGGCAGCACACCCATGGCCAGCTCCGGAAGGTGCTCGCGAACGGCGAGGCAGTTCACGGGCGCTCCTTCTCCTGGTTGGCCCGGCGCACCCTGATCAGCGCCGTACGGAGCCGGGTCTTGACCGTGCCGAGCGGGATGCCGTCGGCCTCGGCGATCTCGCGCGCCGTCAGCCCCCCGAAGTAGGCGCGGGCGAGCAGCCTGCGCTCGGCGTCGGAGAGCGACCCGAGGGCGCGGAGCGCCACGTCGCGCTCGATCAGCGGCTCCTCTTCCCCGAGCGAGACCACCTCGGGCATTTCGTCTACGAGGACAAGGGTGGGGCGTGTCACGCCGCTCTCCCTCCGGAGACGATCGACCGCGAGGTTGTGCGCGATCGTCATCAGCCAGGTCGAGAGCCGGCCTCGGCTCGCGTCGAACCGGGTGGCCTTCCGCCAGGCGGTCAAGAACACATCCTGGGTGAGCTCCTCGGCCGCCTCGGCCCCGCCGAGCAGGCGAAGGCCGAGCGTGAAGATCGGCCGCGCGTACCGCGCGTACAGGGCGCGAACGGCTTCCTCGTTGCCCGCAAGCAGACCTTCCACGAGTTGCTGTTCCTCTCGCGCCAGCAGCGGGCCCTCGAAACGACCGTTCACACGGTCTCTCCCTTCGTTATACGAGGCCTTCGTTCGTCGGGCTTGGGGCGCCCCCGAGGCGCCCCCTGGACCATCATGCCACGTCGCCTTTCGAGAGGCCCGCCCGACCCGTTGCAGCCCTGCCCCTCGCTCTGCTGCCGTGCCACGCCTGCAGCCCCAAGGCAACGGTGGGATGATGCAATCGTGCGCAACGTCCCGCGCCCGGTGCGGGAGGAGGTCACCGCAGCCGCCCTGCTCCTTCTCTTGGCGCTTCCCGCCGTCTTCGCCGTGCCCGCCCGCGCGCAGACGCCGGAATCCGTCGTCGTCAAGCTCCGCCTGACCGGCGTGGTGGATCCCTTCATGGCCGGTTACGTTCGCGGGGGGATCGAGGACGCGAACGCGCACGACGCGGCCGCGGTCTTGATAACCATCGACACCCCCGGTGGCCTGGACTCCTCGATGCGCGACATCGTCAAGTCGATGCTGGGTTCCCGTGTGCCGGTCGTCTGCTACGTCTCTCCGGAGGGCGCCCGCGCGGCTTCGGCAGGCACATTCATCATGATGGGCTGTCCGATCGCGGCAATGGCGCCCGGAACGAACATCGGTGCCGCCCATCCCGTTGGAGTGGCGGGCGCGATCGAGCAGCAGAAGGTCACCAACGACGCGGCCGCCTACATCCAGACGCTCGCCGACCGAAACGGGCGCAATGCCGATTGGGCGAAGCAGGCGGTGGTCGATTCCGTGAGCGTTCCAGCGGAGGAGGCGTTGGAGATAGATGCGATCGACCTCATCGCGCCCAGCGAGGGGGAACTCCTCGATCAGATCGACGGGAGAGTAGTGCGGGTAGCCGGCGGAGGCTCCGCCACACTGCACACCTCGGGCGCCACGGTCGAAACGAGGGCGCTCGGGCTCGGCGCGGCCATCCTGCATACGCTCCTGTCCCCAGACTTCGCGTTCATCTTCTTCTACCTCGGGATCGGCCTGATCGTGATCGAGCTGCTCCATCCCGGCCTGTCGGTGCCCGGCATCCTCGGGATCGTGTCGCTCGTCGCGGCGTTCGTGACCTTCGGGTTGCTGCCGGTGCAGCTGATCGGCGTCGTGCTGCTGCTTGCCTCGGCCCTGTTCTTCCTGCTGGAGCTGAAGCACCCGGGGCTCGGCCTCGCGACCGTGGGCGGCGTCGTCACACTCGTGCTCGGCGGCCTCACGCTGTTCAACCCGTCGGTGCCGAACGCGCAGGTCTCGCCCTGGGTGATCGTCCCCGTGGCAGGATTCCTCGTGCTGTTCTTCGGCACGGTGGTGAACGCCGCCCTGCGAGCGCGGCGCCTGCCCCTCTCGACCGGTGCAGAGCGGATGATCGGCCAACAGGGCATCGTCGAGCGTGATCTCGAACCCGACGGAGTCGTGTTGGTGGCCTCCGAGCAGTGGTCGGCGCGATCCACCGCAGGTCCGCTTCCAAGGGGAACCCGGGTCAGGGTCGTGAAAGTCGACCAGCTCCGTCTCGACGTGGAACCCCTAGAACAAGAGGCCTCGACGGCTTCGGAACCGGAGGGAGGGAACCCGTGATCGGACTTCTCATCGGCTTGGCGCTCGTGCTCGCGGCGCTGGCCCTGATCCTACCGAACGCCATCCGCATCGTCCGCGAGTACCAGCGCCTCGTCGTGTTCCGACTGGGGCGCTGCATCGGAACGAAAGGGCCCGGGTTCGTGCTGCTGATCCCCATAGTGGACCGGGCCGTGTGGGTTGATCTCCGCGAGCTGTATCTGGAGATCCCGCACCAGACGGCCATCACCGAGGACAACGCCTCTATCTCGATCGACTTCATCGTCTTCTACAAGGTGGTCGAGGCGCAGATGTCGGTCCTGGCGGTGGGCAACTTCGCCGGCGCCGCCCAGAACATCGCGGCCACGACACTCCGGTCGGTCGTCGGCGACATGGCTCTCGACGACGTGCTCGCGAAGCGCGAGCAGATGAACGAGATCCTTCGCGTCAAGCTCGACGAGGTGACCGAGCGATGGGGCGTGAAAGTGACGAACGTCGAGATCCGCGAGATCATCCCGCCGCCGGCCGTTCAGGAGGCCATGACCCGTCAGATGTCGGCCGAGCGGACCAGAAGGGCGGTCGTCACCGAAGCCGACGGCTCGAAGCAGGCCGCCATCACAGTGGCCGAAGGCAACAAGCAGGCAGCCATCCTCAACGCGGAGGGCGATCGTCAGGCTGCGATCCTTCGGGCCGAGGGTTTCGCGCTCGCGCTCACCAGGATCTACGAGTCGGCGCAATCGGTCGACGCGAAGACCATGAGCCTTCAGTACCTCGACGCGCTGAAGCAGATCGGCGCGTCGCCGTCCACGAAGTTCGTGATCCCTATGGAGTTCTCCTCGTTGCTCTCAGGGATCAGCGGATTCGCGGGCAGGGTCTTCGGCGACGGCACCGAAGGAAAGGCCGCGGAGGGCTCCGGCTAGCGAGCCCCACCGAACGGGCGGTCAGACGAAGGAGGCGTACCGGTCCTCGGGTTCCGGCGGAGCCTCCGACTCGGGGCCGACCGGTCCTAGCGTGATACCCGCCTGCTGCAGGAGCAGCCTGAAATCGTGCGGAGAGGACGAGGCCTCCATGGCCTTCTCGAGGCCGACGCGACCCAACTGCACGAGCTCTAGCAGGGATCGATCGAACGTCGTCATACCGTAGTACGCGCCCTCGGCGATCACCTCGTGGATCCCTGCGGTCTTGTCCTGGTCTGCGATCCGCTCCGCTACGCGGCCGGTATTCACCAGGATCTCGACTGCGGGAAACAGCGTGTCGTCGACGGTGGGCACGAGGCGCTGGCAGACGATCCCTCGCAGCGCGCCGGCCAGGGTCCATCTGATCTGAGCCTGCTGGTGGGGTGGGAAGAAGTCGACGACGCGGTTAACCGTCTCCGTCGCGTTTACCGTGTGGAGCGTCGACAGGACGAGGTGGCCGGTCTCGGCTGCCTGAAGGGCCGCGCGAACCGTCTCAGTGTCTCGCATCTCGCCGATGAGGATCACGTCGGGGTCCTGTCGCAGGGCGGCCCGCAACGCCGAGAGGAAGGTCTCTGTGTCGTTGCCGACCTCCCGCTGGTTGATCGACGCCATGTCGTCCTTGAACAGGACCTCGATCGGATCCTCGATGGTGACGATGTGAACCTGCTTGGTCCTGTTGATGTGCTCGATCATCGCGGCGAGCGTCGTCGTCTTGCCCGATCCGGTCGGGCCGGTGACGAGCACGAGCCCCCGGACATGCTCCGACAGCGCACGCACGACATCCGGTAGGTGCAGCTCTTCGAACGTCGGACCGCCGAACCTGAGCAGGCGGAACACCATGCTCGTCGACCCCCGCTGGCGGAACACGTTGACCCGAAACCGACCGACCTTCGCGAGCGAGTAGGCGAAGTCCACCTCCCCGGCGTTCTCGAACCTCGACCAACGGTCGCTCGGCACGATGGCCCGAGCGATCTCGTCGGTTGCCTCAGGATCGAGCGGCGGAAGGTCCATGCGGCTCAGCCGGCCGGCCTGGCGGATCTTGGGCGGCGCTCCGACCTTCAGGTGGAGGTCCGACCCCTCACGGGCTACTACCTCCGCCAGCCATTCGTTGAACTCCTCTACGACGCCCGAGGCCGACTCCACAGCCGTCTCTTCCCCCATCTCCTCCGCTGCCAGCACGTGAGAACCCTCCAACATCGACGGCACGCGACGCCCGCGAGGCGCGGGACGTATCCCCTCTTCTATCGGAGGGTCGGGTCGGTCCCCTGAGCGAGGGCTACTCACCCGCCCCGCGGGCGACCAACCGGCAGACCGAGCGCTCCATCAACGGAGAGAACTCGGCGAGGCGGAGCGGTGGCTTCAGCCCCTCGAGCATGCCCTCGATGAGGCCGAGATGCACCGAGCAGACGAGGTCGCGATGATCCTCGACGAGATCCCGGAACGGGCAGTCGCGCAGGTAGATCTCCACGGTCTGGCGCCCGTTCCTGTGGAACCGGGGGTCGAATCCCGCCTCGGCCATCGCTTCCTGCAGGATCGCGAGGTTGCGGCGGGCGGGCAGCTTCGTGCCGGGCTTCGGGCCACCTTGCGTGACCAGGTAGCTGCCCCATTCGCGGGCGAGCGCCCGCGCGCGTTCTCGGGCCCGGGTTCCGCCCATCAGTCCCGCGAGGATCTCGGCGAGCAGTCGGTAGTCGCGTCCCTCACGCGCCTCGCGCTCTACGACCGAGTACAGGGTCTGCGGGCGCCCCACCGTGGTTCCCTTCCGGACCTCCGCCGTTACCAGGCCCGCTTCCTCCAAGCGCCGCAGGTGCGGTCGGAGCGTGTTCGGATGCAGGGACAGACGGGCCGAGAGCTCCCGAACCGAGACCGGCCGGCCCGACAGGCCAAGGTACCTGTAGAGGCGGAACCGGGTATCGTCGGCGAGGGCCTTGTGAACCTCGAGCGGCGTCGTCCTAGGCGTCGACATCGACGTCTCCAGGAACCGACCGTATCATGGGGCCAGGGATTCCCACGGTAAGCACCGTCCCAACCAGGATAATCCTAAGGAGCCCCCGATGGTCACGGAAGAGCAGGTCAGGCGATCTCTTCGGAACGTACTCGATCCTGAGATCGGCAAGCCGATCGAAGACATCGGCATGCTCCAGAGCATCGAGATCGACGGCGACCTAGTTCGGGTGCATGTACTGCTCACGGTCCCAGGCTGCCCCCTTCAGGAGCGGATCACCGGAGACGTGAGGAACGCGCTCGCCCCACTCGGCGTCAAGCGCGTGGACGTTCGCATGACCCCGATGAGCGAGGAACAGCGCGCGGAGCTCGTGGAGAAGCTTCGCGCCGGCGCCGCAGCGCCGCAACAGAGAACGTTCTTCGCCAACAGCGACATATCTGTGATCGCCGTCGCCTCCGGGAAGGGCGGCGTCGGCAAGTCGAGCGTCACGGTCAACCTGGCGTGCGCGCTCGCTGCGGAGGGCCACCGGGTCGGGGTGCTGGACGCGGACGTCTGGGGCTTCTCGATCCCGCGGATGATCGGGGCATCCGGCGAGCCGGTGGGGTTCAACGACATGATCCTGCCGCTTGAGGCACACGGCGTGAAGATCATCTCGATGGGCTTCTTCGTGCCCGAGGAGCAACCCGTCATATGGCGGGGACCCATGCTTCACAAGGCGGTCGAGCAGTTCCTCGGCGACGTGTACTGGGGCGATCTCGACTTCCTGCTCGTCGACCTGCCGCCGGGCACCGGTGACGTGGCGATCTCGCTGACGTCGTTCCTCCCGGGTGCGTCGATGCTCGTCGTGACCACGCCGCAGGAAGCGGCCCACAAGGTGGCGGAGCGCGCGGGCAGGATGGCCGAACGTACGAACCTACGTCCGATCGGTGTGATCGAGAACATGTCGTGGTTCCTCTGCCCGCACTGCGGGGAGAAGACTCCGATCTTCGGTGAGGGCGGAGGCAAGGAGACCGCCAAGACACTGGGCGTTCCGCTCCTCGCGCAGATCCCGCTCGTACCCGCGCTGCGCGAGGGGGGCGACAGAGGCCAACCCATCGTCCTGTCCGACCCCGATTCCCCGGCTGGTGCCGCGTTGCGCGACGCGGCGCGCAAGGTCGCCGAGGCGACGGCGCTCGGACGCGCTCGCGTCTAGCGATCGTTCCCCGACACGGCCTCGGCCACGGCTCGCCCGAGCAGCAGGCCCCCCACGACATCGGCCGGGTAGTGCACGCCGACGTATACGCGGGAAACGCCCACGGCGGCCCCCAGGCCGGTCAGAGCCGCCCGAGCCCCTGAAGACAGGGAGAGTTCCCTTCCGGCCACCGTCAGGAAGGCGAGGAGCACGGCCGGGTGGCTGCTCGGCCACGACGTTGCACGCGGGGGGCCGACCATCAGTCGCACCCCATCTGGGTCGGCCACGTACGGGCGCCTTCGAAGGAACACCTTTTTCAGCCCCTGCCCGGCAAGCCAGGCCAAAGACGCGGCCGCAAGCCCCCTCGCGGCCGCCCGCCTCCGACCGGCTGTCCCCAGGGCTGCCGCCGCGCCGATCGAGGCCCAGATCGACCCCAGCTCCGTGATCCCCGAGAACAGGCGATCTGCGGAGGCCCCATGGCCTCGGTTCACCGCGGCGAACGCCCGCTCGTCGAGGTTCGCGCCGCGCCCCCCGGACGACGCGACGCCGACGGCCACCGCCGCCCCAAGGAGCCCAGCCGCGCGCAACCTCCCTCGAAGCACCGCCGCCGATGATATGCGACGATCGGGCAGTCCCATCACGGGAGGAGACATGAACAGGCAAGAGGACGAGCCGCTCGGCAACGGCGGCGAGCGAGTCGAGCACGGCGGCGAGCGGGTGGAGCGCGGCGGCCCGTCTCCGAAGCTGATCGCCTCGGCCGTGTTCGCACTTATCCTGATTGTCTTCGCCGCCGCGAACTTCAAGCGCGTCGAGGTCAACTTCCTACTGTTCACCACCAAGGCTCGAGTCGTGACGGTGATCCTCGTCGCCGCAGCGCTCGGTTTCATCGTCGGCTACTTCGTCGGACGGCCCGGACGGGCCGAGCGAAAGCGCATGCGTGAAGAGGGAAAGGACTAGGTCCCTGTAAGCTTCTCGATCTGGTTCTTCTGGGCCAGGGTCCCGTGCCGGAGCACGAAATACGCGCCTCCGACGAGCTGGATGCTCCGGGCCGCAAGCTCGCCGATGGGGTTACGCCTGAGGTGGTAGTCGACGTCATGGCGAAGCCTGCTGCGACCGGGCGGAAGAGGATCGACGCGCGTGGCCACCGTCGCATCGAGGATCCCTGACAACGCGAACACGGCCCAGGTGGGGGGCTCCCACTCGAGGACCTTGCAGTGCACGGTCGTACGAACCCCGACGAACCGCATCACCGTGACGTACCCGGATCCTTGCTCCAGCCCCTGGGGCGGTAGCCCTTCGACGGCAATGATATGGCGATCCCAACGAGGGAGATTCGTCGGATCGCCGACCACCGCCCAGACGTCCTGCGGCTGGGCGTTGATCACGACGGAGAAGCTAACCTCGGCCACCGGGCCTCACGGTCCCGCTCGTCCATCCTCGCCACCAGACGACCTGTTCCGGTCTCAGGCGGACGAGGGCAGCGCCGGATGGGTCCCCACCGACGGACGCGACGTGGGCGGCCGCTGACGCCTTCCCGGAGCGGACGCGGTCGAGCACGAACAGCTCGGCCGTCCCCTGCGCCATCGCCCCAACCATCCGCCCGGCCCGCCACCACGACGGACGATCGATCGAGAGCGCCGCTGGCGTCGACTCCTGGCTGCAAGCGGCCAGGGCTAGGCTCGTCGAAGGGAGCGCCGCATACAGCCACGGCCCCTCCACCGTCCACACGACGGGGAGCGCGACCGCGCCGAAGCGTCCATCGATCGCAAGGACGGCGTGGCCTTCGTGACCCAACGCGTCGCGGACCACCGTTGGGAGGTCATCCAGCGCGCCGGCGCCCCTCCTTGTCGCACGGAAGCGCTCATGCGAGACGACCGAGGGCGCCCACTCACCCCACGTCTCCACGATCCCGCCGTGTTCGATCAGCGCGGTCCGCTCGACCTGGATCTCGACGAAGACACGGCCGGGCGGGGTCCACGCGAGAGGGACATGCCGTGCGTCGACCGCGTACCCCGCGAAGAAGCGCGCGTTCTTCCGCGTGAACTCCACGCTTGCCGCAACGAGGGCCGCGCCGCGTCGGACGGCCCGCGCCCACGTGTCCGCGTCCAGCAGATCGTATGTCTGCACCCGGCCGACGAAGCTCGAGGCGGCATCGTCGGCCCACACGAGGCCGGCCACTCGTCGGTCCAGTCTCCACGCCCGCGCCTTCACGGACTCGCGAGACGTCGTGATCCACAGGCTGCCCCCCGACATCACGAACACCGTCGGGGTGACGTGCGGCCCCCTGTCCGTCTCGGCCACGACGTGGCAGAAGGAGCCGCGTTCGAGCACCGCAACGAAGGCGGCCGGGGGCTCCCTGTTCACTCCCCCGCCCCCTCGCTCCTCCAGCCAACGACCGGCGCGATCAGCATGAGCGCCGTCCACACGCCGTGGCACACAAGACTTGCGAGCACTCCGTTCGACCACAGCGCGAGAGCAGTCCACGCCGCCCCCCCCACAACGGCGCCGGAGACGATCGCAAGGTTCATGCTGGGCAGGTTCGCCGTCACGAAGGCACCCCATGCCACCAGGGCGCTGGCCACCGGCGCGCCGGAGACGGCATGCGCCCGGAACAGGCCCCGCCAGAACAGCTCCTCTCCGAAGACGCTAACCATCGACAGCAACAAGGCGAATGCCGAGGGGAGCGCTCCCTGAAGAAGGTAGGTGCGGATCGCGTGCTCGCGGAACGTCGGCCATCCTCGGATCGCCCGGACGAATCCCAGTGTTGCCAAGTAGAGCCCCGCACCGGCGGCCGCGCCGGCAGCGCCGGCCGGCCCGAGCGCGACCTCTTGGGAAAGCGACGGTGGTCCAAGCGCGAGTGCCGCGATCCCCATCGATCCGGCCACAGGGATGATCGCGGCCCAGATACTCACGCCGCGGGTCGCAACCACCCACCAGGCCGTCCCCTCCGCGACGAGCCCGAGGACCATGACGGCGGGGACCATCCCGCACGTAGCCTAGCGGGACGGGCACCCCCAAGGGCCTGAGCTCCCCCTATGTCTACGCGCTTGGCGGTGAGGGCAAGCGGGTCGCCCGCCGGTAGGCTGTCGGCCCATGGACGACTGGCGTTCCTACGACCGGGTGGCCGAAACCTACGAGCGGGTGCATGCACCGCGATTGGCCGGGCCCGCCCGCGACCTCGTCGCGCTGGCCGGGCCGCCTGCGGGCGGACGGATCCTGGACGTCGGTACGGGTACCGGGATCGCCGCCGCCGCAGCGCTGGAGGACGTGGGATCGGAAGGGCTCGCGGTCGGGGTCGACATCTCGCTCGGCATGCTGGAGATCGGGGCCTCGGCGCGCCCGACGGTTCGTCTCGCGGCGGCCTCCGCGATCGATCTCCCGTTCCGGGACGAGACCTTCGACGTCGTCGTTGCGAGCTTCGTGCTTTCGCACTTCACGAGATACCAGACGGCGCTGTTCGACATGATCCGCGTGCTTCGGCCGGGTGGCCGGCTCGCGGTCTCGACCTGGGCCGAGCACAACACCGACGAGCTGCAGACAACCTGGCTCGAGCTCGTCGAAGGAGTGGTCGGACAGGAGATGCTCGGCGACGTTCATGCTCAGGCCGCGCCCTGGGGCGACCGCTTTGCCGGCCGCACAGCGTTGGAGGAGGCTCTCGTCGGGGCCGGGCTCCGACATGTCCGGACGGAGCCTCGCGAGTACCGCTTCGTGTACGGACTCAGTGAGTACGTCGAGGGCCTCGAGACCTGGTCCACGGGGCGATTCGTCCGCTCCATGCTTGGTCGCGCATCTTGGGAGGGCTTCCGTCGGCGGGTGCGGGCCGTGTTTCAGGATCGCTTCGCCGATCCCGTCAACGACTTCCGCCGCGTCTGGCTCGCCGTCGGAACGAAGCCCTGACGAGGGCTACTCCAGTTCGAGCACCCGGAACGATTCGGCATGACGGACGCCGATCTTCGCGCCCGCCTCTTCCGCCTCTCTGGGTAGCCACTCTTCTAAGAACCCGAGGCCGTCGGCCGCCAGCTGGCTCCGGTGCTCCGCCAGCGCGGCCAGCTTGGTGTCCAGGTGCCCGGTGATGTCCTCGTGATGGTTTGGCTCGAGAGTCCAGCCGAGCCAGACATCCTTCACGTCGTGCGGCTCCAGCCCCTCCTCGAGGTGCTCGGCGAAGAAATGGGGGTTGCCCGCACCGGGGAAGACGGCGTCGAGAGCGATCACTCCGGCCGCGCGATGGTCGGAGTGGTTGTAGTAGCGGTTCTTGAAGAACCACGCGGTCGGGTCGCAGGAGAGCACGGTCTGGGGGCGGAGCTCTCGGATCGAGCGCACGACCCTTGCGCGCGTCCATGCTGAGTTCTCGAGCTCGCCGTCGGGGACGTCTAGGACGCGAAGACTCGTGAGGCCGAGCACGTCGGCGGCGGCCTCCGATTCGCGTTTTCGGATCCGGGCCAGCTCCGCCCGGTCGACGGCCGGGTCGCTCGAGCCCCGGTCGCCGTTCGTGAGGATCAACAGGTGCACCTCGCGACCGAGCGCCACCCACTTCGCGAGCGTACCGCCCGAAGATATCTCCGCATCGTCGGGGTGTGCCAAGACCGCCAGGACCGGCCCCGTTCGCCGTTCTGGCGTCACGGCTTCACCGGCGTCCGGCCGGCCGTTCCGCCTGAGAGAGCACGTACCGCACGAGGGTGCGCACCGGCACGCCCGTCGCACCCTTCGGC
>JBFMCN010000015.1:0-17350 GCA_040754475.1 Actinomycetota bacterium | reverse complement strand
GGCCGGAAGATGGTCCTCCGGCTCGCCGGGGTCACGCCCCGGCGAGCCGGAGGAACGCCTGCTCCAAGACCAGGCGCGGGTTCAGGTTGATGTCCTCAGCGAGCGCCGCCCGGGCTTCCTCGACCGCCGCGAGCCCTGCCGCCGGCAGGGCAACGCCGTCGGCGGCCGGATGGCGATCGAGGTTCACCAGAAGCTCCTCCCCACCACCCACCGAGGCAACGATCCGGTCGCGGAGGAATGCGGAGACGGCGAGCAGCACCCAGTCGACGTAGTCCCGCTCGGAACGCTTGACGCGGCGCTTGTGGCGCTCTTCCAGGCGCCTGATCGCAGCCCGGTAGGCCTCCTCGGGACGCCCCCGCTCGTCCAGGAAGGGAGCGAGATCGCGCTCGAGCTGATCCTTCAGGCCCTTGCGGTAGCGCTCGGCCGCATCGAGCACCGCGCCGGCCGCCTCGAGCGCCCCGGACGGGCCCTCGGCCGCCAGGTCGAGCGCGCGGGCGGCCACGTCGCGGAAAGACAACCCGTCGGGACCCGTGGCCAGGCGCCTCGCTCGCCCGAGGTTCCCGCCGGCAAGGCGTGCGGCCAGCGCCGCTAGCTCCGGAGCCACCCCTTCTTCCACCAGGGTCTGGGCCACGAACCCCTCGGCGAGGGGCAGGAAGGCAACGACGTGACAGCGCGAAAGGACGGTCTCGGGCAGCTCGTGGGGCCTGGCCGAGAGGAGCAGGAACACGGCGTCGGCCGGCGGTTCCTCCAGGACCTTGAGCAGCATGTCGGCCGCCGCGGCGTTCAGCCGATCGGCCTCGCGGACGATGAAGACCTTCCGCCCCGGCTCGGGAGCCGTCCGGTAGGCCGGGTGCCAGATCTCGGACCGAACGGTCTCGACGTGTATGTCCCGCCCTTCGGGCTCGACGACGAACTGGTTCGGGTGCCGGTCGTCAAGGGCCAAGCGGCAGCTTCGACACTGACCGCATCCGCCCCGCTCGCACAGGATCGCCGCGGCGAACGCCCGGGCCGCGAGCACCTTGCCTCCGCCCTCGGGGCCGGCGAAGAGGTAAGCGTGGTGCGGGCGGGACGCCGCCTGGTGCAGAAACGCCATGGCCCGCTCCTGCCCGGGCACGCGTCCAAGGACCGGCACCTCAGCCGTCGCCGTCGTCGTTCTCACGCTCCTTGAGCACTCGCTTCAGCGCCGTCACGACCTGTTCGTGCACCTTCTCAGGCTCGTCGTTCGCGTCGATGACGACGAACCGTTCCGGGTGCTCCTCGGCGATCTTGAGATAGGCGTCGGCGACCTTCGCGTGGAAGTCCCCGGACTCCATCTCGATCCGGTCGTGCTCTTCCGAGGACCTCAGCAGCCCCGCCTCCGGCTCCAGGTGCAGGAGGATCACGAGATCGGGAAACAGCCCCTGGGTCGCCCACACGTTCAGGGTCAGCACGTCCGGCTCGCCCAGCCCGCGCCCCCAACCCTGGTATGCCAGCGAGGAGTCGACATAGCGGTCGCAGATCACGACCTTGCCCTCGGCGAGCGCAGGCCGGATCACCGTCGCGACGTGCTGAGACCGGCTGGCGGCGAACAACAGAGCCTCGGTCCGCGGCTCGATGTGGCCGGTGTCGTTGGAAAGCAGCAGCTCGCGGAGGCGCTCGCCGACCTCGGTACCGCCGGGCTCGCGCGTGACCAGCACTTCGACGCCCTCGGACTCGAGCCATTCCTTCGCCAGGCGGATCTGCGTGCCCTTGCCCGCGCCCTCCACGCCCTCGAAGGCGACGAAGACGCCCTCTGCCGGCGGCCGCTTGAGCTTGGGCACCAGACCGAGCGGCTTCGGTCGCGAGACCCGGAACCTACGAAGACCTCTGCGCGTCACCTCGGCTGCAAGGATGACACCAACGCCGGCGACCCACAGCGCAACCCGGGTTCCGGATAGATCGATCGGCTGGTGCCCAACCATGAAGTGGTGCGAGCCCACCGCGGCCGCCAGCGCTGGAAACGCCGTTAGCGAGAGGAACAGCCCAAGGCGCGACAACACTGTCAGCGAGGCGAACGTGCGTCCCCGGTACTCGTCGGTGACGTTCTCCTGCAGGAGCACGTACCCGCTCACCCAGGCAGAGCCACAGAAGAACCCGAGGACGACCGTCATCAAGGCCGCGAGCGGAAGATTCGGCATCGCTGCGAGGACGATCAGGGTCCCGGCTGCGGCGATCATCGACAAGACGAACCCCATATCGCGCTCGACGTACTGAACGAGCTTGTTTACGGCCGCCATCCCGATTCCCATCCCGATGCCGAACGCGGCCATCAGGACACCCCACCCCCCGGTCAGGGCGTGGAGCGTCTTGTTCGCGAAGCTCGGTCCGATGCCGAGGACCACGCCCACAGCCGAGAACGCGGACACGATGCCGATCACCATCGCCGAAGCGAAACGGCTCTCCCGCAGGAAGCGCACCCCGTCGACGATGTCGTGCCACACCTTGGACATGTCGAGCTTGCCGGCGGTTCGGGAAGCCGGGGTCCGGATCGGGACGCCGGTCAGCATGAGAGCCGAGAACCCGAACGTCACGGCGTCCAACCACAAGGCCAGGGATTCGGGGTTGCCCTTGAGATGCGGAATCAGTCCCGAGACGCCCGCCAACAAAGCGAAGATCGCGCCCCCGAATGGCAGGGTCACGTACGTCGTGGCCAGGCCGAGCGAGTTGGCGTTCGCGAGCTGGCGACGCGGTACGAGGTTCGGCAGCGAGGCGTCCCGCGCCGGTGTCCAGACGAGCGCCAGCGACTCGATCACGAATGACAGGAGGAAGATGGCCCAGACGTTCCCCAGGAACGGCATCGAAGCATAGAGCGCCCCACGGGAAAGATCCGCGACGATCATCATCTTCTTGCGATCGATGCGGTCGACGAGCACACCCGCGATGGGCCCGAGCAGGACCGACGGCAACATGCGGGCCATCATCACCCCGGGGACCGCGAACTCGCCTTCGAGCCGCAGCACGAGCGTCGTGATCGCGGCGAACCCCACCCAGTCACCCAGGGACGACACCGTCTGCGCGGCCAGGAGCCTGGCGAACGGGCGGTGCGTCAAGAGGTCTCTGAACGTCGAGGACCTCGTGCCGCGGAGCTGCGCGACCTCCTCGGCGATGCTGGACAACTACCCCTCCGCTGCGGACGGCTGAACGGCCTTCACGATAGTCCCGCAGGAGGTGCACTTGGCACCGCCGTCCTTCCGCTGCACCATCAGCGAGCTGCAGCTCGGGCACGGATCGGGTAGCGGCTTCTGCCCGACTGTGAAGTCGCACTCCGGGTACCGGTTGCAGCCGTAGAACACGCTCGACCGCTTGCCGCGCCGCGCTCGCTTGACGACGAGCTCGCCCTCGCCGCACGAAGGGCACTTGACGCCGGTCTTCTGCTCCTGCTTCTTGATGTACCGGCACTCCGGGTAGCCGGTGCAACCGATGAACTCCCCGAACCGCCCGTGCTTCTTGGCCAGTGGCCGCCCGCACTCCGGGCAGAGCTCCTCGAGCAGCTCCGGCTCCTTGCGCTGCCCGCCGTCCAGGTTCCGGATGTACTTGCAGTCGGGGTAGTTGTTGCAGCCCACGAACTTGCCGTACTTCCCGAGCTTGACGACGAGCTGCCCGGGCTCGCGCCCTTCCTGCGGGCAGAGGGAGCAGCGCTCGTCGAGGATCTCCTCGAAGCGCTGGATCTCATATTCGTTCTTCTCCAGGAGCCTCTCGAACGGTCCGTAGAACTCGTCGAGCACCTGGACCCAGCTCATCTCGCCCTCGGCTATCTCGTCCAGGTCCTCCTCCATCTTCGCCGTGAAGCGCACGTCCACGATGTCGGGGAAGAACTCCACCAGGAGGTCGGTCACGACCTCACCGACGTCCTCTGGGTGAAAGCGCTTCTCTGCGAGCTTCACGTAGCCGCGATCCTGGATCGTCGAGATCGTCGATGCGTAGGTGGACGGCCGGCCGATGCCCAGCTCCTCGAGCGTCTTCACGAGCGAAGCCTCTGTGAAGCGGGGCGGAGGCTGCGTGAAGTGCTGCTCCGGCAGCACCTCCAGCATCCGAAGGACCTGATCGGCCGTCAGTTTCGGCAGGGAGGTCTCGGCCTCCTCGTCGGGGGCGTCGTCGCGGCTCTCGAAGTACACCCGGCGGAAGCCGTCGAACTTGAGCGTTTGCCCGCCGACGCGGAGCAGGTACCGCCGGTCGTCGGCGACGCTCTCGATGTCGACGCTCACCTGGTCGAAGCGCGCCTCGGCCATCTGGCATGCCACGGTGCGCTGCCAGATCAGGCGATAGAGCTTGCGCTGGTTGGCGTCCAGAGAGCCGGCCACGCGGTCGGGTGTGCGCATCGGCGAGGTCGGCCGGATGGCCTCATGTGCCTCCTGGGCGCCGCGCTGTCTCGTCTTGTACCGGCGAGGCTCTTTCAGGGCGTACTCGGTGCCGAACTCTGACCGGACGACCTCGGCGATCTCCCGCAGGGCGGTCTCGGCGATGTTCGTGGAATCGGTCCGGATATAGGTGATCAGGCCGACCCGTCCCTCGCCGGGTAGCTCGATGCCCTCGTAGAGCTGCTGCGCCAGGCGCATGGTCTGCCGGGCCGAGAAGCCGAGCTTGCGGGCGGCCTCCTGCTGCATCGTCGAGGTCGTGAAGGGCGGCGCCGGGGTTCGCCTGACCTCCTTCTCCCGCACCTCTAGGACTCGGTAGGCCCCCCGCCGGAGCAGGTCCGCGTGGTCGGCGGCCTCTGCCTCCGACGCGAGAGTGATGCCACGCTTGTCTGGCGACGCCGCGAGCTTGCCTTCCGGAGCCTCGATCAGCCGGGCGAGGAACGGCGCCTCCGGCTCCTGGGGCGTCAGCCGGACGTCGACGCTCCAGTACTCCGCCGGGACGAACGCCCGGATCTCGCGCTCGCGCTCCACGATCAGCCGAACGGCCACCGACTGAACGCGGCCGGCCGAGAGCCCCGGGCGCACCTTCTTCCACAGCACGGGCGAGAGCCGGTAGCCGACGAGGCGGTCGAGGATGCGGCGGGCCTGCTGGGCCTCGACGAGCCTGCGGTCGATCTCGCGCGGGTGCCGGAACGCTTCGATGATCGCGTCCCGGGTGATCTCGGTGAACGTCACGCGCTTGGCCGAAGCCGGATCGACTTTGAGCACCTCGGCCACGTGGAAAGCGATCGCCTCCCCCTCGCGATCGAAGTCGGTCGCAAGGATCAGATCTCCCGATCCCTTGTGAGCGGCCGTGAGCTCGCGGACGGCCTTGGCCGAGTCCGTCGGAACCACGTACTCGGGCTCGAACTCATGCTCCGTGTCGACCCCGAGCTTGCTCTTCGGAAGATCGCGGATGTGTCCGTAGGAGGCGCGCACGGTGTAGTCCGCACCCAGGTACCGCTCCAGCGTCTTGGCCTTCGTCGGCGACTCGACCACGACCAGTGTCTTCGTCATACGGCAACCGTCTTCGTCTTCTCTGGGGAGGCGGAAGGCCCTGCGGGCGGAGGAGCCCTCCGCGCGCAGGGTACCAGCCCCCGCTGCCAACCCGGGATCGTGCACCCTCGGCCGGCCGGGATGCCCGAGGGCGCATCCTCGGCCTGTTGGGGCGAACCCCGTGATAGCCTCGGTGCATTCCCGCCCCCCCTGGAGTCCCGGGTGCTCGCTCTGTTCGGCCGGCTCGTAACCGAGGAGATCGCCAGATACGGATACGTGGCGATCTTCGTGCTCATGCTCCTGGAATCGGCCTGCGTTCCCATCCCTTCTGAGGTCACGATGCTCTTCGGCGGAGCCCTGGTCTCCACGCCCGTCCTGGCCCCGCAGCAGCAGCTCGACTTCGTCGCCGTGGCCCTGATCGGCGCCCTCGCCAACCTCGTCGGCTCCTGGCTCGCGTACTGGGCCGGCTACGTGGGGGGGCGGCCTCTCGTCGACAGGTGGGGCAGGTATCTTCTGCTCAGACCTCACGAGATCGACCGCGCGCACGACTGGTTCGAGCGGTACGGGCACGAGACCGTCTTCTTCGGGCGCCTGTTGCCGGTGATCCGAACCTTCGTCAGCCTCCCGGCAGGCGTCGCCCGGATGAGCTTCACGAAGTTCAGTGTCTACACCCTCCTCGGGTGCCTGCCTTGGACGTTCGGGCTCACGTTCCTCGGCTACAAGCTCGGGGCGCGCTGGGAGCAGTTCGAGCGGCTGATCCGTCCCGTGTCCTGGCTGCTGGTCGCGCTGATCGTCGCCGGCATCGGCTGGTGGGTCTGGCGGCGGGTCCGAGACCTTCGCGCCCACCCGCTTCAGAGCACGACCTCCTCCACGGGGGATCCCAACGGTGGGGAAGGGGAACCGGCTACGAAGGGTTGACGCGCGGCGGGCGATACTCCCCGCGTGGAAAAGCTGCCGGGCTCGCGCTCGCACTTCGCCCGCCTCGTGCTCGCCGTGCACGAGCGTGGGTCCCGCGACTCGCTCGGGGTGCTCGCCTCGAGCCTCACCTACACGGCGTTCCTGTCGCTGTTCCCGCTCGTGCTGCTCGGACTCTCGGTGCTCGGGTTCGTCCTTGCGGGGAACCCGACGCTCAAGGCGGATTGGGTCACCCGCTTCACCGGCTCGATCCCGGGTCTGTCGAGCATCATCGGGCGCAACGTCCAAGCGATCGTCGACGGCAGGGTCGGCACCGGGATCGTCGGCCTCTTGGGCGCCGCGTGGGCGGCCTCGTCGCTCACAGGCGCAAGCGAGCACGCGCTCTCGACCATCTTCCGCGCCCCCCGAGCGGGCCTCGTGCGCCGCCGCCTCCGCGCGCTCGGGCTGATGGCCGGGCTGAGCATCCTCGCGGCGGCTTCGATCCTCATCACTGGGTTCGTGACCGCCTGGGGTGGGGGCGGGGCGACCGGCGGTCTCCTCCGTGTCCTCGGAGTGGTGGCAGGCGCGGCCGTGGACCTCGGCTTCTTCCTCGTCGCCTACCGAACCCTCACGCCCGCCGGAGGACCTCCACTGCACGCGCATCTACCGGGTGCCATCCTCATGGCCTTCGGCTGGACGCTCCTCAAGCTCGCCGGGAGCTGGTACGTGGTCAGGGTCGTGGCGCGCGCGACCGCCCTGTACGGGACCGTGGGCGCGGTGTTCGGCCTCCTGGCGATCCTGTCCGTCGCGGTGCGTCTGTTCCTCCACGGCGCCGAGCTGAGCGCGGTGGTTCTCGAGAGGCGCTCGGCGACCGAGGACAGCTAGCCGAGCGGCTCGAACCGCGCGGTGAAGTGCCGAAGCTGCGGCGGTTCCTCGACGATCCGGAGTCCGCGGAGATCGGACGCCCGCTCGGCGACCGCCGTCACCACCTCGATCACGTAGTCGATATGGCTCTGCGTGTACGTGCGGCGAGGGATCGCCAGCCGCACGAGATCCATCGCCGCCGGCCTCTCGCTGCCGTCGGGGTGCCGTCCGAACATCACCGTCCCGATCTCGACGCCGCGTATCCCGCCGGCCTCGTAGAGCGCTACGGCCAGCGACTGGCCCCGGCAAGGAGCGCCTCGAGAGCCCCCAGGTCCATGTTCCCCTTGAAGGGGTGGAGGGTCTCGGGCCGAAGGCCTTCGGGGATGACGAGGTCGGCGGCCTCGGCGCCGGTGGCCTCGACGTTCGCGCGCGTCGTGTCGAAGTGCGTGTTGTTGGGAACCACCTTCCCGCGCCCCGCAACAACCGAGAACAGGATCTTCTCCGCCGCACGCCCCTGGTGTGTGGGGATCACGTGCTCGAACGGGAACAGCTCCTGAACCGCCTTGAGGAACACGAACCAGGACGGTGAGCCCGCGTAGCTCTCGTCGCCGTGCCGGATCGCCGCCCACTGATCGCGCGACATCGCACCGGTCCCCGAGTCGGTCAGCAGGTCGATCAGAACGTCGTCCGCATGGAGATTGAACAGGTTGTGGCCGGCCCCACGGATGGCGCACCGCCGGTGCTCCTCGGTCGTCATCCGAAGCGGCTCGACCGAATGGATCCGGAACGGCTCGATGATCGTGCGGGACCGGTACGGCACGGGGCGTCACATCCCGATGTCGGAGGCGACGGACTGCAGCCCCTCGATGCCCACCGCGATGAGCTCGTCGAGTGGCAGGCCGATCGATTCCTCGACGCCTGTGATCTCCTCCCGGTTCACGCCGGGCGCGAAAGCCTTCTCCTTCAGCTTCTTCTTCACGCTCGAGACCCTCATGCCCACCGTCCGCTCCGGGCGCACCAGGGCGGCCGCCACCAGGAGCCCGGCGACCGCGTCGGCATGAACGACCGCCTTCGACATCAGATCCGTCCGGTACTCCTCGTGCGCGTGCGCGAGAACGCCGTTCACAACGCGCTCGTCGGCGCCGGCTTCGCGGAGCCACTCGGCCGCGAGGTGGGCGTGGCGCGGCGGATCCTCCTGTGTCTGGTCCTGGTCGAGGTCGTGGAACAGGCCGGTGAGACCCCAGAGGTCCTCGTCCTCATCGAACCGCCGAGCGAGGGCCCGCATCACCCCCTCGACCGAGATCAGGTGGCGAACGGTCGTCTCCTTCTCGGCCTTCTCCCGACAGAACGCAATAGCGGTGTCTCGATCCATCACTTCGCCTCCAGTGCAAACGGCACGCTCGACAGCGCGCACCGCGGCTCGAACAGCAAGAGCCGTTTCAAGAACAGCGCGTTCTGGTTGTGCAGTAGCTGATGACGCCACTTCCGGACGACGAACTCCGGCACGACGACGATCACGGAGGTGTCGGGCCGGACGGTGAACCGCCGCACCTCGTCGAGGATCGGCCCGGTGAGGTCCCGGAACGGCGCCTCGACGATGTCGAGCGGAATCTGCATCCCCTCCTCGCCCCAGTCCTCCTGCATCCGGTGAGCCTCGTCGGGGTCCAGGTCGAAGTAGACCGCCCGCGTCTCGGAGGCCTCCAGCGAACGCGCATAGTTGACCGCGCGGATGCTCGCATCGTGCACGGCCGAGACGAACGCCAGCGCGACGATTCGGGTCGGGATGAGCGGCCGGCCGGCCACGCCGACGGCCTGCCCGGCCTTCACGAGGACGGGCACATCGGTCACGACGACGTTCCGCTCGCGAAGAAGGCCGGCCTTCAGGCGGATCAGGGACCAACGATGCACTACGTAGGGAAGTAGCCCCTCGCTTACCAGCTCCGGGATCACGACGTTCACGAAGTCCTTCGGGGCGCGTTCGATGCCGCGAACGTAACCGCGAACGGCCTCCAGCAGGTTGCCGTCGGCCGTCGGCAGCGCCTCCAGATCCGGGGCGCCCATAGAGAAGGCGCGCCACCGGTCGCGGAGCTCGGGGGAGATGCCGTCGCTCGTCGGGTGCACCACGTGCCATTCCGCGGGCCGCATCGACAGGGCCAGACCGAGAGCCTCGGCCGCGGCTGCATCCAGATCTCGCACGACGAGCACGACGCGGTTCGAGCCGATCTCGCCGGCCCGCTCCGTACCGCGGCGAAGCTGACCCATCACCGACGCGTAGTGGCGATGGATCGACGCGAACATCAGGATGATGAACGGTATCGCCGTGATGACGATCCACGCGCCGTGGCTGAACTTCGTGTACGTGACCACGCACAGCACGACGCAGGTGGTTGTAGCGCCCAGTGCGTTGATGATCATCGACCGCCGCCAGCCCTTCGCGGCTTCGGCGCCCTTCCGTCCCTCCTTGTGCCAGCGGCGGACCATGCCGCTCTGAGACAGGGTGAAGGAAGTGAACACGCCCACGACGTACAGCTGGATCAGCCGCGTCAGGTCTGCGTCGAAGGCAACGATCAGCAAGATCGCGAGGGTGG
The DNA here is from genome assembly GCA_040754475.1 of Actinomycetota bacterium. Lineage (GTDB taxonomy): Bacteria > Actinomycetota > UBA4738 > UBA4738 > HRBIN12 > JAJPHY01. The sequence continues at coordinate 7,596 of JBFMCN010000015.1, read as the reverse complement.
CCAGGACGATGACCCCGTTGGAGAACACGAGGCGATCCCCCCGGTTCGCGAACTGTCGTGGCATGAAGCGGTCCCGGGCGAGGATCGAGGACAGCCGCGGGAAGTCCTGGTACGAGGTGTTCGCGGCCAGCACGAGGATCATCGTCGTGAAGACCTGGACGAGGTAGAAGCCCAGGCCGCCGCCGAACGTCGCGTGTGCCACCTGGGCCACGACGGACCGCTCCTCCGAGACGGTGACGTGCATGTGGCTGGCGAGGAACGAGATCCCGAGGAACATCGTTATGGCGATCGCGGCCATGATCGCGAGGGTCTCGGCGGCGTTTCTTGCCTGAGGACGCCGGAACGCGGGGACGCCGTCCGCGATCGCCTCCACTCCGGTCAGCGCGGTGGCACCCGACGAGAAAGCCCTGAGGATGACGAACAAGGACACGGGGCCTACCACCTCGGGGACATGGGCTCCCGCCGGCACAGCTTCGGTCGCCGGGCATCCACCGAGACATCGCGCGAGACCCACCGCCACCATGATGAGGATCGAGACGATGAACGCATATGTGGGGAACGCGAACAGGGTCCCCGACTCCCGCGCGCCACGGAGATTGGCCAGAGTGATCAGCACGACGAAGCCGATCGACAGCTCCACCTTGTACGGCAGCAGACTCGGGGCCGCGGAAGTGAGGGCGAAGGTGCCTGCAACGATGGAAACCGCCACCGTCAGTACGTAGTCCGACAGGAGGGCCGCTGCCGCCACGAGTCCCCATATGGTGCCGAGGTTCTCCTTGCTCACCATGTAGGACCCGCCGCCGCCCGGGTATGCCCGAACGGTCTGGCGGTAGGACACCACGACTATGACCATCAGCGTGCCGATGGCCGCCGCTATGGGCATCACGTACTTGTAGGCGTAGGCGGCCGCCGTCGCCGCGAGCAGCACCTGCAAGATCTCCTCCGTCGCGTACGAGACGGAGGAAAGGGCGTCGGAGGAGAACACGGGCAGTGCAAGGATCTTCGGCAACAGCGTGTGCTCGAGTCGGTGGCTCGCCATCGCGCGGCCGACGAGGATGCGCTTGAGCAGACCCCTCGACCCTGCCCTTTGCCTGCTCTCCGTGGCCACCCTGCGGGATTCTAGTTTGACCGCTCTGCTATCCACCGATACCCGACGCCGGGCTCGGTGAGGATCAGAGCGGGCGCGGCGGCCGCGTCTCCGAGCTTGCGCCGGAGGGACCGGACGTATACGCGGAGGTAGTGGCTCTCCTGCCCGTACCCCTGGCCCCACACCTTGCGCAGGAGCCACTGGTGGGTGAGCAGCTTGCCCGGGTTCGTCACCATCGCCTCGAGCAGTGCGTACTCCGTCGGCGTGAGGTGCACCCCCTCGTCGCCGACCGTCACCAGCCGGCGCGCGAGGTCGACCGCGAGGCCGCCGAAACGAAGCACCGGGGGCGCCGGCTCTTCGGCCTGGACCCTCCGCAGCTGGGCGCGGAGCCGCGCGAGCAGCTCCTCCATCCCGAAAGGTTTGGTGACGTAGTCGTCGGCGCCGACGTCCAGGGCTGCCACCTTGTCTGCCTGCTGGTCCCGGACCGACAGGACGATCACCGGAACCTCGGAGAACGCCCGTAGCCGACGGATCACCTCCACACCGTCAAGATCGGGCAGCCCCAGATCGAGGAAGACCAGGTCGGGAGCGGTCTCGGCCGCGACGACCAGCGCCTCCTCTCCGTTGCCGGCCGTCTCGACGGCGTAGCCGTGAGCCTCGAGGCTCGTGCGGAGGGCACGGCGGATCTGCGGTTCGTCGTCGACCACGAGGATCCGCGTCACGGGGCCGGCTCCTGCTTGATGGGCTCGGCGTCGGAGACCGGGAGCTCGAACACCACGGCGGTCCCGCCCGACGGGGCTCCCTCGATCCAGATCCTGCCGCCGTGCGCCAACACGATCGCACGGGCGATCGCCAGACCCAGCCCGCTGCCGCTACGTGGGTCGTGGTCGGCGCGTCGGACGAACGGCTCGAACGAACGCTTGCGGTCCTCCTGAGGGATCCCCGGGCCCTGATCCACGATCCGAACCTGAACGGAGCGATGCCAGAGCGAAGCGGACACAACCACCTCGCCACCCCGGGGGGAGAACCGCACGGCGTTCTCCAACAGGTTCGTCAGCACCTGGTCCACCTGCACAGGGTCCATCGGCACCTCGGGCAGGTCGGGCCGGATCACCGTGCGGACCCGGATGCCGTGCATGGCCGGTTCCATCCGGTGAAGCACCGACTCGATCACCTCTTCGATGGGTGTCGGCTCCTTCAACGGAACGAGCGCCCCGGCCCGCACCCTGGCGAGGTCGAGGATGTTGCCGACGAGCCGGTTCAGCCGGTCCGTCTCCTCCAGCATCGTCGTGAGCAGCTCGCGGCGCTGCCCGTCGTCGAGCGTCGCCGTCTGGTCGAGCAAGCTCGTCACTCCTGCCTTGATCGACGCGAGCGGAGTGCGGAGATCGTGGGTCACGGACGAGAAGAGCGCCGCCCGTGACTGGCTCGTCTCCGACTCGACGAGAGCTTCCCGCACACGCACGTCGAGTCGAGCGCGCTCCACCGCCAAAGCCACCTGCTTGGCACACGCCTCAAGCAGGTGGACATCCGGCTCGGAGAGCCGCTCGAGGCTCTCCCGCCGGACCACCGTGAGGGTGCCGAAGGGCAGGTTGCGGACCACGATGGGCACGACCCTCGACAGACCGGGCTCCGCGTCAGCCTGGGCGGCGGTAGCGTCGAACGACACCTCGTCGGTTCCGACGTGGATCTCGCACCTCGCCAGGCTGAAAGGCTCCAAGAGTGCCTGCGCGAAGTCGTCCAGCATGCGCTCGAGCGGCTCGCCCGAGAGCAGCCTGGACGAGAAGTAGCTCAGCAGCCTGGTCTCCTGCTCGCGGCGGGTTGCCCGGGTCCGCTCCTCGAGGGCCCGCGCGAGCAGCAGCCCCACGATCGATGCGACCGCGACGAACACCAGGAGCGCCACCCAGTCCTCCACCTTCGCGACGCGAAACGTATGGAGCGGCGGCGTGAAGAAGAAGTTCAGCCCGAGGAACGAAAGCGCCGCGGCACCGAGGCCGCTCTGGATGCCGCCGAGGGCCGCCGCCGCCACGACGGCTAGCAGGTAGAGCGAGGTGGACGTGATAGAGCCGAACGAACGCAGAGGAAGGGCAACAAGGGTGGCTGCAGCCGGCGCCAGCAGCGCAGCGAGCACGGAACCGATGGGCGTGACCCGTCTCGGCCGGAAGAGCTCCCTCATCTCGGCTCCAAGCTAGGCGTTTCTTACGGGATCTTCACGCCCCCCGGTCCCGCTTTCACGCATTGCTTACGCCCGAGTGCCGAACCTGACACGGGAAGTAAGGAGGCGGAAGCGATGGCCGTGGAGACCGAAGAGGGGACAGCGCAGCCCACCGGACTCCGAGCAGTGGCTCCCAAATGCCCCCGGGCGCTCCCTCAGGGCCGGGGGTACCTCTTCAAGCGGGCGATCCTCGGCCCACCGATCCCGACCCATCGCCTTAGCCACGAGCGCCTCGGCAAGATCACAGCGCTCCCCATCTTCGCTTCGGACGCCCTGTCCTCGGTGGCGTATGCCACGGAGGAGATGATGCGGGCAATGTACGTTGCGGCCGGCGTCGCCATGTTCTCGCTGATCATGCCGATCTCCTTCGCGATCGCCGTGATCCTGGTCACGCTGATCTTCAGCTACCGGCAGACGATCAAGGCATACCCCTCCGCCGGGGGCGCATACGTGGTGACGAGGGACAACTTTGGCCTCGTACCCGCGCAGGTGGCCGGCGCCGCGCTCCTCACGGACTACGTCCTCACCGTGGCCGTCTCGATCTCCGCCGGCGTGGCGGCCATCGTCACCGCAGCGACCGATCTGCACCCGTACCGGGTACCACTCGCCCTCTTCTTCCTCGTCGTGCTCGTGTGGGGCAACCTCCGCGGCGTCCGCGAATCAGGCAAGATGTTCGCCCTGCCGACCTACCTCTTCATCTTCGGCGTCTACGCGCTGCTGGCGACCGGCTTCTACCGACTGGCGTTAGGTGGCGGCATCACACCGGCGTCTACGGCCCATCTCCCCCCTGCGCCGGCCGACGTGGGCCTCCTCTACGGCGTCTCGCTATTCGTTGTGCTAAGGGCCATGGCGTCGGGCAACAGCGCACTGACCGGGGTCGAGGCCGTCTCGAACGGCATTCCCGCGTTCAAGCCGCCCGAGTGGCGGAACGCCAGGACCACGCTGATGATCATGGGCACGATCCTGGGAACGATGTTCCTGGGGATCGGTTTCCTGGTCTCGAAGCTGCACATCGCCCCCGACCTAACCGACCGCAAGACTGTTCTCGGCCTACTCGCGGAGCACCTGTTCGGGTCCAGCTCCTTCGGCCATGTGGCCTTCCTGTACGTACAGATCGTGACGATGGCCGTGCTCGTGCTGGCCGCCAACACGTCCTTCGCCGACTTCCCGCGTCTGGCCAGCTTCCAGGCAGGTGACGCCTTCTTGCCGCGCCAGTTCACACGCCGCGGCCACCGACTCGTGTTCTCGAACGGCATCCTCGCGCTCGGGGCGACCGCCGGGCTTCTCATCGTGATCTTCCAAGCGAACGTCACCCGGCTCATACCGCTCTACGCCTTGGGTGTCTTCACCTCGTTCACCCTGTCGCAGGCGGGCATGGCCAGACGCCACTTCAGGTTGCGGGAACCGGGATGGAGGCACGGCTTCGTGATCAACGCCTTCGGCGCCGTCATAACCGGAGTCGTCGACGTGATCATCGCCATCACCAAGTTCCCAGGCGACGTCGCGATCCTCGTCCTCGTTCCGGTCATGGTCATGGGGCTCGTCCGGATGAACCGCCAATACCAGCAGGAGCACCGCGAGCTGGAGGAGCACATCGAGCCGTTCGATCGGAGTGAAGTTCGCAGGCCGACCGCCCTGCTGCTCGTGGATCGCCTGGACCATCCCACCATGCACGCCCTCCAGTACGCGAAGACGATCAGGCCGGCGAACGTCCGCGCCGTCCACTTCGAAGCTGGAGACGCTTCGAACGGGCTGGAGCAGAGCTGGCGCGAGCTGGGTATCGATATCCCGCTCGAGGTCGTGCGTCACAACGGCAGCTTTCCCAGCTCCCTCGCCAGGTACGTTGGCGCGCTGCCGGAAGACGCGGACGTCAACGTGATCGTCCCGGCACCGGCCGCGATGAGTCCGCTCGAGCGGCTCCGCCGGGGACGTACGACCTCCCGGATGACGAGAGCCCTCCTGCCCTTCGATAGGGCCAGGATCACCCTCATCCGCGACCACCCCGGCCCCGGACACGTCATGACCGAATCCATCGACGGCAGGAAGAGGCTCCGCATCGTGCCGCGAACCAGCCACCGGGTCGTCGTGCTCGTCGACAAGGTCGACCGAGCGGTCATCCGAGCCGTCAGCTACTCGCTGTCGCTCGGCACGACCGACGTGTGGGCGGTTCACGCGGCCGTCGACCCCGACCTTCAGGAGCTGGTGATCCGCAGATGGATGGAGCTCGGGCTTCCGGTGCCGCTCGACGTGATCGAGTGCTGGGACCGAAACATCGCCCGATCGCTCGAGCGCTATCTGGTGGAGCAGATGGGCCAAGACGCCGAGATCACGATCGTGATGCCGCGCCGCGACTACGCCGCTCTCAGGCAGCGGATCCTGCACGACCGGACGAGCCGGAAGATCGCCCAGGCCCTGGGCCGTTACGAGCACGTAGACCTCACGATCGTGCCGTTCTACTTCGGGAATGGTGACGGCGGCAGACGGGCCGAACGTCCCCGTTCCCCCGGCAACGGCCGGGGGCGTCGGCTAAGCTGACGCCCTATGCGGGTCATCATCGCGGGATGCGGCCGGGTCGGATCCCAGCTCACCGTCCTGCTGTCCCAGGCCGGCCACGAGATTGCGGTCATCGACAAGCGTTCCGCGGCCTTCGACCGCCTGCCGCCGGGCTTCAAAGCAAGGACGTACGTTGGGCTCGCGTTCGATCGAGAGCTCCTCGAGGGGGCCGGCATCAAGGAGGCCGACGCTTTCATCGCGGTCACCAGCGGCGACAACTCGAACATCGTCTCGGCCCGCGTCGCGCGCGAGGAGTACCACGTACCGAAGGTCATCGCGCGGATCTACGACCCGCGCCGCGCCGAGATCTACGAGCGCTTGAACATCCCAACGGTAGCGACCGCCACCTGGGGCGTGAAGCAGATCATGCTCATGCTGTTCCACGAGCGCGAGGAGATCAAGGAGAGCCTTGCCGGCGGGGGCCTGTTCCGGCTGCGGCTCGAAGTCCCGGAGCACCTGGTCGGCAAGCCGGTCGCCAGCCTGAACGTGGACGGCAAGGTCCAGGTCGCGGGGGTGGACCGCGGCGGACACGGTTTCATCCCGGTGGCGACGAGCACCTTCCAGGAGGGCGATCGCGCGGTGCTGATCGTTCACAAGGACGCGCTCGAGCTCCTCGACGAGCTCCTGGCGCAAGTAGCGGAGGAATGAGATGCGCATCGTGATCTCCGGCGCCGGCGCGGTGGGACGGCATCTCGCCTCCGACCTCTGCGTGCGAGGACACCAGGTCACGCTCATCGAGCAGAACCGGCAGACGCTCGAGGCGGCCAAGGAGTGGGCACCCGAAGTCGAGTTCCTCCTCGGCGACGCCTGCGAACCCTGGGTCCTAGAGAAGGCGGACCTCAAGACGGCCGACGTGGTCGTGGCCGCGACCGGCGACGATGAGGACAACCTCGTCACCTCGCTTCTCGCCAAGCAGGAGTTCGCGGTCCCCAGGGTCCTGGCGCGGGTGAATCACCCCAAGAACGAGTGGATGTTCACGGAGCAGTGGGGCGTCGACGTCGCGGTCTCAGTTCCTCACCTGCTGACGAGCCTGGTCGAGGAGGCCGTCACGGTCGGAGACCTCGTCCGCCTGTTCGGGCTCGAGGGCGGGCGCATCGCGCTGGTAGAGCTCACGATGCCGGACACGTCGCCGAACGCCGGGCGCCCGATCTACGAGCTGCGCCTCCCGGCCGATGCCGCGATACTTGCCTTGCTCCGGGAGGGCCACGTGGTGATCCCGCAGCCGGAGTCGGCCATCGCGGCGGGCGACGAGATCCTCGCGCTAACGTCGCGCGAGTCCGAGGTCGCGCTGCGGAACACGATCCTGGGAGAGAGCGAGCCCGCCAGCGCGCCGCTCGACGAGTAGCCCTCACGGGCCGCCCCCTACGCGGCGAACTCGAAGACGGGGTTGACCATCCGCAGGCCCTGGCGCTGCTCGCCGACCATCCCGTCGACGACGAGCCGCGTGCCGAGCGTGAGCCCGGGGATCGTTCGCCGCCCCATCCAGACGACCGACATCTCGCCGGTGCCGTCCGACAGCAGCGCCTCCAGCGACTCGAAGCCCGCGACTGGACGGACGGTGATCCGCTTGACAACGCCGGCGACCTTCACATGGTCGCGAGCCGTGACCGAAGCGATACGGACGGTGCCGGGGATCTGCGCGGCCCACCGCTCGATCTCGGCCGAAAGGCGCTCCTCGTCGCTCTCCGCCAGGCGGTGGAGGAACCGGCGGAAGGGATCGAGGATGCCCATGGACGCTACCTTC
>JBFMCN010000014.1:0-2608 GCA_040754475.1 Actinomycetota bacterium | reverse complement strand
GTCGTCCGTCGGATCTCTCTCGACAGTGCCAGGAAGCTACTCGTCACGAGCTGCGCTCCGGCGTCGTAGAGCTCCTGGCTGTGATGCAGAACAGTGTCGGGACCGGCGAAGATCAGGACTGGAACCTCCGGGTGGTCAGCTTTCACTTGCGCCGTGAGAAGTCGCCCGGCCCCATACTTCAACTGACCGTTCTCGGTTCGAACGGCGTCCGAGATGACCAACGTTCGGTGCGGCCCTGCTTCGGTGAGGGCCAGGCCTCGGTCGGTCGTGGTCGCAAGCTCGACTTCGTAACGCTCCCGGAGCTCGTCGATGAAGGGCTCGTTGTTCTCTGGTCGATCGTCGACCCAAACGATCCGATCTAGGTTGGAGAGAGGCCCTCCCGGTGCGATTTCCGGCGCAGCCACCCTGAACCCAACTTCGGGGCCGACCTCGTCGCGCATTTCTCCAGCGAGGGTTGCAACCTCTTGTTTGAGGCGCTCGTCGACGCCCTCGATTCGTTGTTCGATCTCAGCGAGCTCAAGTTCCACGTTGCCAATGCGGAGTCGCCGAAGCTGCTCGAGAGCGGGCAAGACGAGCAGCAGCCCGAGTAGGCCTACCGCCGTCTCCTCAACCTCCCACCCGAAGACCTCCGTTACGTCGATGACGAGGAGCGCGGTGGTAAGGCAGGCGACCGCGACGTAAAGCACGCGCGCCAGTCGGACGGAGACGATCGGTTCCCGTCCGTTCCGCATTGGTTCGTTTTGCCCCCCACTGCAGCGCCGAACCTAACCGACGCACCGACGCGGGGGCGCTGCTGAGCATAGATCGCGTGGAGACGCGGCATCGAGCCCGCGGCCCCGCCGCGGTTCGGAGTGCTGGCCTTCACCGTGCCGCCGGAGTCGCCAGTCACGAGGTGAGATGCAGGCGCCATCGCAGGGCGTCCAGTGCGTGACAGCTACGACCGACGGCGAATGAGGTCCTGACGCCCAAAGAGCGACAAGGGCGCGCAGCGAGCAGATGGTAGACAAGGTCCTGGCCGTCCTTGACCGGCTCTCACGCCGCGACCGCTTCACCGACCCGGACGACCTCGTCTTCCTCGATTGGCCTGCCCGCCACGCTCCGCTAGTTCAGCGCGCGCCCGAGCTCATATCCGGCAAAGGCGGCTGCCACGCCGGCCGCGACCGACCCGGCCAGATACACCGCCGCCAACCCGGCGCGGCCCGAGTCGAGGAAGAGGAAGCCGTCCACCGAGAACGTGGAGAAGGTCGTGAAGGAGCCGAGGAAGCCGACGGCGAGAGCGGTGCGGACCTCGGGCGAGAGGCCGTCGGCAAAGGGGAGCAGGAGTCCGAGCGCGAAGGACCCGGCGACGTTGATCCCGAAGGTCGCCCAGGTCAGGCCCGAGGCCCCCGCCGCCAGGCCGATCCCGTAGCGCGACAGGGCGCCGGCAGCCCCGGCGAGGCACACGAGCAGCGCGGTCATCCGGGGCATCGTAGGATCCTGGCCGGCCAGCCAGATTCGAGGGGAGATGTATGCGCTACGTGATCACCGGCGGCTCCGGGTACATCGGCAGCAGGCTCGTGGACCGTCTGTCCGAGCGCGAGGACACCGAGCGCATCGTGATCTGTGACGTCCGCCCGCCTGCCTCCTTCCGCCCCAAGGCCGAGTACCAGGAGCTCGATGTCCGCGATGCCGCTCGCGCGCGCGAGATCCTCGAGCGCGAGCGCCCGGACGCGCTCGTCCACCTGGCCTTCATCCTCAACCCGATGCGCGACGAGCGCACGATGTACGACATCGACGTCAACGGCACGCACAACGTGCTCGAGGCGGCGTCGGCGACCGGGGTGGAGCATGTGCTCGTGACCTCGTCCACGACGGCATACGGCGCGTTCCCCGACAACCCCGTGCCCCTCACCGAGGACGACCCCGTGCGGGGGGTCGCGGACTTCGAGTATGCGCGGGACAAGACCGAGTCGGATCGCCTCTGCCAGCTCTGGGCGCTGCGCCATCCCGATCGCACGATGACGATCCTGCGCCCCTGCATCGTGTTCGGTCCCAACGTGGACAACTACATCTCGCGCAGCTGGACCGACGCTCCGTTCCTCCCCGACGTCGGCGGGATGGACACGCCGGTGCAGTTCGTGCACGAGGACGACGTGGTGGAGGCCCTCGTCGGTCTGCTCGCCGGCCGCCACGGCGGTGCCTTCAACGTCACCGGCGACGGCACCGTCACCTGGCGCGAGACCGCCGAGATCGCCGGCGTGAAGGTGCGCAGGCTGCCCCTGCCGGTGGCTCGCCGGATCGGCGCGTTCATGTGGCGGGTGGGGCAGAGCGAGGCCCCGCCCGGCAACCTCCACTTCCTGCTCCATCCCTGGGTGGCGTCGAACGAGAAGCTCAAGCAGACGCTGGGCTGGAACCCGCGCTACACCAGCCGCGAGGCGTTCGTGGAGACCATGCGCGCGAAGCGCGGGCAAGCAGCCGGCGAGGCCGCGGGAGAGCGCCGGACCGCTGCTATGCTCGCCTCGCCGACGGGCCGTTAGCTCAGTTGGGAGAGCACCAGCTCGACAAGCTGGGGGTCGCTGGTTCGAGCCCAGCACGGCCCATCCCGCGATCCCGCTCCAGCAGCGGGATC
>JBFMCN010000013.1:0-6527 GCA_040754475.1 Actinomycetota bacterium | reverse complement strand
GGTGGGCCAGCAGCAGCCTCACCAGCTCCCCTCCCGTGTAGCCCGAGGCGCCGAGCACGGCAACCGATACGGGTGTCTCTCGCATGGGATGAATGATTATGCATAGTCTGCATGAAACCGTCAAGATTGGGGACCTCTTGGGCGGCACCGGAACCTGAGAGCGAGGACGGAGGCTTCGTCCGTCGGCCGCCGGTGCCGGTACCCGCGGTCTCGGGTAGGCTTCCGGCCCCGGTCCCGCGACGGAGTCCGGCCGGGGACGTGCGGAGGTCGCATAGGCTTGCTCGACGCAGCGATGCAGGCGGTCGAGGCCGCAAAGGCGGCCGGGGCCGGGTACGCGGACGCGCGCGTCGTCCACGAGGACTCGGAATCCCTCACCGTTCGCAACCAGGAGATGGAGGGGATCGACCGCTCCGCGTCCGAGGGCATAGGCATACGCGTCCTGGTGGACGGCTGCTGGGGCTTTGCCGCGACCGCGCGCAAGGAGGACGCCGAGATCGCTCGGACGGCCCAGCAGGCTGTGGCCATCGCACGTGCCGCTTCCCGCCTACCCCACGAACCTGCGTCACTGGCGCCGGGGGAGCCGGTGGCTGGCCGATGGGAAAGCCCCGTGCGCGAGGATCCCTTCAACGTTCCGCTGGAAGGGAAGGTGGCGCTCCTGATGGAGGCAACCAGCCGTATGCAGCGGGTGAAGGGTTTGACGTACGCGCAGGGAGGCGTCGACCTATTCCGGAGACGGACCTGGTTCGCCTCGAGCGAAGGCTCTTCGATCGAGCAGGCGATCGTCCATTCCGGCGCCGGCATCGAGGCAACAGCCATCGTCGAGGGCGAGATGCAGCGGCGCTCCTTCCCGAACTCGTTCCGTGGGCATATCGCGGCGGCCGGCTGGGAGCACGTCCGGTCCCTTGGGCTCGTTGAGGAAGCCGAGCGCACCGCGACGGAGGCGACCGAGCTGCTGTCGGCCAAGGAATGCCCTACGGAGGTCACGGTGCTCGTTCTGGACTCCGGGCAGGTCGAGTTGCAGGTACACGAGTCGATAGGCCACGCGATCGAACTCGACAGGGTGCTCGGCATGGAGGAGGCGTACGCGGGGTCTTCCTTCCTGACGCTGGAAGACCGAGGGAAGCTCCGCTACGCGAGCGACCTCGTCTCGATAACGGCCGACGCCACCCTCCCCGGGGGCCTGGGGACGTTCGAATGGGACGACGAGGGCGTGCCAGCGCAGCGCATCCCGATCATCGTCGATGGGATCTTCGAGAACTTCATCTCCTCCCGCGAGACGGCGGGGGCGGTCGGTCAGACCTCGAGTGGCGCGATGCGGGCCGACGGTTGGCAGAACCTGCCGCTGATCCGGATGACGAACATCTCGATAGAGCCCCGCGAGGGCACGCTCGCCGACCTCATCGGGGACACGAAGGACGGCATCTTCATGGCCACGAACCAGTCCTGGTCGATCGACGACAGGCGCGTGAACTTCCAGTTCGGGTGCGAGATCGCGTGGCGCATCAAGAACGGCAGACTGACGGAGATGTACCGGAACCCGAACTACACCGGCATCACCACCGAGTTCTGGCGGTCCTGCGACGCGGTGGGCGGCCGGGAGGACTGGACGCTCTGGGGGACGCCCAACTGCGGCAAAGGGCAGCCCGGTCAGGTCGCGCGCGTCGGTCACGGCGCGTCGCCGGCGCGGTTCCGGGGCGTGCAAGTGGGGGTTCGCTAGTGCCCAGCGCCTTCGGGCCCGACGAGGTTCGCGGCGTGGCACAGCCGGCGCTGGATCTCCCCGGCGCCGACGGGGTCGAGGTGCTGCTCATGCACGAGTGGGGTGGGCTGACGCGCTTCGCGTCCTCGTCCATCCATCAGAGCACGTGGCGCGAGGACACGATCGTTCGGGTACGTGTGGTGAAGGGTGGCAGGATCGGCATCGCCGCCACGAACGACTTCACGAAGGAGGGCGCGCGCCACGCGGCGCTCGGCGCGAGGGAGATAGCCGACGTGGCCGCCCCGGATCCCTTCTTCCCCGGCCTTGCGCCGCCACAACCGGTCCCCGAGCGAGATGGGTTCGACGAAGTCACGGCCTCCGCCACCCCGGACATGCGCGCCGACGGAGTCGCCACGCTGGTCGCCCAATGCGCCGTCGGGTTCGAGGCGGCCGGCGCCTTCGAGACGTCGGCCGTTGAGACGGCGGTCGCGAACACGGAGGGCCAGTTCTGCTGGAATCGGTCGTCCCAGGCATCCCTCACGACCGTCGTCACCGGGGGCGAGGGCGGCAGCGGCTTCGCCGAGGTCTTCGCCGCCAGCCTGGAGGACATCGACCCCGAGAAGGTAGGCCAGCGAGCGGGGTCCAAGGCCCGCGCTTCCCAAGGCGCCCGTGACCTTCCTCCAGGCCGCTACACCGTGGTCCTCGAGCCGTCGGCGGTCTCCACACCGGTCGGTTTCCTCGCTTGGATCGGGTTCGGCGGCCGATCGCTTCTGGAGGGCCGCTCGTGCCTCGCCGGCAAGGAAGGAAGGCAGGTCGCTGCGCCGGGGGTCTCGATCTACGACGATGCGACCTCTCCACTCACGCTCGCCATCCCGTTCGACTTCGAGGGCGTGCCGAGGCAACGCGTGGAGCTGATCACGGACGGCATCTTCGTTGGCCCCGTCTACGACCTGCGGAGCGCCAAGCAGGCAGGCAGACGGAGTACCGGGCATGCGCTCCCACCCCCGAACCCCGACGGACCGTTCCCCCTCAACCTGTTCCTGGCCCCCGGCGACGCCTCGCTCGAAGACATGATCTCCTCCACGGAGCACGGGCTGCTGGTCTCCCGCTTCCACTACTCGAACGTCCTTCACCCGGTCGAGTCCACGATCACCGGCATGACCCGCGACGGTACGTTCCTGATCGAGGGTGGCGAGATCAAGCAGCCCGTGAAGAACCTCCGTTTCACGCAGTCCATCCTCGACGCGCTCGCGAACACCACCATGGTCGGGCGCGAGACCGAACTCGCAAGCGAGTTCTTCTTCTCGGCCTCCCGGGTGCCGGCCCTGAAGATCGAGGAGTTCAACTTCACGGGCAGAAGCGACCACTAGCAGGACCGACTGACCGCCAGCAGATTGGATCTCCGCGGACTGCCCCCTACAGCCCCTCCAGGACCTCCGGCAGCTCCCACAGTGAACCCACAGCTGCGTCAGCCTCCGCGAGCTGCTCCGGAGTCGGATCGTCAGGCGCCTCACCGCGGAGCACCCACACGGCGCGCAGGCCCGCGGCCCTTGCCGGGCGAACATCGTGGTCGAGGCGGTCGCCGATCATCGCCGCGCCGTCGGCGTCGATACCCGCCGCCGCAAGCGCATGCCCGAAGATCCGCAGGTCCGGTTTCTGGACGCCCAGATCCCCGGAGATCGCGCGGAACTCGAAGAACGGGTCCAGGCCATCCCGCAGTAGGGCCTCGCGGACCGTGCTCGGCTGATTGGCGACGAGACCGAGCCTGTAGCGGCCCGACAGGCCCCTAAGGGTCGGAAGCGCGTCCGGCTGAAGGTCCTCGGGACCGTACCGCCACCATCGTTCGGCGGCGACCTCGACCGCGCGGAGGTCGGGCTCGGGGCCGAGGAACCGCCTCGCGAGCCGCGCGCGGAACGATCCCGACTGGTCCCTGCGGCAGCTCTCGTATTCCTCGTCGAACTCGGCGTCGGTGAAGGCCGCTCCAAGGTCCTGCAGCGCGCGGCGGAGGGCGTTCATGTAACCCTCGTCCCGATAGAGGACGCCCCCGACGTCGAAGAACACCACTTTGAGCCGATCCCCCACACGGGGCATCGTACGGGAGACCGGCCAAGCGGGAGTCGCCGGGCGCGCCGCCTAGCGGCGAGCGAGGGCGCGGAGCGCCGCGAACCGTTCGGGGTCCGTCAGCGCGGTTCCAAGGCGAACCGGGTCGTGCCTGGTCCCATGACAGTCGGAGCCCCCGGTTCGAACCAGCCCCAGTCGATCCGCAACCCCTCCGTAGTACGCGCGCTGCTCCGGCGCGTGGTCGGGGTGGTCGACCTCCAGGCCTCCCATGCCCGCCCCCGCCATCGCCTCGATCAGATCGTCCGGCACGGAGGACTGGACACCCCACATCCCAGGGTGAGCGAGGACGCAGACCCCGCCTGCTCGCCGGATGAGCCCAACCGCGTCGACCGGATCAAGCGCGTGCTTGGGAACGTGGGCCGGCCCGCCGTCCGAGATGAAGCGGTCGAACGCCTCCTGCTCCGTCGCCACGACGCCGGCCTCGACCATCGCCTGCGCGACGTGTGGCCGCACCACGTTCCCCCCTCCGGCGATCTCCCGAACGCGGTCGAACGAGATGGGATGGCCCAGGGCCCTGAGCCTCTCGACCATCAGCTCGCCCCGGCGGAGTCGGCTGTCGAGCAGGCGCCGAAGCTCGGCCCGGAACTCCCGGTTCTCAGGATCCATCCAGTAGCACAGCACGTGGACGCTCGTTCCCAGGTACTCCGCGGAGAGCTCGACACCCGGGACGACCTCGACCCCAAGCTCGCTCCCAGCCATGGCCGCCTCATCGAGACCCTCCACGGTGTCGTGGTCGGTGATCGCCACGACCTCCAGACCCCGCTCGGCCGCGAGCCGCACGACCTCCCGTGGCGTGAACGTCCCGTCCGAGCGGTTCGTATGCGCGTGAAGGTCGATGCCTGCCATGGAAGTGATCGTCCCAGGCGCCCTCACAGTCGTCCATGCCGCTGGACGACTCGTGTCTCGCCTGGTTCGGCCCGCTACACGCCCAGCTCGGCCGTTGGCGACGCCGCCGCCTACTCAGCTCGCGGACGTCGCCGCTCGCCGGGCTTGCGCCACGATGGTCACGTAGATGCCTGCGAGAACGAGCGCGCCCCCCACGAAGGCGGTCCAACCCGGCACCTCTCCGAAGAAGGCCAGCGCGAGCAGCGTCGCCCCGACCGGCTCACCGGTGATCGCGATCGAGACCACGACGGTCTCCACGTCCCGCAGGAGGTAGTTGAAGACCGTGTGCCCCAGGATCTGGGGACCCAGTGCCATCAGGGCAAACATGAGCCACGCCCCCTTGCCGAACCCCGAGAAGGCCGTTCCCGTGACAATCATCCCGCCGGCGAGCACCAAGGCGCACGTCGTGTAGACGATCCCCACGTACGCGAGCAGGGACACGCTCCGGCGAAGGCTCCTGCCCGAGACGTAGTAACCGGCGGCCGCGACCGCTCCGAGGAGGGCCAGGAGATCACCGAAGGCGGCCCGCCCGGAGAGGCCGAAGTCCCCGCCGGAGATCAGGGCCACCCCTGCAAGCGACAGCGCGATCCCGCTCCACACTCGCTTGGAGGTCGGCTCTCCGAGCGCCCGCCCGACGAGCACGACCCATATCGGATGGGATGTCACGAGCACAGTGCTTGCCGCAATCGTCGTATACGAAAGCGATGGAATCCAAAGGGAGAAGTGCAGGGCGAGCAGCGCTCCCGCGAAGACGGCGACTCCCCACTCACGAGCCCGAAGCGACCGCAGCTCGTCCCGGCACCGGACCAGCACGAACGGCAGGACGATCGCAGCAGCGATCACATCCCGATACAGGGCAATGGCCAAGGCCGGCGCCTCGGTACGTCGGATGAGGATCGACGCGAACGAGATCGCGACCACGCCGATCGCCAGCAAGAGGGCTCGCCGCGGCGACATGCGGTCATTATGGGCGGGGCCGCAGCACCGGGCGGGCATCCGGGGCCGCCACCGCAGATTAGGCGATTTGACAATTCCCGCCGAACACCATTTGCTACTGGGCGCTGCCCTCCCGCTGATTGCGGAGGCACAAAGCGGCCGCCGCCATCTTGGGGGTCGCGGAGGCAGAAAGGGGGTGAGCGCGGGGTCCTACCTGCTCGGGCCAAGACGCCCGGATTCTCACGACTGGTGGTTCGAAACAAGGGGGTGGTTACCGAAATGTTCCTCGGAGAAGTGGTTGGTACCGGCACCCTGATCCTTCTGGGTGATGGGGTGGTCGCTGGCGTGCTCCTCAACAAGTCCAAGGCCCAGAACGGCGGATGGATCGTCATCACCTGGGCGTGGGGCATGGCGGTGACGTTCGGCATCCTGACGAGCATCGCCTGCACGGACGGCGTCGCCCACCTGAACCCGGCCGTCACCATTGGCCTCGCGGCGGCCGACCTGTTCGAGTGGGAAGACGTCCCACAGGTCGTCGCCGGCGAGTTCCTGGGCGCGATGATCGGGGCGACACTCGTGTTCTTGGCGTACATGCCGCACTGGGCGGAGACGGAGGACCCGGGCCTTAAGCTGGCCGTTCACTCGACCGGCCCGGCGATCCGCAACTACCCGCTGAACTTCGTCACCGAGGTCATCGCGACCTTCATGCTGCTGTTCTGCGGTCTGTCGATCGGGCAGAACGAGTGGGCAGGCAACTTCGGAGCTCTGTTCTGGGGCCTGTTGGTCCTCTCCCTAGGCCTGTCGCTCGGTGGACCTACGGGGTATGCGATGAACCCGGCCCGAGACCTGGGCCCCCGGATCATGCACTTCATCCTGCCGATCCCGGGGA
>JBFMCN010000012.1:0-3525 GCA_040754475.1 Actinomycetota bacterium | reverse complement strand
CATGCAGTTCTCGCCCCCTCTACTTCCTCGTTGGCCGCGTCCTCGGAACCGGAAGTCGCCAGCGGGATGAGAAGGACGGGCCGACCGAGCGCGCAGTGCCGCGACCACGTAGGCGAGATTCCGCCACCCCGATGAGCGCGAGCGTGATCCCGGCGGGCCGGTGTCGGGCTTGGCGAACCTCTCAGCTCATCCCAGGAGGTCCTCCGTCGCGTCGTCGACGGCGCGCCCGAGCCGGTCGACCAGCTCGTCGACCTCGTCGTCGGTGATGACCAGTGGTGGAGTGATCAGCAGCCAGTCCCCGAACTCGCCGGCGTTCTGGCGGCGCGAGTACACGAGGAGGCCGTGGCGCGCGGCGTGGTGCCGGAGCCGGTCGGCCGGGTCCACGTCGGCTCCGAACGGTCGCATGGTTCGTTTGTCGGCGACGAGCTCGATCGCGAGCAGCAGGCCGAGCCCTCGGACCTCCCCGACGAGAGGCGAGCGAGCGGCAAGCCGCTCGAGGCCGGCGCGCAGCGGGGCGCCGGCGGTGCCGGCGCGTTCCAGCAGCCCACGGTCTTCGATCTCGTCGAGGACCGCGCTTCCTGCTGCGCAGGCGATCGGGTTGGCGTCCGCGGAGTGGGCGACATGAAAGCCGGACCGGTCCGCGAGCTCGTCGGCGATCCGAGCCGGGGTGAGCAGCGCGCCGAGCGGCGCGTAGCCCGCGCCGAGGCCCTTGGCCAGCACCACCACGTCGGGCATAGCGGCGGGCTGGTGGTGTGCCGCGAGGAATCGCCCTGTGCGGAACGCCGAGACCACCTCGTCGAAGACGAGGTGGATGCCGTGCTCCGTGCAGATCTGGCGCGCCCGTTCGAAGAACCAGGGATGAGGCACGTTGGCGCCGCTCGCCTGACCGCCGACCGGCTCGCAGAGCAGCGCAAGCACGGTTTCGGATCCCACGCGCTGGATCGTCTCCTCGAGCGCCTGGATGCTCGACCGGGCGGCGGCCTCGGGGCTCGGCGACCGGCACGTGAGGGGTGCCGGCACCTTCTCGGAGAACACGGTCATAGGTCCGTAGATCTCGGCCGCCCGGTCGCCGGTCATGCCGATCGTGGCGAGGGTGCCCCCGTGGTAGCTCGGCATCAGCGTGATCACCCGGTGGCGGCGCGGCTGACCGGTCGCAACGGCGTGCTGCCGGAGGATCATGATCGCCGCCTCGATCGCCTCCGAGCCCCCGGAGGACAGATGCACGCGGTCGAACCCGGGTCCGGCGAACCGCACGAGCCGGTCGCTGAGAGCGATGTTCGCCTCGTGCCGGGTGTTGCGCACGAACGAGTAGGTGAAGCGCCGGCCCTGCTCGTACATTGCGCGGAGCACGCGGTCGTTGCCCTGTCCGATGTTCGACAGGAACGCGCCGGAGGCCACGTCCAGGTAGCGGTTGCCCGCGTCGTCCCAGAGATGGACGCCCTCGCCACGGACGATCCGGGGGAACTCGTCCGTCGTACCCCGTGCGTAGAACAGATCCTGGGGCCCGCCGCGGGCCGGCCAGCCCGGAGCCGCCGCGTCTTGGAGTCCGCCGCCCGTTAGGCCGCTCATCGCATCACACTCCCCGTCCTGGCTCTCTCACGGTAGGTTACGGTCCCCCAGCCTCCGAGGACGTTGCACGGGCGTGGGCTGACCGAGCCTGCAAGCTGTTTGGAGCACCGCTTGTGACGGTCAGCGGTTCAACCAAGCATTGATGGACACCGCTTGTGAGGATCAGCGGTGAACAGCATTGTCTGAGAACAGCGATGACTTCTACCGGAAAGGGAAGGGCGGGGTGCTTGCCGCTGGCCGCTGACAAGACAGAATCGCCCAATGAGGTGGAAAGAGGTCCCCCTCTTCGAGATACCCGGTGGAGAGGCGCGGAAGAAGGCGAAGCGGAAGGAGCTGCCAGGAGCTCGCCTTTGGACCGGCAACAAGGCCCGCCTGATCGCTGAGTATCTCTACCGATTCGTGCTGGTGACGAAGCACGGGACGTACATCGACGGCTTCGCGGGGCCCCAAGACCTCCGACACCCCGAGGTATGCGCGGCGAGGTTGGTGATCGAGCGCAAGCACCAGCCGCCGTGGATCCGGCACTACCATTTGTTCGAGCTGAACCCGCGATCAGTGGACGCGCTCGACGCACTCCGGGCCGAGAAGGCCCATCCGGAGCGCGAGATCATCGTGTACCAGGGCGACTTCAACAACCGAGTGCGGGAGATCCTAAGGCCAGACATGATCGACGACGCCGAGGCGACGTTCGCGCTGCTCGACCAGCGAACGTTCGAGTGCCACTGGCGCACCGTCGAGCTGCTCGCGAATTACCGGCGTGTCGAGCGCGCCTACAAAATCGAGCTCTTCTACTTCCTTGCCGACTGGTGGCTTGGGCGAGCAGCGGGGGGATCGCGTCCGCCTCGGCTCGCGGCGTGGTGGGGTGGGCCTGGGTCCTACGAGATTGTGAGGATGAGGAGCCCGCAGCGGGCCGACATCATGACTCGCCGGTTCGTCGACGAGCTCGGGTACACGTTCGTGAATCCGTACGCGATCTACGAGCGCAGGGGAGGCGGCCGACTCGTCTACTACATGATCCACGCAACCGATCACCCGGACGCTCCGCGATTGATGGACGAGGCGTACCGTGATGCTGTGCTACCCCACAACGCTCCGGAGGAGATCACGCTCTTCTGAGGCGGGCATCTCGTCCCAAGTGCGGCCGTCGAGCTCGCGGCCTCCAGCCCTCGGGGTTCGGCCCCCCCACTGCTTGAAGAAGAATGGCACGCCCGCGGCGTTGCATTGGTCACGGAGGTCGCGAGCCCAGTCGGGGTGCATCGCTCTAGCGCCCGGGCCGGATTCGCCACCGACGATCACCCAGCCGATCTCTTGTTGCGACGTGACCGACAGATGCGCCCGGTCCCTGGCGTCGAACCGCTCTTGTCTCGCAGCAAGTCGCGGGTCTGTGCACGCGTGCGCCGTCGCGAGGCGCAGGTCGATCGGCCCCAGCAATGGTTCGCACGACAGGAACCTGACGGCCGCCGGCGTCTCGAGGAGTCTCGGGATTCGCACGCCGGCCCATTTCTGGTTCTCGACCGAGGTGCCGAGCCATACATTCGGGAGCGGCCGCGGATCGTCAGTCATCGCCGTGATGTTGTCCTCCCACCACGCAGAGCGGAGGAGTGAGGCCATTCGGCCGGGCCTCTTCGTCAACACCTGAAAGACGTGATGACGCGCCGCAGACATCACCGTGAACACGTTCATGATGAACCTGTCGGGAACAGCATCCTGGAAGAGGTCCGACATCGAGTTCACGAAGATCGTTCGCGGCTTCTTCCACCGGAGCGGCTGCTCGAGGCGCTCAGGCCAGACCTTGGGATCGAACCCTTGCTCGTAGGGGTGATCGTGGACGCCGCGGAAGCGCTCGGCGAACGTGCGCGCGTAGCAGTGATCGCAACCCTCCGAGACTTCGACGCAGCCCGTGGCCGGGTTCCACGAGGCGTCGGTCCACTCGATCTTCGACCGGTCGCTCATGCC
>JBFMCN010000011.1:0-13870 GCA_040754475.1 Actinomycetota bacterium | reverse complement strand
TACGAGGTGATATTCCAGCTTGCGTGGGTGGCCGGGGCGCTGCTCCCAGCCATGCTGAACATCAAGTTCCACGACGCGTTCCTGATCCTGTTCGGCCTGTACGTCGTCGTGGGGCTCGGGTACATGGCGCCCCCGTTGATCGAGGAGCACCGCAAGGACGCACAGTGACGATCGAACGGGCCCTGTTCGGCAAAGACCGCGGTTCGCCTATGCTTGGGCGAAGTCTCTGCGAGCCATCGATGAGGAGGAGGGACTGAGGGTCATGGCGGACTGGGTGAAGGTCGCGGAGTCCGGCGAGATCACCGACGGTGAGATGAGCTCCTACACCGTCGGAGCTCGGATGGTCGCCGTCGCGAACGTCGGCGGAGACCTGCACGCCTTCGACGACGTCTGCCCGCACCGGCAGTGTTCGCTCTCCGAAGGAGAGGTCGACGGTACGGTGGTCGAGTGTCCCTGCCACGGGAGCCAGTTCGACATCCTGAGCGGTGAGGTCGTGGAAGGCCCCGCCGTCGAGCCCATCGACGTCTTCGACGTCCGCGATGAGGGCGGCGAGCTCCAAGTCTTCCTGGAATAGCTCCTGGCCGCACGGGGTTCGAACGACCGATGCCAACGTTCGTTGCCGTCGGTGCGAACCTCGCAGGGGGGACCGCCGTCGCGACGCTCCGAGAGGAAGGGTTCGACGGCCGTCTCGTCCTGATCGGCGAAGAGTCCCACCCGCCCTACGAGCGTGCGCCCCTGTCCAAGGAGTACCTGCGCGGCGACCAGCCGCTGGATCGTGCCTACATCAGGCCGCCGGGCTACTGGGACGAGAGCGGGATCGAGACTAGGTTCGGCGAGCGCGTCGACCGCATCGAGACGACGAACCGGTCCGTCGTGCTGGCGAGCGGGGAACAGATCCCCTACGACGCAGTCCTCATAGCTACCGGCAGCCGCAATCGTCGCTTCCCGCTGGCCGGCCTCGACCTGCCAGGGGTGTTCGAGCTGCGGAACGTGGCCGACGCCGACCGGATCAGGGAGGCGGCGGCAGGCGCTCACAAGGCCGTCGTGGTGGGTGCAGGGTTCATCGGTTGCGAGGTGGCGGCCTCACTCCGGCAGCTCGGTCTGGACGTCACGGTGGTTGAGCTCGCCGAGACACCGCTCCAGCAGGTCCTGGGAATCGAGCTCGGGCGGGTGCTCGAAGGCCTCCACCGGGACCACGGGGTCGAGATGATCCTCGGGGACACCGCCGAGCGCTTCGAGGGCGGCGGCGCGTTCGAGGCGGTCGTCACGGAGAGGGGTCACCGGGTCGAAGCGGACTTCGCGGTCGTCGGACTCGGCGTCGAGGCGGTGACCGACGTTACACGGGGAACAGGGATCGCGGTCGACGACGGGATTCTCGTCGACTCGAAGCTCGCGACGAGCATGCCGGGCGTATTCGCCGCCGGCGACGTTGCCCGCCACGACCATCCCCTGTTCGGCTCGATCCGGGTCGAGCACTACGACAACGCGGTCAAGATGGGCGCGGCCGCCGCTCACAACATGCTGGGCAAGGGCGAGGTCTTCGACGACCCCCACTGGTTCTGGTCGGACCAGTACGACGCCCAGATCCAGATGTCCGGGTTCGCGGCCACGTGGGATGAGATGGTGTTCCGGGGCAGCGTGAAGGAACGGAGCTTCGCGGTCTTCTTCCTGAAGGATGGCGTGTTGCTGTCTGCGTTCTCGATGAACTGGAAACGCGACGTGCGCCGCTCGATGCCGCTCATCAAGGCGAAGGCGCGTCCAGACCCTGACCTCCTGGCCGATCCGGAGTTCGATCTGCGGACCCTGGCTGGTTGACGGCCTGCCCTCACTGGATTGTCCCTGGGAGGCAGGTCGTCGGACGGCTCGTTGAGGTCGTCGGGCGGCTCGCTACGGGGCCCAGAGCGCGAGAAACCAGATGGTACTCTCTTGCGACCAGCGCGAGGTCCGCTCTGGAGCACCCGGAAAGGAGGAGCGATGGACAGGCCCGAGATCATCCTCGCCCCCGGACCCACCCCGGTCCCCCCCCAGGTGTTCCTCGCGCAGGGAAGCCCGCTCGTCTACCACCGCGGTCCCGGATACGGAAGCCTGCTTCGCGGGGTCACCGAGGACTTGAAGCGGCTCTTCAGGACGGACAACGACGTGGTGATCTTTGCCTCGTCCGGGACCGGCGGCCTCGAGTCCGCCGTCGCCAACCTCTTCTCGCCGGGGGACCGCGTTGTCGTTCCTGTTGCTGGGTACTTCGGTGAGCGGTTCGCGAAGATCGCCAAGGCTTACCGGCTCGACCTGCGCAGAGTCGACTACGAGTGGGGTCGGGCCGTCGACCCCGCCGACGTTGAAGCGGCCCTCGCCGAGGCGCCGACGAAGGGCGTGCTCATCCAGCACAGCGAGACGTCGACCGGCGTCATCCACGACGTGGAGGCGGTCGGCAAGGCCGCTAAGGCCGCCGGGGCGCTGATCGCCGTGGATGCCGTGTCATCGCTCGGCGCCGTGCCGTTCGACTGCGACGGGTGGGGGATAGATGTGGCCATCAGCGGCTCGCAGAAGGCACTGTCGGCGACACCCGGACTCGCCTTCGTCGCCATCTCCGAGGCAGCGTGGAAGGCGAACGAGACCGCGGAGAATCCGCGCTTCTACTTCGACTACGGGCTCTACAAGGAGGCCTACGAGCGCAAGAACCCCGAGAATCCGTTCACGCCCGCCATCTCAATCATGCAGGGGCTCCGGGCGGCTCTCGATCTCTACCTCCAGGACGGGGTGGAGGGGACGTTGAGGCGCCATGAGCTGCTGTCGCGCGGAGTGAAGGCGGCCGTTCAGGCGCTCGGCCTGGAACTGTTCGGCGACCACCCCGAGCGTGGATGGGCGGTCACGGCGATCAAGGCGCCGGAGGGCATCGACGGCAACGAGCTCGTCGCAAAGTGCCGCCGAGACCATGGCGTGATCCTCGCTCCGGGTCAGGGCCCGCTGAAGGGGAAGGTCTTCCGCATCGGGCACCTCGGCTACTACTCGCAGCTCGACATCCTGGCCGGGCTCGCGGCCGTCGAGATGACCTTGGAGGACATGGGGTACGCGGTGAAGCGGGGTGCGGCGGTGGCGGCCGCTCAGGAAGTGTTCGCGACGGCCGGGGGGCAGTGAGATGCGAGTCCTCGTGACCGAGAAGCTCTCGGAGCTGGGCATCGAGCTGCTCCGCAAGGATTTCCAGGTCGATTACCGTCCCCAGCTCGCCAAAGGTGATCTCGCGCTTGAGATCGGGCCGTACGACGCTCTCATCGTCCGTTCGCAGACGAGGGTCACGAAGGACGTGATCGAGGCGGGCGAGAACCTGAAGGTGGTGGCTCGGGCGGGGATCGGCCTCGACAACGTAGACGTGGAGGCTGCAACACGTCGCGGAGTCATGGTCGTGAACGCGCCGCAATCGAACATACTCTCGGCGGCGGAGCACACGATCGCGCTTCTGCTCGCGCAGGCCCGCAATGTTCCGCAGGCGAACGCGGCTTTGAAGGCAGGTGCCTGGGAGCGATCCAAGTACCAGGGAGTCGAGCTTGCGGGAAAGACGCTGGGCGTGGTCGGTCTCGGTCGCGTCGGCGCCATGGTCGCGCTGCGGGGTGCGGCATTCGGGATGCATGTCATCGCCTTCGACCCCTACGTTCCGAAGGAGCGAGCGAAGGAGATGGGCGTGGAGCTGACGCCCACGCTCGAGTCGCTCCTCGTGCAGTCGGACTTCATCACGATCCATCTCCCTCGCACGGCCGACACGGAGGGGATGATCGGCGAGCGTGAGCTGGGACTGGTCAAGGAGGGCGCGCGACTGATCAACACTGCCCGCGGAGGCATCGTCGACGAAGCGGCCCTTGCGAAGGCGGTCGAGGACGGGCGGTTGGCCGGCGCCGCCCTCGACGTCTTTGCGGAGGAGCCGACGACCGAGTCCCCGCTCTTCGCCTTCGACCAGGTCGTGGTCACTCCTCACCTCGGCGCGTCCACAGTTGAGGCTCAGGACAAGGCCGGCACCTCGATCGCCGAGATGGTCAGCCTGGCCCTTCGCGGCGAGTTTGTGCCCTACGCCGTGAACGTGTCGGCCGGCGCCGAGGTCTCCGAGGTCGCCCGGCCGTTCCTCCCGCTCGCCGAGAAGCTCGGAGTGCTGCTCACGGGGCTGACCAAGGCGGCGATCAAGGAGATCGAGTGCCAGTACTTCGGCCGGATCGCCGAGGTCGACACACGGGCGCTCACGCTGGCGATCGTGAAGGGCGCGCTCTCCCGGGTAGTGCACGAGCCGGTCTCGTACGTGAACGCGCCGATCATCGCCCGCGAGAGGGGGATCGCGATCTCCGAGATGCGTTCGGCGGTCTCGAGCGACTACGTGAACCTCGTCGCCCTTCGGGGAACGACTGAGGACGGCGAGGTCTCGGTCGCCGGAACGCTCGTCGGCAAGCGTAACGACCCAAGGGTGATGCAGGTGCTCGGCTACGACCTCGAGATGCCAGCCGCACACTACATGCTGTTCTTCACCTACGACGACCGACCCGGCGTGATCGGGAAGGCCGGGACGATCCTGGGCGAGCACAACGTGAACATCGCAACGATGGACGTCGGCCGAACCGGCGCGACGGCGCTGATGGGCCTCACGCTCGACAGCCCGGTCACGCCCGAAGTCGTCGAGCAGATCGCCACGGCGATCGGCACCGATACCGCGCGTTTCATCGTCTTGCCCGACTAGCGTTTCGAAGGAGTGCCGTCGCGGCGAGGAATCCGCGGCATCATGTGGTGGTGGAGAGCCTTCGCGGAAAGCTGCTGATCGCGGGAGCGGGTCTTTGGGACCCGAACTTCCGGCGCACCGTCGTGCTGATCGGCCACCACGACGAGGACGGTGCGGTGGGTGTGGTGCTCAATAGGGCGACGGACACCCCTGTCGCGGAGGCCGTTCCGCCGCTCGCAGGGCTCGTCGATCCGAGGGAGCGGCTGTTCTTCGGCGGGCCCGTGCGGCCGCGAGAGGCGGTCGTGGTGGCCGAGGTTGCGGAACGGGACGAGATCGACGTCGTTGCCTTCGACTCGATCGGGTTCCTGACGGACGAGGCGGGGCCCGAGCGCCTCGGCAACATCCGGCAGGCCAGGGTCTTTGCCGGGTGCGCAGGATGGGAGGCCGGGCAGCTCGACGCCGAGATCGAGGAGGGTTCGTGGATACCAGAGCCCGCCCGGGCCGAGGACGTCTTCACACGCGAGCCGGAACGCCTGTGGGAGGAGGTTCTGCGGCGCAAGGGCCGCGAGTTCGACCTTCTCCGCCTGATGCCGATCGACCCCTCACTGAACTAGCGGCCCGAGGGGCAGAGTGCCCTCGGAGAGACCGGGGCTGTCGCTCCCGGCCACAGGCTATCCTTTGGGCGACCGGTCCCACGGTTGGAGCCGCGTGAGCTTGGAAGGGAGAGCGCGATGCCGATCACGCCCGTCGAGAAGATCTGGATGGATGGAAAGCTCGTCGACTGGGCGGACGCCAAGATCCACGTGCTGTCCCATGCCCTGCACTACGGAAGCGGCGCGTTCGAGGGGATCCGCTGCTACGAGACCAAGCTTGGACCGGCCGTCTGGCACCTGGACGAGCACCTGAGGAGGCTCTTCCGCTCGACGAAGCTCTACTACATGGATATCCCATTCCCGCACGAGGTGCTCGCCGAGGCGGTCAAGGAGACGATCCGGGCGAACGACCTCACTGCCTGCTACATCCGCCCCCTCGTGTTCCGGGGCTACGGGGAGATGGGCGTGAACCCGCTGAACGCTCCGGTGAACGTGATGATCGCGGTGTGGCCGTGGGGCGCCTATCTGGGTGAGGACGCGCTCGAGCGTGGTGTGCGAGTGAAGATCTCCTCCTGGAAGCGCAACGACCAGAACTCGCTGCCCTCGGCGGCCAAGGCGACGGGCCAGTACATCAACGGCGTGCTCGCAAAGGTCGAGTCCCTGAAGGCGGGCTACGACGAGGCGATCATGCTCAACCAGGGCGGCTTCATCACCGATGGGACCGGAGAGAATGTGTTCGTCGTGAGGGACGGTGACCTGTTCACTCCGCCGATCTCCGCCGGATGCCTGGATGGGATCACTCGCGCGACGGTCATGGAGATAGCGCATGAGCTCGGCTACGAGGTCGGCGAGAGGAATCTGACCCGCACCGACCTCTACAACGCCGACGAGGCGTTCTTCACCGGCACCGCGGCGGAGGTCACGCCGATCCGCGAGGTGGACGACCGCACGGTGGGAGAGGGGATGCGCGGGCCGGTCACCAAGGAGATCCAGGGTGTCTTCTTCTCGGCGGTGAGAGGCGAGATCGACCGCTACGCGGTGTTCCTCGCGCCGATCGGCTAGCGGGCCTCAGCGCGCCAGCGAGGTCGGGTCTGTGTTCGCCCCGCACACGAGCGCCACGACGCGCTCGTTCGGCTCGGGTCGGTAGGCCCCGCAGAGCAGGGCGGCGAGGCTGGTCACCCCTCCGGCCTCCGCTATGAGCCGGACCTCCTCCCAGAGACGTAGCTGTGCATCGCGGATGGCCTCGTCGGGCACGAGGACGACCCGTTCGACGAAGCGCTCGGCGGCGGCGAAGCCGATCACACCCGCGCAGCTCGCACCGAGCGAATCAGCAGCGATCCCGCCGACGTCCACGTCAATGGGATGACCGGCGGCCAGGGCGGCATGCAGCGTCGGACAGCGATCCGGCTCCACGCCGACGACTCGCACGGCGCCGGCGAACCACGAAGCGACACCCCCGATCAGTCCGCCGCCCCCCACTGCGATGAGCACCGTGTCGGCGCCCGGCACTTGCTGGGAGAGCTCCAGGCCGAGCGTCCCCTGGCCGGCGACGACCTCGGGCTGGTCGTAGGCGTGCATGACAAGGGCTCCGGTTTCCTCTGCCCTCGTGCGGCTCGCTTCGAAGGCCTCCTCGTAGTAGCCGGGGATGACGTGAACGACGGCCCCGAGGGAGCCGATCCGCCGGATCTTCGCGGCCGGGGAGGTCTCGGGCACGAAGATCTCGGCCTTGTGCCCCAGCTCGCGGGCGGCGTATGCGACGGCCAGCCCGAAGTTGCCGCCGGAGGCGGCTATTACCCCAGCGCCCGGCACCTCGGCGGACAGGATCCTGTTGAACGCGCCTCGCACCTTGAACGAGCCCGTGTGCTGGAGGAGCTCGAGCTTCAGCTCGAGATGGGCGCAGACCCCGAACGCGCCGGGCCCGAGGTCCAGGATGGGAGTGCGCCGGATCCGCCGGGCTATGCGGCCGAAGGCCGCCTCGATGTCCGCGCGCTCGATCTTCGGAGCAGCGTCCTCCATGGTCCTATCCAAGCACGTAAGACCGCCGGGCGGGGCTCTTGGACGCGCAAGCAGTGGATCGGCAGGCCGGCCGCCGACCTCGAGCATCGTTTGACACCCGCCCGACGCGGGACCTACGGTTCGGCCCCCAGCGATGCGAGGTGGGGAAGCCAGTTCCTCGTGGGCGGACCGACACGCGAGCATGCCGAACGTATCGACGATCGAGGGCATAAGGGTCTCCGCCGATCACTGGATCGGCGGTTCCCGGGTTCCATCGCAGGACATGTTCCTCGACGTCTCGCCCATCGATCACGAGATGCTTGCGATGGTCGCTCGGGGAGGAAAGAGCGAGGCCGCCGCCGCGGTGGCATCGGCTCGGGAGGCGTTCGGCGTCTGGGGAGCCACGCCGCCCGAGGAGCGCGCGACGATCCTCCATCGGATGGGCGACATCGTCCAGTCGCGCGTGCCGGAGCTCGCCGTGGTCGAAACCACCGACAACGGATCGCTCCTGGGATCGCTACGGCGCAGCGTCGTGCCTCGGGTCGCAGCGACCCTCCACTTCTTCGCGGACCGCCTGCTCCAGCTCCACCAGGACGACCTGGAGACGGAGGGCCACACGAACCGGGTCGCCTGGGATCCGGCCGGTGTGACGGTCGTCGTCACGCCCTGGAACGCTCCGCTCATGCTCGCGACCTGGAGGGTGGCGCCTGCGCTGGCCGTGGGCAACACCGTCGTCCTCAAGCCGTCCGAGCGCGCGCCGCTGACGGCCTCGATGCTCGCCGACATCGCTCGGGAGGCCGGTCTGCCGGGCGGGGTGCTCAACGTCGTGCAAGGGATCGGTGAGGAGGTCGGAGCCGCGCTCGTAGCGCACCCCGACGTCGATCGTGTCGCCTTCACCGGATCGACGGCCACCGGGCGACTCGTCGCCGCCGCCGCCGGCGGGAACCTCACGCCGGTCTCGCTCGAGCTCAGCGGCAAGTCCCCGTTCGTCGTCTTCGACGATGCCGACCTGGATGCTGCCGTCGAGCAGGCCGTGAGCCAGTTCCGAGACGCGGGGCACGTGTGCCCGGCCGCGACGCGGCTGCTCGTGGAAGCCGGGATCTACGACGCGTTCCTCGGGCGTTTCCTCGAGCGGGCGTCGGCGCTGCGTCAGGGCGACCCGCGCCGCGAGGAGACGGACGTCGGCCCGCTCATCACGCACGAGCACTTCGAGCGCGTCGCGAGGTTCGTCGAACGGGCGAAGGCGGACGGCGCGAGGGCCCTGATCGGCGGCTGCCCCAACGAAGAACTCGGCGGCTGGTACTACCGACCGACGCTGCTCGTGGACGCACCCCCCGATTCGGAGATCGTCACTCAGGAGGTGCTCGGCCCGGTCGTCACGCTGGAGCCCTTCGGGGACGAGGACGAGGCGGTCGCGATGGCGAACGGCACCGAACACGGGCTGGGGGCGATCGTCCACACGGGAAGCCCGGAGCGGGCCGGAAGGGTCTCAGCCCGCCTGGTTGGGGGGACCGTCTGGGTCAACTGCTGTCAAGTCCGGGACCTGCGCGTGCCGTTCGGGGGCTCGCGCGACTCGGGGGTAGGCCGTCAGGGCGGGGCGTGGAGCTTCGACTTCTACGCCGACGTGAAGAACGTGTGCACCGCACCCTGGGAGGAAGGCTGATCGCGCTCGGTCTACACTTCCCGAGCCCGACCTGGGAAGGGGAGCTGGAGTGGCCGACGCGCTCGTGGGCGTGGTGATGGGCTCGAGGTCCGACTGGGAGACGATGCAGCACGCCGTCCAGACCCTCCGCGAGCTGGGCGTGTCGGTCGAGACGCGGGTCCTGTCCGCGCACCGGACCCCGGACGAGCTCGCCGAGTGGGCTGAGGGCGCGGAGGAACGGGGGTTGGAGGTCGTCGTGGCGGCAGCGGGAGGCGCGGCGGCACTCCCGGGGGCGGTCGCTGCCAAGACAACGCTGCCCGTCCTCGGGGTTCCGATGGAGTCGAAGCTCTCGGGGCTGGACTCGCTGCTCTCGATGGTGCAGATGCCCGCCGGCGTGCCGGTGGGAACACTTGCGGTCGGCAAGGCGGGAGCCGTGAACGCAGCGATCCTCGCGACCGAGATCGTGGCGCGGGTGCATCCCGAGTACCGGGACCGGGTGCGGGCCCTCCGAGAGCAGCAGGCCGCCGCGGTGCTTGCCGAGCCCGATCCGTCCTCTCCTGACTCGGGCTGAGCGATGGCCTACCTGACCTGTCCCTCATGCCTCAGTCTGCAGATGGTGGGGGACGAGAACGATTCCTACCAGTGCTACGGCTGCTACGCGACCGTCAGGTTCTTCGCGTGTCCTTGGTGCGGGTTCACGCAGACCGTGATGGCTAACTGGGACAGATTCACGTGCAGCCAGTGCGAGTCCAAGCACGAGCTGCCGAAGCGCTGGACCTACGGCACATCGGTCAAGGCCGGCAGGGTCGAAGGCACGGGCCGCGCATGATGAAAGAGACCTTCCGAGTGCTGGGGATGGTGCTCGGAGGGATCGTCGGCGGCTACTTCGGTTACTGGCTCGGCCATCTGGCCGGCTGGAGCGCCGATGCCGAATGGCCGTTCAAGATCGGCGGCGGGGCACGTGCAATCGCGGTCTCGATGGGCCTGGCCGTCCTCGGTGTGCTCGTCGTTGCGGTGCTCACGCGCCGTCGCGCCTGACCGCGCGCCCACTGGAAGCTTGGCGACGGCCGACGCTCAGGCGCCCAGGTACCGGGCCACGACGAAGTCGGTGTCGTTGGGGCCAGGAGTCATGATGCCGGCGGCAAGGATCGCCCCGTCCGGTTGGATCGCGACGTCGTTGTAGTACTCGATGATCACTCCGAGATCGGTGGTGACCAGGCCGTTTGTGCCGAAGGTCGCGTCCGGCGCGCCGTCTCCCGTGGAGCGATGACGGCACGCCTGTCTCCGGGGGCCCCCATTCAGCCTTTCTCGTGCAGGGGCTGGCCCTCGGTCCGGAGGATACGCCGATACAGGAAGCCCGGGAACATAGCCCTTGTCGGGATGCCAACAGGGGAGGAGACTCAGGCGTCTCGCATCGGGGGATGCATGTTTCCCCACAAGTAGGGAGCGCGTCCTCGCCAAGGGGGGTGGGGAAGATGCGAAGGACGATCCTGCTCTTGGCCGCTGGCGCCCTCGTCATGTCGGCGTGCAGCGGAGGCTCGGAGGAGGGCCAGGGCACCCAGACCACGACACCCGAGGCGTCGGCCGAGACCTACTGGCCTGAGACGGGTTCCTGGGAGTCGGGCGGCTTCACAGTGGAAGACCTCGTTGAGACCTGGATCGGCGAAGGGGTCGAACCGGCCCGGAATACGACTTACTCGTACCGGGTCACGATCCGGCAGTGCGATCCCGGCGAGTCATGCGGGGATCTGCGGATCGCCACCCGCAACTTCGCGGGAACGGGGAAGCCGCTGAGCTGCAAGGGCACTCTCACTTACCTGGGGACGCAGGACCACGCCTTCGTCTTCCAGGAGGACATCGATTCCGGGATCTGTGCGAACGCCCTGTTAGCCCTCATGCCGATGCCAAGTGGACTCACCCTTGGCGTCGAGGAGTACTGGGAGGGCGGTTGGGGGAGCCACGGGGTCCTACGGATGTCGGCCTATGCCTGATCCACCAGGGGCCGACCGTTACCTGCTGTGCGGCCCAAGCGACCGGCCCTCGGCATCCGGTCTTTGGGCTTCTGCGGGCGGTGGGGTCTGCCAACTCCAGGAGACCGTCGAGGAGACTGTCCGCGAGGTCAAAGTCGAAGCGGGCGACGGCCTCCGGTTCGGGGCTTCGATGCCTGCCTGCCTAGCCCTGCGACGGACGATCTGGAATAGACCCGAGTCGCTCATCGGGCCACCCAAGCCAAGCCAAAGCGCGGGGTCATCTGCCCACCCGTGCTTTTCCCGCACACGCAGATAGCGGTCGATTGCCATGGCGGGTGCGGCTGCCAAATGCCACGAACCGCCGCTTCCCACCCTTGCCGATGACCCAGGCGATGTGCCCATCCAGATCGACGTCCTCGACGTCAAGCGCCGTTGTTTCGGCTCGCCGACCACCGATGTCGATCAGGAACCGAATCAGTGCCGTGTCCCTGGCGGTCCTCGAAGCTCGTCCCTGCACGGACCCGCAGCAGCTTGCCTAGGTCCTCCTCCTAGATCACGGGCACGGGTTCTTCGGGCACCTTCGGCGGCATCATCTTCGCCATCGGAGATTCCCGGACCTCGCCTTCCTCCACGCAACACTTCCAGAACGCCTGCAGTGACCGATGACGCACGCATGCTGTCGAGGGTTTGTGTCGGCCTAGTTGGTCGGTGATGAAAGTCTCGATGTGCTCCCGGGTGATGGACGCCACTGCCGTCGGCATCCCGTTGCGGCGCAGGTGTTCCGTGAACAGGCGCAGGGCCTCGCTGTACGTCTTGATGGTGCGTGCACTCTTGTTCTCCGCCATCAGGGAACGCCTGAACGATGCTCCAATGGCTTCGATATCACCCGGGATCAGAACCTTCTGGGGAGCCGGTTTCGGTGTTTCGAGCTGTCTTTGCATCCCCTTCATCCCTGTCAAAGAGCCTGACAACTAGCAGCTGTGTTCGGGTTTGATCCCTGGTAGTGAGCGGTAGTAAGCGCAACAGAATGCGCCGAAATGGGCGATGACCTGGGGCAATAGCCTCTCTGGCGCGCCGGGGAGGACTCGAACCTCCGACCCGCTGCTTAGAAGGCAGCCGCTCTATCCACTGAGCTACCGGCGCCAGTCACCTGCGGATTCGCCCCGCAGGTGCCGCCAACGATGGTAGGCGACCCCGAGGCCCGCGACCAGCCTCCCGGTCGGGGTGTTCTTGCCGGGTTTCCGGAGCGGGCGGCACCTTCTACGATCATGGGGGGAACGATGCCAGCGGAAAGTACAGGAGGCTCGCCATGAAGACATGCCCGTACTGCGCGGAGGAGATCAAGGACGAGGCGATCAAGTGCCGCTACTGCCACAGTTGGCTTGTGGCCGAGATTCCGGCGGCCGCGGTCACCCCCCCGGTCGGTGTCCCGGAGCCCGAGCCTGTGGCCGCCGAGCCCGTGGCGCAAGCGATCGAGCCCGTCGCTGAAGCCCCCGAGCCAGCTGAGGCGCTCGAGCCTGCCGAGGAGCCCGAGCCGGTGGCTGTGCTCGAACCTGCGGCTGAGCCCGAGCCGGTGGCTGTGCTCGAACCTGCGGCTACCGAGCCTGCCATCGGCGAGTCTGCGACCGAGGTCGAGGCGCCGGCGAGCCCCGGCTTTCCCGAGCTCGCCGAGCCCGAGAGGTCAACGTCGGCGGTGCCGGATCGCATCCTCTTCACACACTCGGGCGAGCGTTACCTGCTCGGGTACGGCCGCGACTACTTCGGGATCTGGGATCGGCAGGCGCCCACCGCGCCTACGCGCCGATTTCCCCGCGACGACGACGGATGGCGCGCCGCGTGGCAGGAGTACGTCTCGATCGAGTCCAACTGGATGGAGGTCCACGAACAAGGGTCCTGATCCGGGACAGCGTGCTCGGGCCACAGGAACAGAGCAGGGCTGCCGGAGACCGTGAACGGACGCCGTATGAGCTACGGCCCCGACTTGACACGTCATCCCGTCCTGGAGTAGGGGCATCAGGAGCGAAGACTTGCTCCGCTCGACCGAAGGGAGGACGGGGATGCTGAGGCGACTCCGGCTATCGCCGGCGATGGTGGTCGCAATGCTGTCGCTGCTCGTGTCGCTGGGCGGCGTGAGCTACGCGGCCACGAAGATCGGCACTTCGCAGATCAAGAATGGAGCCGTGACGACTCCGAAGCTGCACAAGAACGCCGTCGCGACGGGGAAGATCCAGAATGCTGCGGTCACGGCGGACAAGATCGCCACCGGGGCCGTCACGGCAGATGAGATCGCCACCGGGGCGGTAACGGCGGATGAGATCGCCAGCGGGGCAGTCACGACGGACAAGATCGCCACCGGGGCGGTAACGGCGGACAAGATTGCGGCCGGCGTCATTCCGACGACGCCCGTAGTCCTCTTCGCAACCGTCGCTCCCGCCTCCGCAGCCGCTGCCATCGTGCGCGGCAGCGGGGCCACCGCCGTTAGCCGGATAGGCGTTGGCTACTACGCCGTGACCTTCAATCGATCGGTTGCGGGCTGCACGTGGCTTGCCACCTATGGGCAGCCGGACAACTCGGGAGTGGGCGCTCTTTGGGCGACTGTCCGAGGCGGTCCAGATTCGACTCAGGTCCGTGTAGTGCTCCGGGATGCAACCGGAGCCCAGGACGATGGTAACGGCTTCCACGTCGCGGTGCTCTGTCCATAGCCGCTAGGAGCGCGAGGACTCTGGTCGCGTCTCCCACCGGCAGATGCTCGGCCGGTCTGCGACGTGCGACCGCGATGCAAACGCCCAGGTCGCCCAGGGAACGCGACCAGGTCCTACGGACACACGCCTTGACATGCAGAGCGGGCGACGGTCTGGAACTGACGGACATCGTGTACACATCGGGTCCTCCGAGCACGAGGGGGACCGATGACAGAACGGGAGCTCGCAAGAGGGGCGGCAAGACGCCTTGCGATCATCCGCCACGCCCGGGAGGTGAC
>JBFMCN010000010.1:2633-8235 GCA_040754475.1 Actinomycetota bacterium | reverse complement strand
CACGATGAACGAGGGCGTCGCGCTCTGCGTGGAGGTCGATCCGGCGCGCATCGAGCGCCGGATCAGAACCCGGTATCTCGATCGGGAGACCGAAGACCTCGACCAAGCCGTTGGATGGGCCGAGGAGGCGAAGGCGACCGGGGAGGCCGTGTCGATCGGCCTGCTCGGCAACTGCGCGGAGGTGGAGCCGGCGCTCCTTCGCCGCGGATTCCGGCCGGACGTCGTGACCGACCAGACCAGTGCTCACGATCCGCTCGGTGGCTACATCCCTGCCGGGCTGACGTTGGAGGAGGCGGCGAGTCTCCGCGAGTCGGATCCGGACGGGTACCAGGAGCGCGCGTACGACTCGATGGCGCGCCACTGCAAAGCGATGGTCGGGTTCCTGGACGAAGGCGCTGTCGTATTCGACTACGGGAACAACCTGCGGGCGGGGGCGCTGACCGGCGGCTTCGAGCGGGCGTTCGCCTACCCGGGGTTCGTTCCCGCATTTGTGCGTCCGATGTTCTGCGAGGGGAAGGGTCCGTTCCGCTGGGCGGCGCTCTCCGGTGACTCCGAGGACATCCTGAAGACAGACCGGGCGGTCGCCGAGCTGTTTCCGGGCAACGATCGCCTCGGACGGTGGCTCCGGATGGCGGAGGAGCGTGTTGCCTACCAGGGGCTTCCGGCGCGCATCTGCTGGCTCGGCTTCGGCGAGCGCGCGAGGGCGGGTCTGAGGTTCAACGAGATGGTCCGGAGCGGAGAGCTCTCGGCCCCGATCGTGATCGGGCGCGACCATCTGGACAGCGGGAGCGTCGCGAGCCCCTACCGCGAGACGGAGGCCATGGCCGACGGTTCCGACGCCATCGCCGACTGGCCGATCCTGAACGCGCTGGTGAACACCGCCGCGGGGGCGCACTGGGTGAGCGTCCACCACGGAGGCGGCGTCGGGATAGGGTTCTCGATCCACGCCGGGATGGTGGTGGTCGCCGACGGCACCGACGAGGCGGCGTGGCGGCTCGAGCGCGTGCTGACGACCGATCCGGGAACGGGCATCGTGCGTCATGCCGACGCCGGGTACGAGAAGGCGCTGGCGATTGCGAGGGAGGGGGGAATCCGTCTTCCGTGGCTGGAGTAGGCTCCGCCGCCCCGGTGCCGCACCGGCCGGCGTCTTGGGTGGGCTTGTGGCCGGTCCTTGCCGCACGTAGCCTTGCGCCGTGCGGGTCCGGGTAGGGGAGCGGCTCTCCCTCGAGGACGTCGTCGCGGTTGCGCGCGGCGTGGGCGTGGAGCTCTCGGCCGCAGCGGTCGAGCGGATCCACGCAGCGCGCTCCGTCGTCGAGGCGAAGGTGGCCTCCGGCGAGATCGTGTACGGAGTGACAACCGGCTTTGGCAGCCTTGCGAACGTGCGCATCGAACCGGAGCAGGCCTCGGCATTGCAGCACCGGATACTCCGCTCTCACGCAACCGCAGTCGGTGCCCCCCTGTCCAGGGACGAGGCGCGCGCGATGCTGCTCCTCCGCGCTCATGTGCTCGCCCTCGGACATTCGGGCGTTCGGCCGGTCCTCGTGGAGCGGATGATCGAGATGCTGAACCGCGATCTCGTCCCGGTGGTGCCCGAGCAGGGCTCGCTGGGAGCGTCCGGCGATCTCGCGCCGCTCGCAAGCCTGGCGCTCCCGTTGATCGGGGAGGGCGAGCTGTTCGAGGGCCGCCGGGCCAGACCGGCCGGCAAGGTGCTGACGGCCGCTGGCCTGCAACCGCTCGTGCTACAGGCGAAAGAAGGGCTTGCCCTCGTCAACGGCACGCAGGGGATGCTCGCCGTAGGAATCCTCGCGAGCGACCGCGCCATGCGCCTCGCCAAGACCGCCGACATCGCGGCCGCCATGACCGTGGAGGCCGCCCTCGGGACGGACGTTGCCTTCGACGAGCGACTGCAGGCTCTCAGGCCTCACGCGGGTCCGGGCGCCTCGGCCTCGAACCTCCGGAGGCTGCTCGAGGGGAGCGAGGTGGCCGCCTCGCACCGCGATAGCGATCACCTGGTCCAGGACGCCTATTCGCTCCGATGCGCTCCTCAAGTGCATGGGGCCGCGCGCGAGGCGATCCGGTTCGCGCGGGGGATCCTTCTGACCGAGGTCGGCTCGGTGTCGGACAACCCGATCGTGCTGGCCGAGACCGGGGAGATCCTCTCGGGCGGCAATTTCCACGGACAGCCGGTTGCGCTGGCGCTGGATGCCCTGGCGACTGCGATCGTCTCGCTCGCCGGCATCAGCGAACGCCGGCTGTTCCGCCTGCTCGACCCGGCGATGAACAACGGCCTGCCCGCCTTCCTAGTCGAGGAGGGCGGCTTGAACTCGGGCTTCATGCTCGTTCAGTACACGGCCGCGTCGCTCGTCTCGGAATCGAAGTCGATCGCGCACCCTGCTTCGGTGGACTCGATCCCGTCGTCTGCCGATCAGGAGGACCATGTGAGCATGGGCATGACGTCGGCCCGGCATGCTAGGGATGTGGTGACCAACGCCGAGATCGTCGTGGCGCTCGAGACGATGGCCGCCGCCCAGGCCCTGGACCTTCGCGCCCCGCTCGGGCCGGCGCCGGGCACGGGCGCGGTGCGCGATCTCGTACGCGGGAGGGTGCACTTCCTGGACGCCGACCGCGCGCTCGGCCCTGACATCGCGTCCGCCGTGGATCTCGTGCGAAGCGGCGCGGTCGTGGACGCAGCCGAGGCCGCCGTCGGACCGCTCGACTAGTCCGCAGCCGTCAGTGGTAGATGATCACCGGCGTACCGACCGGCGTGAGCCCGAAGACCCACGGCGCGTTCCAGTACGGGATGCGTACGCACCCGTGGCTCGCCGGGTATGTGGGCACGGGGATGTACCCGTGCATCGCTCTGTTTCCGTCGAAGTAGCTCGGGTAGTACATCGCACTGACGAAACCGGCCACCTTCCGGGATACGTGGAAGGTGCCGTCGCGGGTCGGCGTGCTCGGCTTGCCCGTCGACACGTGGAGGATGGCCTTGATCGTCCCGTCACGGACGGCGTACAGGACCTGCCGGGTCTGGTCGATCTCGACGTGGAAACCCTTCGCCGTCGACCGCGGCTTCGGGACGAAGGGATCGGTGAGCTTCCTCCACACGACTTCGTCCACCGAGAAGATGCGATCCATATCCTGTACCTTGCGGAAGGCGAGGACTGCGTCGCCTGTGCGCTCGTCGTAGACCTCGTCGACGCCGCCGACGCGGTAGGAGAGCTTGGCGAGCCGCCGCTCAAGCAGCTTCACGAACGTCCCGCGCGACCCTGCGTGCAGCGAGGGGAGCGGCGTGGTCCGCGGTCCGTCCGAGTCGGAGCCGGCCAGGAGGTCGTCTTCGGAGTACCAGGCCCGGACCCGGTACGCCCCGTTCTCATCGATCGCGAACGACGCCTGAAACGCGCCGTGCTCGCCGGTCGCGACGCGGCGCCTGGCGACGATCTGACCCGCGCGCAGCAACCGCACCTCCACCTTCGCGTCCGGATGCTCCGGGGAGACCGACCCGCGCGCATCGACTGTGTCGAAGAGCCGTACCGGCGGCAGGTGAACCTCGACGACCGCACGCACGCCTACGGTTACGGGCTCGCTCACCGCCGAGCCCCACGCAGCGTGGAGGGCCACCTTCGACTCTGGTGTGAAGACGACCGAGAAGGCACCCGCCGTGTCCGTCGTGGCCGTCGCCACGATCGCTTCGGCGTCGTCACGGATCTCGACCGTCTGCCCAGCGGACGGCGGTGAGATCGTGCCGGACAGCGTAACAGTCTGGCCGTACTCGATCTGTGACTCGGAGGCTGCGAGCGTAACTGTCCCGACCGTCTGAGCAGCGGCGAGCGGGGCGGGTCCGAGCAACAGAAGCGCAAGGAGACTTGCGAGCGCCGTGATCCTTCTGGTCATCTTCCTCCCACCCTCCTGCCCGCGATGTACGTATGGACCACCGGGTTGTGTCCAGGCCGATACGGTACCTGCCGGAACGCCTCAACATCCAGCACGAGGAAATCGGCGCGCTTGCCGGGCTCTAGGGTGCCGGAAACGTCGGCGAGGCCCAGGACCCACGCGGGGTTGAGCGTCGCCGCGGTAAGGGCTTCGTGGGGCGAGAGCCCGTAGAGCGAGCAGCCGAAGGCCGTCACGTCGGGCATCGAGAGCACCGGTGAGGTGCCTGGGTTCAGGTCGCTCGCGAGCGCGATCGGGGCACCGGCGGCGATCATCGCGCGGACCGGGGGTGGCGTCCCACGCAGGAGGAACGTCGAGGCCGGCAGCAAGAAGGCGACCGTGTCTCCGGCGCCCAGCGCGTCGATCCCTTCGGCGCTGGTGTAGTTGAGATGATCGGCACTCCGTGCGCCGAGGGCAACGGCGGCCTCGGCGGCGCCTGAAGGCCCGAGCTGGTCGGCGTGGCAGCGGAGCGGCAGTCCTGCGGCCACGGTGGCCTCTGCGACCGCCCGAAGGTCGTCTACGGTGAAGGCGATATCCTCGACGTACACGTCGACGGTGTCCGCCAGCCTTTGCGCAGCGGCGGCCGGGATCAGCTCGTCGCAGACGGCCCGCACCCAGTCCGCTCGGCTCGTTCCCTTCGGGACGGCGTGGCAGGCGAGCAGGGTGACCGTGCAGGTCTGCGGTGCCTCCTCGGCCAACCGCCGAGCGAGGCGGGCCTGCCGCACCTCGCCTTCGACCGACAGCCCATAGCCCGTCTTCAGCTCGAGCGAGGTGGTTCCATAGTCAGCCATCTCCTGGGCCAGCGAACGAGAGAACGAGAGCACGGCCTCGTCGCCGGCCTCGGCCAGCAGGCGGGCGCTGCGGTAGATGCCACCCTCGCCGTGGAGGTCGCCGTAGGTGGCTCCGGCCAGGCGGGCCTCGAACTCGTCCGCCCGCCAGCCGAAGAACGGCAGGTGGGTGTGGCCGTCGACGAACCCGGGCACGATCGTGCAGCCCTCGAACACCTGTGGATTGGCGGACGGCAGGCCGTCGGCCGGTCCGACGTACGTGATCTCGCCATCCTCGTCCCAGGCGAGGCCCGCCTCCCGGAGGACCAGCGGTTGGCCGAGCTCTGCTCCTCGCACAGGAAGACGGCCGATCGGAGTGACGAGCGAGGACGCAACGACGGCGCCGGCGGCCCCGGCGGCAGGAGGATCCTCAGGCATGGCCAGCCTATCGAAGAGGACGCACGGCTCGAGCGCAAGCGCGGTCGTTGCAGAGACCGTCCCGCGGGCCCTAGAGTGGGGCTGCGAGCAGGGGAGCCCGGTGGACCGGGCTGAGAGGCCGGCTGGCATCGGAGGCCAAGATGGTCTCCGGTCGCGGGGGCCGGCGACCCTTGGAACCTGATCCGGCTAGTACCGGCGGAGGGAGCGACGTGGCAAGCCTGGCCGATCGCCTCGAGCGGCTGATCGAGCGCGAAGCGCCATCCTGGGGGATCAGCCCGGTGCCGACGGAGCACCGGCGGCTCTCGGGAGTCGACCTCTCCGTGCTCTGGGGAGATCTCTCCGTGGGGCTCCTCGTGATGGTGACTGGAGCGCTGCTCGTTCCAGCTCTGGGTCTTCCCCGCGCCCTCCTCGCGATCTTCGTGGGAAGTGTGATCGGATGCCTGGCCCTCGCGCTCGCCGGCCTTGCCGGC
>JBFMCN010000010.1:0-2623 GCA_040754475.1 Actinomycetota bacterium | reverse complement strand
TTGGTTGTGCGGGGGCCGGCCCCGCGCGCCCGCGGCCCGGGCCGGCGCGCGCGAGGGCGTACCGGGCATGGTCCTCTTCCGTCCGGTGCTCGGCAAACGGGGCTCGTTCCTGCCGTCCGCCCTGAACCTAGTGCAACTGGTCGGTTGGACGGCGGTGGAGTTCTGGGCCATGGCGGAGGTGGCGAACGTGGCTTCCAAGCGTGCGTTCGGGTTCGACGCCTACCACTTCTGGCTCGTGCTCGTGGCGGTCGTCTGTACGTTCCTGGCCGTCGGCGGTCCGGTACTGGTGGTTCGTCGCTGGCTGGAGCGGTTCGGCATCTATCTGCTGATCGGCACCAGCTTGTGGATCACGATCCGAGTGCTCTTGCAGGGGGATCTCGATGCCATCTGGCGCGCATCGGGGAGTGGCGGCCTCCCGTTCTGGCTGGCGGTCGACCTCGTCGTGGTCATGCCGATCTCGTGGCTCCCACTCGCCGCCGACTACACGAGGTTTGCAGGCAGCGGAAAGGGCGCGCTCGCCGGTACCTACTGTGGCTACCTGGTCGGGAACGTCTGGTTCTACGGGCTTGGTGCTCTGCTGGTGCTGGCTGCAGGGGCAAGCGCGGACGTCTTCGGGATCGGGGCCTCGATCGCGGCCGTGGCGGGCGGACCCCTGTTGCTAGTCGCACTGCTCGTGGGCGAGAGCGACAACGCGTTCGCAGACATCTACTCGGCGGCGGTGTCGTCGCAGAACGTCGTGCCCCGACTATCGCAGCGAGGACTCTCCGTGGGCCTGGGGGTATTGGCGCTCGCCCTCGCGCTGTTCCTCTCCATCGAGCGCTACGAGGTCTTCCTGTTCCTCATCGGATCGGTCTTCGTCCCGCTCTTCGGGGTGTTCGCCGCCGATTACTTCCTCAGGGCTCGAGGGCGATACGGGGAGAAGGAGCTGTTCGCAAGCACCGGCGTCAGGTGGCTCGCGCTCGTTCCTTGGGTCCTCGGGTTCCTGCTGTACCAGTGGAGTGTGGCTCCGGGGACGATGCCGGGGGGCTGGACGGACGCGATGGCCACACTGTTCCGAGGGTGGCTTCACCTTCCCTTCCCGTTGTTCGACGGGCGGCTCGGCGCAAGCATTCCCAGCTTCGCCGCCGCGTTCGTGCTGACGCTCGTGCTGGTGCGCGGACGGACTGCGAACCGGGCCGATAGACTGGGGTCCTGACCAGCTACAACAAGGGAGTCCGTGGTGGCCACCTTCGCCTGCTCGACTGATTCACCCTCCTCGGCCCCCGTCGAGGTGCTCGTTCTGCCCATGTTCGAAGGACCTGAGGCCGGCCCCGGCGTGCGGAACGTGACGGGTATCGATCTCGTCGCTCTCTACTCGACCGCCAAGCTCAAGGGCAAGAAGGGGGAGAGCCTGCTCGTTCCGAACACGGGCATCCCGGGGCTCGCGGCGGCCAGCGTGCTGCTGGTCGGTCTCGGCAAGCGAAGTGAGGTGACGACCGACACACTCCGGCGAGCGATCGGAAAGGTAGGAGGGCAGCTCGCCAAGCACTCGAAGATCGCGACGGCGCTCCCGCAGGCGGCCGGCCGAAATCCCGGCGACGCCGTGCAAGCGACGGTCGAAGGGCTGCTGCTCGGCTCGTACCGGTTCGATCGGTATAAGTCCGGCAAGGGTGACGACGCGCCCGAGAAGCCGGCGATGAAAGAGGTGACGCTGCTCGGCTCGGCCCGGTGGAGCACGCACGTGATGAAGGAGGCGGCAACTCGCGGCGAGGTCGTGAGCGACGCAGTCGTCTGGGCCCGCGATCTAGTGAACACGCCGGCGATCGAATGCACGCCCGACCACCTCGCCAAGCAGGCGCAGGAGATGGCCAAGGAGGCCGGGCTGGGGTGCAAGGTCTGGTCCGAGGTTCAGCTCAAGAGGGGCGGCTTCGGGGGCATCCTCGGCGTGGGTCAGGGGAGCGTGAACCCGCCACGCCTGATCGAGTTGCGCTACAAGGGCGCCGCAGCCGCGCATTCGCCGATCGCGCTCACAGGCAAGGGCATCTCGTTCGATTCGGGCGGCCTGTCGATCAAGACCGCGGACGGCATGGAGGGGATGAAGTCCGACATGGGTGGCGCGGCCTCGATCCTGGCTGCCATGAAGGCGATCGCAAGGCTGAAGCCGAAGGTGAACGTGATTACCGCCATACCGACGGCGGAGAACATGCCGAGTGGTTCGGCGATCCGGCCGGGCGACGTGCTCGTCCACCGTGGCGGCAAGACGTCCGAGGTCCTCAACACGGATGCCGAGGGCCGATTGGTTCTGGCCGACGCCCTCGCCTACCTCTCGGAGCAGAATCCCCGAGTAGTCGTCGACACGGCGACCCTGACCGGCGCTTGCATGGTGGCGCTCGGTGAGGAGATCTTCGGTGTCATGGGCAACGACCGCGGTGTGATCCGCGACGTCCTCGCGGCCGGAGAGGCAGTCGGAGAGCTGGGCTGGGAGCTCCCGCTGTGGCCGGGCTACCGGAGGCTCATCGATTCCGAGGTGGCAGACGTCAAGAACACCGGCAAGCGCTGGGCCGGTGCGATCACGGCGGCTCTGTTCCTGTCCGAGTTCGTCGGGGACACGCCGTGGGCACATCT
Organism: Actinomycetota bacterium; assembly: GCA_040754475.1. Taxonomy (GTDB): domain Bacteria; phylum Actinomycetota; class UBA4738; order UBA4738; family HRBIN12; genus JAJPHY01. Next base: position 19 of record JBFMCN010000010.1, on the reverse strand, counting down.
CGACATCGCAGGTCCGGCC
>JBFMCN010000009.1:0-31981 GCA_040754475.1 Actinomycetota bacterium | reverse complement strand
CTCAAGGAGTGGGAGGACTTCTACAACTTCAACCGACCGCACGGAGGCCTCGGGGGTCAGACGCCCTATGAGAGACTCCTTGAGAAGACCAAGGGCCCGGTGTGAGCGAGCACCGTCAGTCGCACACAGAGCGGGCGACGGGAATCGAACCCGCACCGCCAGCTTGGAAGGCTGGGACTCTACCATTGAGCTACGCCCGCGTAGCGTGCAAAGCCTAGCAGCGCGGCGGGCTCAGACGAGAAGCCTCGTGAGAGCCGTGGCGGCTGCCGCGACGACGATGACCACGAGGATCGGCGCGTTCCGCCACAGGGCGATGCCGGCTGCGGCCATTCCGACCAGGCGGGCGTCGAGGGAGATGGCCTTCCCGTCCGCCAGCGCCTGGGTCACGACGAGCGCGCTGAGGAGCGCGGGGGCGAGCAGATCCACGATGCCGGTGAGCCGGGCAGGCAGCGGGCGTCCGCCGAGAAGCACGGGACCGGTGGCCTTGATGGCGACGGTGGCCGCGCCTACGGCAGCCACGACGAGCCACGTCGTGCTCACGAGCGCCTCACCCCCACCAGACAGGCCGCGCTCGCGGCGATGATGGGGACGCCCGCCGGCGTGAGCGGCGTGAGCGCGAGTGCGATGGCTCCGCCCACCACGGCGGCGACGAGTGCCCTACGGCTGCGTATCTGTGGCAGGACGAGCGCGAGGAAGAGAGCCGGGAACGCGGCGTCTAGCCCGAACGCGTTCGGGTCTCCGAGGATCTCGCCTCCGAGTGACCCGGCCGCTGTGCCCGCCACCCAGGCCGTGTAGAGCGTCAAGCCGGCGCCGACGAGGATCCGCGCGTCGAAACGTCCCTCTCCCTCAGCGGACACCGCCCACGACTCGTCGACGACGAGCTGGGCGCGGAGGAACCGCGACCAGGCAGGCCCTTTCAGCCAGGGCGCGACCGAAACGCCGATCGGACCGTACCTCGCGTTCAACAGGACGGCGGCCGTGACGGCTGCCACCATGGTTCCTCCGGTCCCGAGGATCGACACGGCGGCGAACTGCGCCGAGCCGGCGAACGTCGTCGCCGACATGACGATCGGGGCCAGCCAGCCCATACCCGCGGAGCGGGCCAGCAGCCCGAACGAGATACCGAAGCCCCCGACGGCGACCGCGAGCGCCGCGACCGCCCGCGCTCCGTCCCGGTAGGTGCGGGGTGGCGGGTCCTGCATGGCGCACACGGTAGCAACGCACAGGCCTGCTGCGGTACCCTGCGCCCACCATGGAGGTGCCGTTCCGGATCGTGGACGTGTTCACCGAGCGACCGCTCGCGGGGAACCAGCTCTGCGTCGTCCCCGAGCCGGTCGAGATCGACGATGCCACGATGCAGGCGCTCGCGCTGGAGATCGGGTTCAGCGAGACCACGTTCGTGACCGAGTACGGCGCCGACCGCTACGCGATGCGGATCTTCACGCCCGACCAGGAGCTGCCGTTCGCCGGCCATCCCACCCTCGGGACTGCGTTCGTCATGGTGAGCGAGGGGCGCGTGACCTCACCGGTTGTGCAGGTAGTGCAGGCCGGAGAGATACCCGTTGAGGTCGACGTCGAACGGGGATACGCGGCGATGCGACAGCTCCAGCCGATCTTCGGGCCGGAGTTCGACGACCGCGAGCTGCTCGCGATAGCCGTGGGTCTCGGGATCGAGGACCTGGACCCGGAACTTCCCGCGCAGACGGTCTCCACGGGGCTTCCCCCGCTCATCGTTCCGATCAGGGACCTCGAGGCGCTTCGGCGCGCGAAGATCGACATGAGGCTCGTGGCCGAGGCCTGTGCGCGGAGCGGGGCTGCCGACCTGTATCTGTTCGCGATCGACGAAGGGGAGGTCACCGCTCGGTTCTTCGGCCCGTCGGAGGGAGTGGTGGAGGATCCGGCGACCGGCTCGGCCGCCGGTCCGCTCGGCGCCTACCTTTCGGTCTACGGACTTGCCGGCATGCCGGGGAGCGTACTGATCCGGCAGGGCGAGCAGGTGGGCCGCCCGAGCGAGATGCACGTCGAGGTGCGCCCCGAGGGCGATTCCTGGAGGGTCACCGTCGGCGGGGGCGTGCGGATCGTTGGCGAAGGCACCTTCCACCTGTAGGTCGGGGCGGCTCCGACCTCTACAATCGCCTTGCGGGGCGTAGCGCAGCCTGGTTAGCGTGCCTGCTTTGGGAGCAGGAGGTCGGCGGTTCGAATCCGCCCGCCCCGACTGTTGATCCCTGAGCCCAAGATGGCTCGCTCGGCCCCGTCACCTGCCGACTCCCAAGAGTTAACAGACCCGAAACCTCGAAAGGGTGACGTGGTCGGGGCCGTCGCGTATAACCCAAGACAAGCGTTGGCGGAGCCGAGGAGGACGGATGCCGCGCCTCGCCACGAGACACGCCGCTCGACCGCTCACACTGTCCTTGGTCGATCGCGTCTTCTTGAAGGGAACGGCTACCTAGCACGGCGGGTCATAGCCCGCCGTGCCGAGGCCCTCCGCGGATGCGGGGGGTCTTCTGCTACCGGAAGGAGACAGAGGCACGTGAGGCCCGAACGGGAGCGCAGCGCCTGCGGCATCGGGTTCGTGGCCGACGCTCAGGCTCGTTCGAGCCGCGCCCTCGTCGAGACCGCCATCGAGGCCCTCGCACGGGTCCGTCACCGGGGCGCCGTCGCCGCGGACGCTCGCACCGGAGATGGGACGGGACTGCTCCTACCCATCCCGAGGCGGTTTCTCGCCAGGGAGGCAGAACGCGTTGGGGTGGCCGTTTCCGACCCCGGAGGCCTGGGGCTGGCCACGGTGTTCGTTCCACGGCGTGCCGATGCCGACCTGGCCCGCCAGATCGTCGAGGAGGCGTGTCTCGAGGAGGGGATCGTCGTGCTCGGGTGGCGGCATGTTCCCGTCGAGCCCGCCGCGCTCGGGGACGAGGCGCGCGCGACGATGCCCTCGATCCTCCATGCCTTCCTTGCACCATCCGGCGCCTCCGACGGCGCGGACCCGCAGCGGCTGGCGCATCGTGCGCGCCGTAGGGCCGAAAGCAAGGTCCGGGAGAGCGGTCTTGCCGCCTACTTCCCTTCGTTCGGGTTCCGCGCCGTGACGTACAAAGCCCTCGCGGCGGCCCACCAGCTCGCCGAGTTCTATCCGGATCTGCAGGATCCGATGCTGGAGGCGCCGTTTGCGATCTTCCATCAGCGCTATTCGACCAACACGGGCCCGACTTGGGAGCGGGCGCAGCCGTTCCGAACCCTCTGCCACAACGGCGAGATCAACACGATCTGGGGGAACCTGGGCAGGATGCGGGCGCGGGCGGGGAGCCTCGGCCTGCCGACGCCCGAGGAGGAGGAGCTTTTCCGAACGGTCGTGGACGAGACCGGCAGCGACTCCGCGATCCTCGACGAGGTCGTCGAGCTCCTCAGCTCGGAAGGCGGGAGCGCGGGGGAGGGTCGCGACGTCCGCCGTGTCGTTGCGATGCTGGTGCCGGCCGCGTGGCGCGCGGATCCGAGGCTCGAGGACGAGGTGCGCGACTTCTACGCCTGGCACGAGTCGCTGATGGAGCCGTGGGACGGGCCGGCCGCGCTGGTGTTCACGGACGGTGTGTGCGTGGGGGCGGCGTTGGATCGCAACGGGCTCCGACCACTTCGCTTCGCGGAATGTGAGGACGGTCTCGTCGTCTGCGCCTCGGAGGCCGGCGTGGTGGACGTGCGAGATCGAGGCCTCGTGCGCCGGGGGAAGCTCGGCCCGGGGCAGATGATCGTCGTGGATCCCCGCGAAGGGGGTCTGCAGCTCGACCCGGTTCGTCGCGCCGCCCGCCGGCGACCGTACGGAGCCTGGCTCCGTACGAATCGAGAGTACGGATCGGTCGGGGAACCCGAAGTCGAAGTCCCACCGGACCTCGCGCGCAGGCAGGTGGCTCATGGGTTCACGCGGGAAGAGATCACCCTGGTGATGACGTCCTCGGCGGCGAGCGGCAAGGAGCCCACGTTCTCCATGGGAGACGACACGCCCCTTGCTGTCCTCTCACAACAGGACCGTCCGCTGTTCGGCTTCCTGAAGCAGCGCTTCGCCCAGGTGACCAACCCGCCGATCGATCACCTGCGTGAGCGTTCGGTGATGTCGCTTCGGATGCTCCTCGGGCGCCGGGCTCCTTTGCTCAGTGACGATGCGAAGGCGGCCGCCCTGCTCGAGCTCGAGTCCTTCTTCCTCTTCCGGCCCCCGCAGGGCGTCCGTCTCGACGCGACCTGGCCGGTGGTGGAGGGACCACCGGGGCTTCGGCCGGCCGTGGAGTGGCTGGCCGAAGTGGCGATACGGGAGGTCGAACGCGGAGCCCGCATCCTCCTCGTGTCGAACGAGGCCACCGGGCCGGAGAACGCGCCGATCCCGTCGGTGCTCGCCGTCGGAGCTGTGAACACCGCGCTCGTCCGCAGCGGGCTGCGTGACCTCGCTTCGATCGTCGCCTGCTCCGACGATGCCCGGGAATCCCACCACGTGGCCTGCCTGCTGGGGCTCGGCGCCGAGGCGGTGCACCCGCGGCTCGCGCTCGCCACGGTCTCGTGGCTTGCTGCGCAGGGTCGCATCCGCGGGCTGACACCGGTGGAGGCCCTGCTCCACTACAGGACGGCGGTCGAGGAGGCTGTGCTGAAGGTTCTGTCGAAGATGGGGATCTCGTGCCTGGACTCCTACCGAGGCGGGCAGCTCTTCGACGCGATCGGGATCGGCGAGGAAGTCATCGAGCTGTGCTTCGAGGGGGCCTCGTCCACACTCGGGGGTATCGGCTTCCCGCAGATCGCAGTCGACGTACTGACTCGCTACGACCGCGCATATGGACAGATGCGCCCCGAGCCTGCGAACCCTGGGCTCATCAAGTTCCACCGGGGCGGCGAGTATCACGCCACGAACCCGACGGCCGTGCGAGCGCTCCACCTCACGGTAGATCCGGGGCTCGCCCACCTGCGGTCGACGGCGGCGGTCGAAGAGGAAGAGAAGGACGAGGAGGACGAGAGCGACCACCTGCGGGACCAGCGGGCGGCCAAGGCGCTCCACGACGCGGTGGGGGAGGAGGGGGGTTACGAGCGATACGGGCGATTCGCCGACATCGTGAACGGGCGTCCGCCGTCGACGCCTAGGGACCTGCTCGAGTTCGTGGCCGACGGACCGGCCGTCCCGCTCGACCAAGTGGAGCCAGCCGAGCGCATCACCCAGCGCTTCTCGGCGGGCGCGATCAGTCACGGAGCGATCGCCCTGGAGGCGCACGAGACCATCGCGGTCGCGTTCAACCGCCTGGGGGCCAAGGCGAACAGCGGCGAGGGCGGTGAGGATCCCGCCCGCTTCTCGACGGAGCGCAACTGCCGGATCAAGCAAGTGGCCTCGGGCCGGTTCGGGGTAACGCCCGAGTACTGCTCGTTCGCCGACGAGCTCCAGATCAAGATCGCCCAAGGCTCCAAGCCCGGCGAGGGCGGACAGCTCCCGGGCCACAAGGTCACCGAGGAGATCGCGCGACTTCGGCATACCCAGCCGGGGGTGGCGCTGATCAGCCCTCCGCCCCATCACGACATCTACTCGATCGAGGATCTCGCCCAGCTGATCTACGACCTCAAGCAGGTGAACCCCCGTGCAGACGTCTCGGTGAAGCTGGTCTCCGAGGCCGGCGTCGGGACGATCGCGACTGGCGTCGCGAAGGGTCTCGCCGAGATCGTGCACATCGCGGGCGGCGACGGCGGAACGGGGGCCTCGCCCCTCTCGTCGATCAAGAACGTCGGCCTGCCCTGGGAGCTGGGGCTGGCCGAGACTCACCGGGCACTGGCAGCGAGCGGGCTTCGCGACCGTGTCCGCCTACGCGTTGACGGAGGCATCAAGACGGGACGCGACGTCGTCGTAGCCGCCCTCCTCGGCGCGGACGAGGTCTCGTTCGGGACGGCGGTCTTGGTGGCCGAGGGCTGCATCATGGTCCGGACGTGCCACCTGGACACGTGTCCCACCGGAATCGCGACGCAAAACCCCGAGCTGCGCGCGCGATTCGCGGGCACGCCGGAGATGGTGATGCGCTACGTGCTCTACGTCGCCGAGGAATCACGCCGGATCCTCGCCTCGCTGGGGCTGCGCAGCCTGGAGGAGGCGATAGGACGAGTGGACCTGCTGCGGCAGCGGAAGGTCGGCGGTCGGGCCGACGCCGCCGACCTCTCGTCTCTCCTCGCCCCGGTCGAGGGCGAACGGCGCTTCCGGAGGCACCTGCGGTTGCAGCGACCGGCATCCGCGCTCGGCGAGCGGCTCTTCGCCGAAGCGTGGCCCGCGGTTCAGAGTGGAGGCACCGTCGACCTCTCGTACCCGATCCGCAACGAAGATCGCGCGATCGGTGCCCGGCTTGGGGGAGCCATTGGGCTGCGATTTCGGGGGGCCCCACCCCCCGGGCGCGTGATCGCGCGGTTCGAGGGCGAGGCAGGCCAGTCCTTCGGTGCGTTCCTCGCGGATGGGATCGAGCTTCGGCTGGTCGGGGAGGCGAACGACTACTTCGGCAAGTCGATGGGCGGAGGGCGGATCGTCCTCACGCCGCCGCCGGGCGACGCCGGCGATCCATGTCTCGTTGGCAACACCGCGCTGTACGGGGCGACCGGGGGCGAGGTGTTCGTGGCCGGGCGGGCGGGAGAGCGGTTCGCCGTCCGCAACTCGGGTGCGACCGCGGTGATCGAGGGCGCCGGTGACCATCTGTGCGAGTACATGACGGGGGGCACGGTCGTGGTCCTCGGGCCTGTCGGTGCGAACGTGGGAGCCGGGATGACCGGAGGTGAGCTCTTCGTCCACGACGCCGACGCGAGCCTCCCCGCGCTGGTGAACCCGGAGCTCGTGGACGCCCACCGGCCCGCCGCGGGAGCCCTGCGTACGGGGCGGGAGCTGGTCGAGCGCCATCTCGAGCTCACGGGATCCGACCGGGCTCGTGCCCTCCTGACCGAATGGGACCGTGCGGCCTCTGCCTTCTGGCGCGTGGCGCCGCGCGGCGACATCGCGGAGATCACGCGGAAGGAAGAGGGGACGCTCCGGAGCGCCCGCGCCTGATCGCGCGTCGCGCGCGCGTCGGTAGGCTGTCCGGGAGTCCGGCGATCGCGCGGGTCGACTACCCGTCGGGGAGGGTCGCCTGGGCCTTCGTGGCGCCGTGAACGAGCCTGGCGACGATCTCGTCGTGGAGCTCGCCGTTGGTGGTGAGAACGCTCCCGCCGTCCTCGAGCGACTTGCCCTCGAACGTCGTTATCCTGCCGCCGGACTCCTCCACGATCACCCAGAGCGCCGCGTAGTCCCACTTCGCGAGCGACGGCTCGAACATCACGTCGGCGGCGCCACGGGCCACCAGCATGTGCCCCCAGAAGTCCCCGAACCCGCGCTCCCTCCGAGCCTCCCGGATGAGCTCGGTGAGCGGCTCAGCGTACGGGCCGTCCAGCCAGTCGGGTAGCTCGGCGTGAAGGACTGATGCCCGAGAGACCCGGTCGGCTCGGGATACGTGGATGGGCGTGCCGTTCAGTCGCGCGCCGCTGCCCCGCGCAGCCTCGTACCGCTCCCCGAGAGCGGCTGCGTTCGCGACGCCGACGACCGGCTCCTCGTCAACGGCGAGGGCGACGAGGTTCGCCCAGACCTGGATGCCGTCGGCGAAGTTCTTCGTCCCGTCGATCGGGTCCACCACCCAGCACCGCTCGCTTTCGCCCTCGAGACCGAACTCCTCTCCGAGCACGGCGTCACCCGGGAAGCGTTCCCGGACCTTCGTGCGGATCATCATCTCGATCGCGACGTCCGCCTCCGTCACGGGTGTGCGGTCCGCCTTGATCTTCACGTCCAGGTCGCCGCGGAAGTAGGACAGGGCGATCTCTCCGGCGACGTCCGCGACGGCGTTCGCGAAGGCGAGCTCCTCCTCGTACACGGCCGCAGCCTATCCCATACCCGGTCGGCTCCATGTTTTCCGTTACCCTTTCAGGTCCATGCAGACGACCGTCGAAGAGGCCGACAAGCACAAGGTCAAGCTGACCGTCGAGATCCCTCCGGACCAGCTCGAGAGGGATCTGGATCGCACCTACCGGAAGATCGCCCAGCAGGTCCGGGTCCCCGGGTTCCGCAAGGGGAAGGTGCCCCGGAGGATCATCGATGCCCAGATTGGGCGCGACGCGGTCATCGGCGAGTTCCTCGAGGACACGGTGCCCGACTACTACCGCGAAGCCGTCCGGGAGCACGAGCTCGCGCCGATCGGCGACCCCGACATCTCGCTCGAGCAGGTGGAAGAGGGTAAGGCCCTCGTCTTCACGGCCACCGTCGAGGTGCGGCCGCGCCTGAAGCTCGATGAGAGCGACTACGAGGGGATCGAGGTGAGGCGACCGGCGACCGAGGTGTCCGACCGGGAGGTGGACGAGCTGCTCGATCGCCTGCGCGAGAGGTTCGCCGAGCTCGAGCCGGTCTCCCATCCGGCACGCAGGGGAGACTACGTCGTGGTCGACCTCCGCGCGTCCGTTCACGACGAGGAGGTACCCGAGGCAACCCGCCCCGACTACCTCTACGAGGTCGGCTCGGGGGAGTTCGTCGGCAAGCTCGACGAGGAGCTCGAGGGAAGGCGCGCAGGCGAGATCCTGAAGTTCAACGCGAACCTCGGCGAGCGCTTCGGGGAGCGGGCGGGGCAGGAGGTATCGTTCCAGGTCCTCGTCAAGGAGGTCAAGGGCAAGCGCCTCCCTGCGGCCGACGACGAGTTCGCGAAGACCGCGTCGGAGTTCGACACGCTAGCCGAGCTTCGAGAGAGCCTGCGCTGGCAGCTTCGCGCGAACAAGGAGCGGCAGGCCGACGCAGACGTTCGAGATGCCGTGCTCCAGGAGCTGGTGAACGCACTCGATCTCGAGCTGCCGGACACGCTCGTCGACGAGGAAACGGACCATCGTGTGAGCCACGCACGCGAGCGCGCCGAGCGCGCCGGACTGACGCTGGAGGATCTCCTCGAGGCGCAGGGGCTCGACGAGCTGCGGTTCCGAAGCGAAGCTCGGGCACACGCGATCCGTGGCATCAAGGCGGATCTCATCCTCGAGGCGGTTGCACGGCAGGAGAACATGCGGGTGAGCGCCGAAGAGCTCGACGCGGAGGTTTCCTCGCTTGCGGCCGCCCTCGGGCGCGACCAGAAGGAACTGGCGAAGATGCTCAAGAGGAGCGGCCAGGTCGTGGCACTGGCCGGTGATATCATCCGATCCAAGGCGCTCGATTTCCTCGTCGAGCATGCGGAGATCGTGTCGGTGGGCGAGAGCCGAGCGGCAGACGAGGTCTTCGACGAGACCGAACAACCGTCCGCTACTCCCGAGCAGGACCCAGCGGAGGCCGAGTCATGAGCCACTTTGAGAACTACCTCGTTCCCGTCGTCGTGGAGCAGACGAGCCGCGGCGAGCGTTCTTTCGACATCTACTCGAGGCTGCTGAAGGAGCGGATAGTCTTCCTCGGCACGCCGATCGACGACGCGGTTGGGAACCTCATCATGGCGCAGCTCCTGCACCTTGAGTCCGAGGATCCCGAGAAGGACATCAACCTGTACGTGAACTCGCCGGGAGGCGACATCACCGCGCTGTTCGCGATCTACGACACGATGCAGTACATCAAGCCCGACGTTTCCACGATCGTCATGGGTCAGGCGGCATCGGCCGCGGCGGTGCTGGTCCTTGCCGGTACCAAGGGCAAGCGGTACGCGCTCCCACACTCGCGGATTCTGCTCCACCAGCCCCACGGCGGTGCGCAGGGCCAAGCAGTGGACATCGAGATCCAGGCCAAGGAGATCACTCGCTACCGCAAGCTCCTTGAGGAGCTGATCGCCTCTCACACTGGTCAGCCGCTCGAGAAGGTGGCCAAGGACACCGATCGCGACTTCATCCTGACGGCCGAGGAAGCGGTCGAGTACGGGGTCGTGGACGAGGTGATCGCGAGCCGCAAGATCCGTCCGGAACTTGCAGCGGCGGCCGCTGGGGGCTCGTAGAATCGAACGCGGAGGCCGGGTGAGGAACCCGGCCGCTCGGCTCAGGGAGCTTGGGGGCGATGGGGCGGTTGGGTGACTCGGACCTGCTGAAGTGCTCTTTCTGCGGAAAGAGCCAGAAGCAGGTCAAGAAGCTGATCGCCGGCCCCGGCGTGTACATCTGCGACGAGTGCATCGATCTCTGCAACGAGATCATCGAGGAGGAGCTCTCCGAGACCTCCGACCTGAAGCTCGAGGAGCTCCCGAAGCCGCAGGAGATCTACGCCTTCCTCGACGACTACGTGATCGGCCAGGAGCAGGCCAAGAAGGTCCTGTCGGTAGCCGTGTACAACCACTACAAGCGGATCCAGGTCGGAGCCAAGGAAGGCGACGTAGAGCTCCAGAAGTCCAACATCATGATCCTTGGGCCCACGGGATGCGGCAAGACGCTCCTCGCGCAGACGCTGGCGAAGATGCTGAACGTACCGTTCGCCATCGCCGACGCCACTGCGCTCACCGAGGCCGGCTACGTGGGCGAGGACGTCGAGAACATCCTTCTGAAGCTCATCCAAGCCGCCGACTACGACGTCAAGAAGGCCGAGACAGGCATCATCTACGTCGACGAGGTGGACAAGATCGCCCGCAAGAGCGAGAACCCGTCCATCACGCGCGACGTCTCCGGCGAGGGTGTGCAGCAGGCGCTCCTCAAGATCCTGGAGGGTACGACCGCGTCCGTCCCGCCACAGGGAGGGCGCAAGCATCCGCACCAGGAGTTCATCCAGATCGACACGACCAACGTCCTCTTCATCTGCGGCGGCGCCTTCGCCGGGCTCGAGAAGATCATCGAGAGCCGGATCGGCAGCCGCGGCATCGGCTTCGGGGCCGATGTGCGCAGGGTTGAGGAGAAGGATCTCGGTCAGATCCTCGGCCGTGTCCTGCCCGAGGATCTGCTGAAGTACGGGCTGATCCCTGAGTTCGTCGGGCGCCTTCCGGTGCTCACCCACGTTCACAACCTCGACAAGCAGGCGCTCATCGACATCCTGATGAAGCCGAAGAACGCGCTCGTCAAGCAGTACCGGAAGTTCTTCGAGTTCGACGGCGTCGAGCTCGAGTTCGCGGACGACGCGCTTGAGGCCATCGCCGACCAAGCCATCCTGCGTGGCACGGGCGCGCGTGGGCTGCGGGCCATCATGGAAGAGGTACTGCTGAACGTGATGTACGAGCTGCCGTCGCGGCAGGACGTCACGAAGTGCCTCATCGACCGTGAGGTTGTGCTCACCGGGGTGAACCCCACCCTGGTCCCGCGCGACGCTCAGGCACCGCGCGTTCGCAAAGAGCGCAGCGCCTGAGAGCGACGCCTCGCTTGGAGTCGGCGGTGCCGTCCGACGGCAGCTCATCCCGTAGACTCCGGCCCATGGCCGTGGAGAGCTCACCGGCGGAGATGCCGACCCAGTACGAGCCTGCGGCCGCGGAGCGTCGTCTGTACGGCTGGTGGGTGGAACGCGGCTTCTTCCATGCCCGGGCGCGCACCGATCGCGTGCCGTTCTGCATCGTCCTGCCACCACCGAACGTCACCGGTCGGCTGCACATAGGGCACGCTCTGGACCACACGATCCAGGACGTCCTGACCCGCAGGGCGCGCATGCAGGGCTTCGAGACGTTGTGGCTTCCGGGCACCGATCACGCTGGAATCGCGACGCAGGTCGTGGTGGAACGGCAGCTCGCCAAGGAGGGCATCGATCGGCGTGAGCTCGGCCGCGAGGCGTTCCTCGAGCGCGTGTGGAGGTGGAAGGAGCAGTACGGGGGCGAGATCGTCGAGCAGATGAAGGCGCTCGGCGACTCCTGCGATTGGGAACGGCTCCGTTTCACGATGGACGAGGGCCTGTCGCGGGCCGTCCGCGTGGCGTTCGTCCGCATGTACGAGGACGGGCTCGTCTACCGCGGAGAACGGCTCGTCAACTGGTGCCCGACCGATCAGACGGCGCTCTCGGACTCCGAGGTGGAGCACGAGGAGGTCGAGGGGGAGCTGGTCACGTTCCGGTACCCGCTTTCGGACGGGTCCGGCGACGTGGCCGTGGCGACAACCCGGCTCGAGACGATGCTCGGGGACACCGGCATCGCCGTGCATCCGGACGACGAGCGCTACCGCGACGCTCTCGGCAAGAGGGTTCGCCATCCGTTCGACGGCCGGGAGCTGCCGATAGTCGCCGACCCCGCCGTCGACCCCGCGTTCGGGACCGGAGCGGTGAAGGTCACACCCGCCCACGACCCGACGGACTTCGACATCGCGGAGCGGACCGGCCTCGAGCTTATGAACATCCTGCGGGCCGACGCCACGATGGCCGACGTCGTGCCCGAAGAGTTCCGCGGGCTCGACCGCTACTCGGCACGGACTCGCGTACACGAGCGGCTGAAGGAGCTCGGGCTTCTGGTGAAGGAGGAGCGCCCGTACCCTCACGCGGTGGGGCACTGCTACCGGTGCCACTCGGAGATCGAGCCGTGGCTCTCCGGCAAGCAATGGTTCGTTGCGGTCGAGCGTCTGAAGGAACCGGCGCGCATGGCAGCCAAGGAGGGTCGCGTTCGGTTCATCCCCGACCGGTGGGCGCGCAACTACGACGAGTGGCTGGAGGGGCTGCGGGACTGGAACATCTCGCGCCAGCTCTGGTGGGGGCACCGCATCCCCGTGTGGTACTGCCCCGGCGGGCACGAGTTCGCCGCGGTTCAGGACCCCGAGGCGTGTCCCCAGTGCGGGCAGGCCGACATCGAGCAGGACCCGGACGTGCTCGACACGTGGTTCTCGTCGCAGCTATGGCCGTTCTCGACGCTCGGCTGGCCCGACGAAACCGAGGATCTTGCCACCTTCTACCCGACGACCGTTCTCGTGACCGGCTACGAGATCCTCTACCTGTGGGTGGCGCGGATGATCATGTCCGGGCTGTACCTGCTCGGCGACGTGCCGTTCCGCAACGTGCTGATCCACGGCCTGGTTCGCGACGCGCGCGGCCGCAAGATGAGCAAGTCGCTGGGAAATGTGATCGACCCGCTCGGCATGATCGAGCGCTACGGGGCCGACGCGCTCCGCTACGCCCTGGCTCGCATGGCGTCCCCCGATCAGCAGAACCTCCCGCTGTCCGAGGAGGGGATCGAGGCCGGGCGCAACTTCGCGAACAAGGTCTGGAACGCCGCCCGCCTGATCCTGCGGGTCTACCGGGGCGGCGTTCCGGAGCTGCCGCCGCCCGAGCGCCTCGCCGCAGCGCAGAAGTGGCTCCTGTCCCGCTACCACGGCTGCGTGGCCGATGTGTCCGGCGCGCTCGACGCGGGGGACATCTCGGAGGCGGCAGTCGGCCTGCACCGCTTCATCTGGTCCGAGTTCTGCGACTGGGGCCTGGAGATGGAGAAGGGGCGCCTTTACGAGGGCACCGAGCGGGAGCGCTCCGATGCGGCGAACGTGCTCGCGTGGGTCCTCGAGCGCACGCTGCGACTGCTTCACCCGATCATGCCGTTCGTCACCGAGGAGATCTGGCAGCGCCTTCGGGTGGGCGAGTCGATAGTCCTCGCCAGCTGGCCGGAGGTCGGCGAGCTCGAGGAGTGGGCGCCCCGATTCGCGGAGGAGACCGAGTTGCCGTTCGTGTTCGCGCAGGAGCTCGTGACCGAGGTTCGGCGATTCCGCGGCGATCACGGCGTGCCGCCCAAGTCGACGATCGAGCTGCGGATCGCGGAGAGAGCGCCGGGCCGCAGGGGGCTCGTCGGTCCGTTCGAGACCGAGATCCGCAGGCTTGCCGGCCTGTCGTCGATCTCGTTCGTAGAGAAGGGCTTCGCGGGCAGCGGGTACGCGCGACTGCTGGTCCAGGGCGATCCCGTGCTCATCCCGGTTGGCGACCTGTTCGACCTGCGGGCCGAGACGACCCGGCTGCGTGAGGCGCTCGAGACCGCCCGGGCGGAGGAGGCGAGGGCCGAGGCGAAGCTCGGGAACGAGGCATTCCTTGCGAAAGCGCCACCCGAGGTCGTCCTCAAGGAACGGCAGAAGCTCGAACGGCTCGAGCACGAGACCTCCTCGCTCCGCGAGCAGCTCGAGCAGCTGGAGGCTGCCGGGAGTTGACTCGGTTCGAGAAGGCGCTCGCGGAGCTGGACGCCCGTATCCCCGAGCGGATGGTGCCGGACCTCTCGCGGATCGCCGCACTCTCCGAGCTGCTCAACGATCCCCAGCTCACGTACCCGACGATCCACGTCACCGGAACGAACGGGAAGACGACGACGGCGCGCCTCGTGAGCGCCCTTGCTTGCGCGCACGGGCTGACGACGGGCCTCTTCACCTCGCCGCACCTTCTGTCGGTGACCGAGCGCATCGCGGTCTGCGACGAGCCGATCCCCGACGAGGAGTTTGGCGAGGAGTACGAGCGGCTTCTGCCCTATCTGCAAGCCGTCGACGCGCGCGGCGAACGCGTCACGTACTTCGAGGCGCTCACGGCGCTCGCCTATGTCTGGTTCTCGGACAAGCCTGTGGGCCTCGGCGTCTTCGAAGTGGGAATGGGCGGGACCTGGGACGCGACGAACCTCGTGGCCGGGGACGTCGCGGTCCTGTGTCCGATCGCCATCGACCATCCGGAGCTCGGCTCGACGGTTGAGGAGATCGCGACCGAGAAGGCCGGGATCATCAAGCGCGGGAAGGTCGTCGTTTGCCGCGAGCAGCCGCCCGAGGCGATGGGCGTCATCCGCGGCAGATGCGAGGAGCAAGGGGCACGGCTGCTTCTCGAGGGCCACGATTTCGAGCTTGCCGAGCGCCTTCAGGCCGTGGGCGGGCAGCGGATCGCGGTTCGGGGCCGGTACGCGACCTACGACGATCTCATGCTTCCGATGTTCGGCGATCACACGGCGCGCCACGCGGCCACGGCGATCGTCGCGCTGGAGTCGCTCCTCGAACGAGAGCTTTCACTCCGGACGACCAGGGCCGTTCTGTCCCGGACGTCGTCTCCGGGGCGGCTCGAGGTCGTGGGGAGGCACCCCCTTGTTGTCCTGGACGGGGCTCACAACCCGGCCGGGGCTCACGCGCTGGCCGCCGCTCTGACGGACGCGTTTGCGTGGCGACGTCTCCATCTCGTGATGGCGGTGTCGTCGAACAAGGACCTGGACGGGATCGTCCGGGCGCTGGCGCCCCTGGCCGACCGCGGGTACGCGACGCGCAACACCAGCGGCAGATCGGGGCCGGCCTCGCGAGTCGCCGAGGCGCTCGCGGGGGCCGGTGTCGAGACGTCGACGTTCGAAAGCGTCGCGGCGGCGGTCGCGGCGGCGCGTGAGACCGCGAGCGAGGACGACCTTATCCTGGTGACGGGCTCTCTCTATACTGTCGCGGACGCCCGCCGGGAGTCGTTGGGGAGCCCTGAACGATGACGACGGAATCTACCCTGCTCATGGTGAAGCCGGACGCGGTCCGCCGCGGCCTGGTGGGCGAAGTCCTGAGACGAGCCGAGGCCAGGGGGCTCCGCATCGCCGAGATGCGAATGATGCGGATCGATCGCACCCTCGCCGAGGAGCACTACGCGGAGCACCGCGAGCGTCCTTTCTTCGAAGAGCTGGTGTCGTTCATCACGTCCGGCCCCGTCGTCGTCGCGCGCCTGGAGGGCGAGGGCGCGATCGACGTCTGGCGGATGATGATGGGTCCGACGAACCCCGCGGCCGCTCCGCCGGGCACGGTTCGTGGAGACTTCGGTCTGCTCACCATCGAGAACCTCGTGCACGGCAGCGACTCACCCGAGTCGGCCGAGCGCGAGCTGAGCCTGTTCTTCGGATAGCGGTCGTCCGACCCCCGTCGAGGTCAGGACGCCCGGCGGATGACGAGTACGGCGTTCTGCCCGCCGAACCCGAAGGAGTTGGAGATCGCGACGCGCACGTCGGCCTCCCGCGCCTCGTTGGGCACGTAGTCGAGGTCGCAGTCAGGGTCGGGCGTCTTGTAGTGGATCGTGGGAGGGATAACGCCGGTCTGGACGGCGAGCGCGCTCGCCGCCGCTTCCACCGCCCCGGCCGCGCCCAGCATGTGGCCGGTCATCGACTTCGTCGACGACACGGCGACCTTGCGAGCGATGTCCTCGCCGAAGGCGACCTTGAGCGCCCTGGTCTCGGACACGTCGTTCAACGGCGTTGACGTCCCGTGCGCGTTCACGTAGTCGACGGCCGACGGTGGCACGCCGGCGTCCTCGAGCGCGCGCAGGATGGCGATGGAGGCTCCCGAGCCCTGAGGGTCGGGCGCGGTGATGTGGAAGGCGTCGTCGGAGGCCCCGTATCCGATGACCTCCGAGTACACTCGCGCGCCCCGTGCCTGGGCGTGCTGCCGCCCCTCGAGGATCAGCGCGCACGCACCCTCGGAGATCACGAACCCGTCGCGTTCGGCGTCGAAAGGACGGCTTGCCGTCTCACGGTCGGGGTTCTTCGTGAGCGCCGTCATCTGAGCGAAGGCGGCGACCGTGAGAGGCAGAGTGGCAGCCTCGGAACCGCCGACCAGGGCGACGTCGACGGACCCATCACGCACCATCTTGTATCCCTCGCCGACCGCGTGGGCACCCGATGCGCAGGCCGAGACCGTGCAGAAGTTCGGTCCCGTGAAGCCGAACCGCATCGCGACGTGTCCGGCTGCGGCGTTGGCCATCAGAGCGGGGACCATGAACGGGCTCACTCGATCCGGGCCCTTCTCCAGAAGCACCGAGTGCTGGTTCAGGAGCCATTCGATGCCTCCGATGCCTGTGGCGAACACGACCCCGACGTGGTCGGGGCGCTCCTCGGGCGCGCCGGCGTCGTCCCAGGCGAGCTGAGAAGCGGCCACGGCAAGGTGGACGAAGCGGCCGGTCCGCCGAGCCTCCTTGGCGTCCAGCCAGGGGGACGGATCGAAATCCGGCACCTCGCCCGCCAGCTTCACTGGGAGACCGGTCGCGTCGAAGCGGGAGATCGGGCGGATGCCGTTGCGGCCGGTCGTGAGCCCACGCCAGAAGTCGTCGACGCCGATACCGACGGGCGTGACCGGCCCGATGCCGGTTACGACGACTCTGCGCTCAGCCGACACCGAGCTTGGAGGCGACGAGCTCGACGGCCTGGCCGACGGTCTTGACGCCGTCCATCTCCTCCTCGGGGATCTCGATGCTCCATTCCTCCTCGAGGGCGAGCACTGCCTCCACGAGGTCGAGCGAGTCCGCGTTCAGGTCCTCCGCGAACCGGGCATCCACGACGACCTGGCTCTCGTCGACCGCTAGCTGCTCTGCCAGGACCTTGCGGACCCGGGTCTCGATCTCTGCTCTGTCCATCGTTCCTCCTTGCCGACCACTGGTGTTTCGGAGACTGTCGGGATGCACGCTCCGACGCCTAGGCCGTGAGACCGCCGTCGACGGGGATGACTGCGCCGTTCACGTAAGAGGCTTCGTCCGACATCAGGAATCGAACCACGCCGGCTACCTCTTCGGGCTTGCCGGAACGGGCGGCCGGCGTCTCGTTCAGATACACGGCTCGCGCCTCCTCGGTCAGGTGGGACGTCATCGGTGTGTCGAGAAGGCCCGGGCAGATGGCGTTGACCGTGATCCCCCTGCCACCTACCTCGCGTGCGAGGGACTTCGTCAGTCCGATGAGCGCGGATTTCGATGCCCCGTAGGCCGTCTGTCCCGCGTTCCCACGGAGGGCGATCGCCGAGGACATGTTCACGATCCGCCCCCAGCGCGCGCGGAGCATCGAACGTAGGGCCACCTGCGCGCACAGATACGCTCCGCGAACATTGATGTCGAGCGTGAGGTCGTAGTCGTCCATCGGGTACTTGACGAGCAGGCCGTCTCGAGAAATGCCGGCGTTGTTCACGAGACCCGTGACAGGACCGAGGGTCTCGGAGATCACCCCGAATGCTTCGGCAACCGACGACTCGTCGAGAACGTCGAGGTACACGGCCATCCCGGTCCCACCGGCGTCCTGGATGGACTGGAGAGCCTCCTCGGCGACGGTCTCGCTCACGCGGTCCCCAATGGCGACTGCCCAACCGTCGGCGACGAGCGCCTTGGCGCAAGCGCGGCCGATGCTGCCGGCCCCCCCGGTGACGAGTGCGACTCTCATGGCCCGGGATCCGGCGAGTCCCACCGGACCAGGTTGGCGCCCCAGGCGAGACCGGCACCGAAGGAGGTTAGAAGCACGAGGGCGCCCGGCTGGACCCGGCCCGCGCGCCAGGCGCGATCGAGAGCAATCGGGATCGAAGCCGCGGAAGTGTTGCCGACCTGCTCGACGTCGACAACGGCTCTGCTGGGGTCGATGCCCAGCCGCTCGGCGACGGCGATCATTATTCGCGCGTTGGCCTGGTGAGGGATGAGGAGGTCCACCTCATCGGCGGTGTGGCCGGACTTCTCGAGGAGCTGACGGCACGCGTTCGCCATCTCGGTGACGGCGCGCTTGAAGACCTCGCGACCCGAAGGCATCCGGATCTTGTGCTCACCCGCTTCGACGGTCTGCAGCGATGCGGGCTTGGCGGACCCACCGGCGGGGATGATCAGCAGCTCGGCGGCGCCGCCGTCGGTGCCGAGCGTCGACCCGATGACACCCGGGGAGTCCGACGGGCGAAGCACCGCGGCACCGGCTCCGTCACCGAACAGCACACACGTGGTGCGGTCGGTGAAGTCGATCACGCGCGACAGGATCTCGGCACCAACCACCGCGACCGTGTCCGAAGCTCCCGACTCTATGAACGCGGATGCGATGGCGATTCCGAACGAGAATCCGGCGCAGGCGGCGTTCAGGTCGACGGCCGGGCATGAGACCCCGAGCTTGCGCTGCGTCCACACCGCCGCCGCCGGTATCGGAGTATCCGGTGTGAGCGTGGCGCAGATGAGGAGGTCGATCTGGCTGGCCTCAACCGCGGCGGCGTCGAGTGCGCGTATCACAGCCTCGGTTGCGAGATCGGACGTGGCCAGTGTCTCCGGTGTGAATCGTCGCTCCGCGATTCCGGTGCGCTGGCGGATCCATTCGTCGCTGGTGTCGACGATCGACTCGAAGTACGCGTTCGGGACGACTTGATCGGGGAGCGCCGAGCCGACCCCGGCAATGGCCGCGAAACGCCGGACCGTCATGGTGAAGGCTTCGCCCTTCTGCGCATGGGGGCGAGGATAACGTCTACGGACCCCTCGTGTTCGGAGGGTGTCACGAGGGGACGTCCTCCGTGAGTCGCCGCGCGAATGCTGCCGCCTCCTGGGGTGAGCCGATCGACGCGGCCCTCACACCCGGAAGGTCGCGCTTCACGAGCTTCATGAGGACCTTGCCGGGACCGGCCTCAATGAAGGTTCCGCAGCCGGCATCAGCGAGTGCTCGCATCGATTGCACCCAGTGGACCGGTGAGACCACATGGCGCGTCAGCAGATCGCGAATGACCGAGGGCTCGCCGACGAAGCTTCCCGAGACGTTAGCGACGATGGGGAACCGTGGCTCCCGGAACTCGAGCTTCGCAAGGGCTTCGCGGATCGGCTCGACCGCCGGCTGCATGAGCAGGGAGTGGAACGCCCCGGCGACCTTCAGGCGGATGGCCTTCGCGCCGAGGCTCGTCGCGGCCTCCTCCGCGCGTTCGATCGCGGCGACTGTTCCCGAAAGGACTACCTGGTTGGACGCGTTCTCGTTCGCCACGGTGAGGGTATCGCCCCGCCCGGCGATCTCGCAGATCTCGGCGGCTTCCTCCGGCCCCAGGCCGACGATCGCCGTCATCGCGCCGGGGCGCTGCTCGGCGGCCATCTGCATCGCGCGTCCCCGGACGACGACCGCTCCCAGCGCCGAAGCAAGGTCGAGCACCCCAGCAGCCACCAGAGCAGCGAACTCTCCCAGCGAGTGGCCCGCCGCGGCGTCGAAGCCGATGCCCTCCGCTGCAAGGACGCGGAACGCCGCGACGTCGCATGCGAGAAGTGCCGGCTGCATGAACTCGGTCGTGGCGAGCCGCCCCTCGTCTCGGCAAGCGTCCAGCAGGTCGTATCCGACGGCTTCCGAAGCCTCTTCGAGCACGGCCCGCCCGACCTCATGAGAGGCCCAGGGGTCGGCCATGCCTGGGAGCTGGGATCCCTGTCCGGGGAACAGCACGGCTACGGGCACAGCGCTCTTCCCCTCGAGTGATCGATGAGCATCGGCAGTGACCCTACTCCCGTTGGCGGGGTCACGGCAGGGCCGGTCCCGTTGCTCGCCGGCACGCCCCCGAGTTGCCACCTCCTTCCATGTCCTGTACAAGTGGTTCCCGAACCTATGGCCGAGAGGGTTCAACGAGGACTTCAAGCATCCCCCGGTCGTCGCAACGCGGGCGGCGAGGGGGTCTTCGGGTTCCTGGGTCAGGACATGGCGGTCGACCTGGGGACCGCGAACACGCTCGTCTACGTGCGGCACGAGGGCATCGTTCTGAACGAGCCGTCGGTCGTCGCGATCAACACGCTCACGGGCGCGATCCTGGCCGTCGGGAACGAGGCCAAGCGCATGATCGGTCGCACACCGTCGCACATCCAGGCGGTGCGCCCTCTGAAGGACGGCGTGATCGCCGACTTCGACGTCACAGAGAAGATGCTGCGGTACTTCATTCAGCGCGTCCACAAGCGTCGCCTGCTCGCGAAACCGCGGGTCGTGGTGTGCGTGCCCACCGGCATCACCGGCGTCGAGCAACGGGCCGTTGAGGAAGCGACGATCGCCGCGGGGGCCCGCCGCGCCTACATCATCGAGGAGCCGATGGCAGCGGCGATCGGGGCGGGCCTGCCAATCCACGAGCCCGCCGGGAACATGATCGTTGACATCGGTGGCGGCACAACGGAGGTGGCCGTCATCTCCCTCGGCGGCATCGTCACGTCGACGTCGCTTCGGCTCGGCGGCGACGAGCTCGACGAGGCGATCATCAACCACGTCAAGAAGGAATACTCGCTCCTGCTGGGTGAGCGGACGGCCGAGGCCATCAAGCTCGCGATCGCCGCCGTATACCCGATGCAGGAGGAGCTGATCGCCGAGATCCCGGGACGAGACCTCGTCAGCGGCCTACCGAAGACGATCCAGATCACCGACGGCGAGATCCGCCAGGCGATCGAGGAGCCCGTAACCGCGATCATCGACTCCGTCAAAGCCACCCTCGACCGAACGCCGCCCGAGCTTGCCGGCGACGTCATGCATCGGGGCATCATGCTGACCGGGGGCGGGGCGCTCCTGCGGGGGCTCGACAAGCGCCTGCGGCACGAGACCGGGATGCCGGTCCATATCGCCGACAACCCGCTGTCCTCCGTGGCCATCGGGTCCGGCCGGTGCCTCGAGGAGTTCGAGGTCCTCGAGCGGGTCCTGGTGAGCCGCTCCCGCAGGTAGCGGGATGGCACTCCCCAGTAGAGCCCGAAGCACGCGGCTCCTGGTAGTGATGCTCGTCTCGATATCGCTCATCACGATCACCGTCGACTTCCGTCAGGGCGAGCAGGGTCCGCTGGCCAGCATCGGGCGCTTCGCGATGACCGTCATCACGCCGCTGCAGGAGGCCGTCTCGAAGGTCACGCACCCGATCGGCAACTTCTTCTCCACGCTCGTTCGCCTGCCGTCGATCCGCGACGAGAACGAGCGGCTGAGAATGCAGATCGCCGAGTTGCAGGCGCAGGTGTCCACGGGGCTGGCGGACGAGGCCCGGCTGCACGAGCTGGAGGCGCTCCTGGGAGTGCAGGAAAGCCTTGGTCCGGCGGTTCAAACGGCGGCTGCGCAGGTCATCGCAAACGGCGTCTCGAACTTCGAGTGGACCATCACGATCGGCAAGGGCTCGAGCGACGGGATCACGGTCAACCAGCCCGTGCTGGCGCCCGCCGGCCTCGTAGGTCATGTCGTCCGGGTGGCGCCGCAGTCGGCTGTCGTGCAACTCATCCTCGATCCGGGATCGTCGGTGGCGGGACGGCTCGACGTGTCGGGCAAGACCGGTCTGGTCTCAGGAGAAGGCAACCGGGAAATGCGCATGGGCCTGGTCGACACTTCTACCGTGGTCCGGGCGGGCGAGCGCGTCGTGACGGCCGGCTTCCGCATCCCCGGCGTCGCCCAGAGCCTGTACCCTCCCGGGATCCTGATCGGTACCGTCTCGCGGGTGCTGCCGGGGGAGGCCTCCCTCGAGAAGTACATCACGATGAGCCCTGCCGTCGACTTCTCGAGCCTGGACCTCGTGCTGGTGGTGCTCACCGATGAGTCGGGGGTAGCCTCGTAGGCCGTGCGCCGCGCCCTCCTGCTCACCGCCGTCATCGTCACCGCACTCCTGCTCCAGACGACGGTCTTCGCCGACGTGAAGCTCCTCGGAGCCCGGCCCGAGCTCATGTACCTGGTGACGATCGTCTTCGCAATGGTCGAGGGCCCGTCCTCCGGAGCGATCGCCGGGTTCGCTGGCGGCATGGCCCAGGACTTCCTTATGAACGAGCCCAAGGGGATCACGGCGCTCACGCTCACCTTGCTCGGGTACGTGATCGGGCTGGCCCGGCAGTACATCGTCAGCCCTTCGCCGCTGCTGCCGGTTGTGCTCGTGGCGGCCGGCACCTTCGTGGGAGTGCTGTTCAATCGGTTCGTCGCGTTCCTGCTGGGACAGCTCGACACGAGTGCCCTCTACGTTCTGCGGGTGGCCGTCCTTTCGGCGGTCTACAACGCGATCCTCACGCCGCTCCTGCACCCGGTGCTGCGTCGAGTGGCGGAAGGGTCGCGGTCGAGGAAGGTCGTGAGGTGGTGGCGCCCGCGTGACTGAGGGGAGGACCGAGCCGCGCCTCAAGCTGCTGGCAGGATTGGTTGCGTTCATGTTCGCGGCCCTGACCACGCGCCTCTGGTTCCTGCAGGTGCTCACGTCCGCGGAAGCGCGCGAGAAGGCGCGCAACAACTACGTCCACTTGGTGGAGAGCGCGGCGCCGCGAGGCCGGATCATCGACGATCAGGGCAACGTCCTCGTCGAGAACCGCACGACCCTCGTGGTCACGGTGAACCGGCAGGAGGCCGGCGACGGGCTCGAGTCCGACATCTACACGCTGTCGAAGTTGCTGGGCATCTCGGCGGAGGAGATCGCCCGTCGCGTGGAAAGCCCCCTCTACTACGAGAACTCCCCGGTGCCGGTCGCGAGCCACGTGTCGAAGAAGGTGGCCTTCTACATCGGCGAGCATCAAGGTGAGCTGCCGGGCGTGACCGTGGCGAGGGTTCCGGTCCGAACGTACCCGCAAGGCTCTTTGGCCGCTCATGTGCTCGGCTACCTCGGCCAGGTCTCGCCCGATCAGCTACAGGACCCTGCGTTCGAGGCGTACGAACCGGGCGACCGAGTTGGCAAGACGGGGGTCGAGGCGGAGTACGAGCACTTCCTGCGCGGAACGGATGGCGTCACCAAGTACCGAGTGAACTCAGCCGGCGAGATCCTTGAACAGCTCAGTGAGAGGCCGCCCGAACCGGGCGACGATCTCGTCCTCACCCTCAGCTCGGACATACAGGGGCTGGCGGAGGAGAGCCTGCAGGTCGGGCTGGAGCATGCGCGGAGGACGATCGACCCTACGAGGAACAAGCCGTACATGGCCAACGCCGGAGCGGTGGTCGTCCTGGACCCGACGACCGGGGCCATCAAGGCGCTTGCGTCGTCGCCCTCCTACGATCCGACGTTCTTCGTTCGTCCCCATACCTCCGAGCAGTACGAGCAGATGTTCGGCGCGGCGACCGGCTACCCCCTGCTCAACCGAGCCATCCAGGGCCAGTACCCACCGGGTTCGACGTACAAACCGTTCGTGCTGCTCTCGGCCCTTCGTCGTGGGATCGCGGACACGTCCGCCTACTACCCGTGCCCTCCGTTCTGGGAGGTGCCCGAGGACCCCCTCCACGAGAGCTTCGACAACTGGAGCAAGACGGATTGGGGGTCCATCTCCCTCTCCCGGGCGCTCTTCGACTCCTGCGACACGGTCTTCTACCCGATCGGCTACCAGTACTGGAGGATCTACTACCCGCCGACGAGCCCGCCCAAGGAGCCGTTGCAGGAAGACCTGAAGAAGATGGGTTTCGGAAGTGCCACCAACGTCGACATCCCCTACGAGAAGGCGGGTCGGGTTCCCACTCCGGAGTGGAAGGCGGAGTGGCACCGGAACGACCCTGAGAACTACCCGTCCGGGAAGTGGTTCCCGGGCGACTTCATCAACATGTCGATCGGGCAGGGCGACACGCTCGTGACGCCGTTGCAGATCGCGCAGGCGTTCGCGACGATCATGAACAACGGCCGTGAGTGCGTGCCGCACATCGCCCAGCGCATACAGAAGGCGTCCGGGGAGATGGTGATGCGCATCCGGGACCACTGCGGGCGCCGCGTGCCGTTCACGCACACGCAGCTCGAGTACGTACGGAACGCGCTGGCGCAAGTCCCGATCCAGGGGACCGCCGCGTCGGCGTTCCGCGGGTTCCCGTTCTCGCAGGTATGGATCGCCGGCAAGACCGGGACCGCGCAGGTCACCGGATGGCAGGACTACTCGTGGTTCGCGGCGATGGCCAGTGCCGAGGGCAAGGAGTACGTCGTGGTGGCGCTCGTCGAGCAGGGCGGTCACGGATCGATGACGGCAGCGCCGATCGTTCGCAGGGTCGTAGAGGGGCTGTACGGGTTGCCGATGAGCGGGTTCCTGAGCGGAGGCGCAACCGACTGATGGATCTCGTCGCGGGCAAGACATACCCGGCGGAGCGGAGAGCGATCCGGCACGTCGATCCGGTGCTGGTCATTGCGGCCTTAGTCCTCGCGACCGCCGGGGTGCTGATGGTGTACTCGGCCACTCACGCGTCGCTCGTCACGCAGCACCTCGATCCCGGCCTCTACGCGAAGAAGCAGGCAACGTTTCTCGCGCTCGGGATCGTGGTTGCGATGGCGATCGCCAGCTTCGACTACCGGTTCGTGAAGGTCTACGCAGGGCTCGTCTACGGTGCATCGCTCGTCCTGCTGGTCCTCGTCCGGACGCCGCTCGGCGCCACGGTTCGCGGATCACAGCGATGGTTCCAGCTCTTCGGGTTCCAGCTGGCGCCTTCGGAGGTCAGCAAGCTCGCGATGATCGCGATGCTCGCTGCGTTCCTCTCTGAGCTGCATACGCAGGAGCTGACGCTGCAGGACGTCTTCCGCGCGACGGCGATAGCCGCAGCTCCGGCCCTGCTCGTGTTCGTGCAACCGGACCTCGGAACCGCGATCGTGATCGCGTCGATCCTCGTCGGGGTGCTGGTGGTGGCCGGCACGCGCCCGCGGCATCTGGGAGTCCTCGCCCTCGCCGCCGTCGTGCTGATCTTCGGGTCGCTGCAGCTCGGGCTCGTGAAGGACTACCAGATCGACCGTCTGACGAGCTTCCTCGATCCCGAAAGCGACCCCCTTCGCGCCGGCTACAACAAGAAGCAGGCCGAGATCGCCATCGGCTCGGGTGGGCTGACCGGGCTCGGCTACCTCGAAGGCACGCAGACCAACCTGGACTTCGTACCGGAGCAGCACACGGACTTCGTCTTCACGGTCGTCGGCGAGGAGTTCGGGTTCGTCGGCGCGATGACGATGCTGCTGCTGTTCGCCGTTGTGCTCTGGCGCGCGTTTCGGATCGCCCTGTTATCGAAAGACCCGTTCGGAACGTACTTGGCGGCCGGGATCGCCTCGATGTTCGCGATCCAGGTGGTCGTGAACGTCGGCATGACGCTCGGGATCATGCCGATCACGGGTATCCCACTGCCCTTCGTCTCCTACGGCGGGAGCTCGTTCCTGACCAACTCCGCGGCGATCGGGCTTCTGCTGAACGTCCACATGCGGCGTTTCAAGTAGGCGCCGGTCAGCTCTCGAGAAGTGGGCGTCGGTCAGCTCTCGAGCGCGATCGTCCACAGGAACGTGGAACCGTCGGGCCCCGATCGCTCGAGCGCCACGTCGCCGTCCATCCCCCGCGCCGCCGCACGGGCGAGCGAGAGTCCGAGCCCCGTGCCTTGATGCACACGAACGTTCAGGTCCTCGAGCTGCTCCAGCGGAGTGAAGATCCGTTCCCGGAAGATCGGATCGACCCCAGCTCCGCGGTCGATCACCCGCACCTCGATACGGCCCTTGCCAAGCTCGATCCGGACGTCGATGGGAGAGCCGGGAGGCGAGAAGCGCCGGGCGTTGTCCACGAGCTCGCTGAGGATCCGCCGAGCGACGGACGGGTTGAGGCTGGCCATCGGGAGGTCCAGATCGGCCGCTACCCTAGCGCGCCGCTCGCCCTCCGACACTTCGCGGGCGATCTCGACGACGTCGACCATCTCGGTGAGCCCGGCTTCGGTCGTGAGCTCGAATCGCTCGACCAGGCGCACGAGGTCTCGCGCGCTCTCGATGATGCTGTCGAGGAGCTCGTGCTCCTGCTCCTGTGTCGCCCACCCCTTCACGATCGTCTGTGCCATGCCCAGGATGACCGTCACCGGCGTGCGGAGCTCGTGTGATAGGCGCGCGACGAGCTCATGGCGTCGCGTGGAGCTCTCGACCAGGGCCGCCTGCGCCTCCTCCAGCTCTCGGGTCCTACGCCGCTCACGCTCGAGTGCCTCGGTGAGCTCCTCGATCACGCTCGGCGTGACCGCCGGGGAGAGCACTCCGCCGCCGGTGGCGGCTCGCCCGACCGCCTTGAGGATCTCGTCTCCGTCGGAGTCCTTCAGAACGTAGCCGGAGGCGCCCGCGACGAGCATCTCCCGGACGATGTCCTGGTCCTCGTGACCGGAGAGCGCCACCACGCCCACCGACGGATGGGTCTCCTTGAGCAAGCGGGTCGCCTCGATGCCGTCCATGCCGGGCATGCGGACGTCCATGAGGACGATGTCGGGATCTGCAGTCCCTACGAGGTCGAGGGCATCCGCACCGGACTCGGCTTCCCCGACCACGTCGAGGTCGCCCGTGTCGAGGAGCGCGAGCAGCGACTCGCGGAAGCCAGCATTGTCGTCGACGACCAGCACCCGCACGCGCCGAGTCTCGTGCGCCACGGGCCTGGGCGTGGGCACCGAACGAACAGGGCTGCCTTGCTCCACGCTCCGAAGTGTGCAGTTCCGGGGGCCGGGGGTGTATCGGGCGCCTATGCGTTTCGCCCCCGTTTCGGGCGGAGGGTCGGCTAGGCACATCGCTCTAGGCTGCCCTACCGACAGCGGCTACACGGCGAAGGTCTCGGGGACCTGTATCCTCTCAGTGGGTTTGCCCGCTCCGCCGGGACTTGGGGTCCCGATTTGCGGGGCGAGACAGGATAGGCGCGGGGTCCGACCCCGCCGGCCCCGGACGACTGGAATCCGCAGGGCCGCGGTCGGCAACCGGCGCCGGAGTTAGGGCGTTCTTCGTGCGCAACGACGTGTGCGCGGGGACGCGGGGTGGGCCTAGGCCGAACCCCAGCGTTCCGCGCCGCAATGGAACGGGACAGGGCAGGGCCCGATCGGGCCGGCCCTCGTCGCTTGGCTCTCGCCATGTGCACACGCGCCCTCGGACCCGGCCCTTCCGCGCCCAGATGCAGGAAGGAGCCGCATCGAATGACCGAAGAGACCGAGCGCGCCGCCGAGCAGCTCGAGGGCGCAGGCGAGGCGACCACTCCGAGGCCGCGGCGAAGGCCCCGCGGCGGCAGGGGCCGTGGGAGATCTCGGAGCTCGAGCGCGATCGCGAACGAGATCACCAACGAGATCGGGGGAAGCACGGTCGTTGTCTCCGCGCCGGAGTCGTTGGGTGGCCTCGGCCGGGCGCAGGAGGGACTCGAGGACGCGGCCGAGCCTTCTGAGGGCGAGGCTGCCCCTGCACCAACGCGCAGGCGGCGCCGCCGCGGCGGGCGCGGTCGAGGCAGCAAGCGTCCTTCGGTGGGGGAAGGTGGGGACGCGCTTCCGGCCCCGGAGGAGACGGCGGTCGGACCGGAACCCGACGGCGTGAAGGAATCGGTGGCCGCCCCCGGCGAGTCGCGGGAGTCGGGCGCCGAGATCTCAGTCGGGACCACCACCCCGAAGAAGCGGCGCCGTCGAGGCGGCAGAGGTCGAGGCGGCAGGCGGCGGTCCGTGGCGGCGCCGGCCGGCACAGGAGAGCCCGGCCAGGCAGAGGCCGTTCCCGAGGCCGAGTCAGGGCCGGTCCTCGAGGCGGTCCCCGAACCCATCCCCGAAGCCGAAGAAGGAGCCGGTCGTGTGACCCTCCAAGAGGGCGCTCCGGCTTCCGAAGCAGAGGCGCCTGAGAAGGCACCGGCGAAGCGGGGCCGGCGCGCCCGAAAGGAGAGCGGGAGTGCCGAGGAGACCGCCGGCCCCACCCGCGTGCGCGGCACGCGGCAGTCGACCGGCCGGCGGCGTCGCGAGCCGATGCCGATCGCGCCTCGCGTGACCGACAAGCTGATGGTCATCACCGAGCACGGAGAGCGCGACCAGATCGCGATCCTCGAGGGGCGCGATCTGGTGCAGCACTACGTGACGCGGGCGGGTGCGAGATCGATGGTCGGCAACGTCTATCTCGGTCGCGTTCAGAACGTGCTTCCCGGTATGGAGGCGGCATTCGTCGACGTGGGGCGCGGGCGCAACGCGGTCCTGTATGCGGGCGAGGTCAACTTCTCGCCGGAGGACCTGGACAGGGGCGCCGCACCGCGCATCGAGCATGTGCTCAAGAACGGGCAGTCGGTCCTCGTTCAGGTCACCAAGGATCCGATAGGAGGCAAGGGAGCTCGCCTGACCTCGCAGATCAGCATGCCCGGCAGATACGTCGTGCTGGTTCCCGACTCGAACATCACCGGAACCAGCCGCCGTCTCCCGGACAACGAGCGGAGACGACTGAAGACACTGCTGAAGAAGATTCGCCCAGAGGACCATGGCCTAATCATCCGTACGGCCGCCGAGGGAGCCAGGGAGGAGGCGCTTACGGCCGACGTCGCGCGGGTGATCGACGAATGGCAGTCGATAGCCAAGCGTGCCAAGCGGGCGAAGGCGCCCTCCCTCCTGTACGAGGAACCGGAGCTCACCGTCCGCGCCGTCCGCGACCTGTTCAACGACGAGGAGTTCCGGGAGCTGGTGACGGACTCGCCCCGCGTCTACGAGCTGGTCGTGCAGTACCTCGGCCAGGTCGCTCCCTACCTGCTTCCGAAGGTTCGGCTCCACCAGGGCAAGCTGCCCGTCTTCGAGGAGTTCCACGTGGTTGAGCAGATCCACAAGGGCCTCGACAGGAAGGTGTGGCTCCCCTCGGGCGGCTATCTCGTGATCGATCGGACCGAGGCGCTCACTGTTATCGACGTGAACACCGGCAAGTCCGTCGGCAAGACGAACCTCGAGGAAACGGTGGTGAACACGAACATCGAGGCTGCCCGCGAGGTCGCCCGACAACTTCGTCTTCGCGACATCGGCGGGATGATCGTCGTCGACTTCATCGACATGCTGCTCGAACAGAACAAGAAGAAGGTCGTGGACGCCCTCAAGGAGGAGATGGCGCGGGACAAGACCCGCTCCCAGGTCTTCGACATCGGCCCGCTGGGACTCCTTGAGGTGACGAGGAAGCGTGTGTCTGGTGGACTCTTGGAGTCTTTCTCCGAGACCTGTCCCACCTGCGAGGGCCGGGGCGTGCTGCTGAACTACGAAGCGTGAGGAGGAACTGAAGATGTACGCGGTCATCAAGGCGGGTGGAAAGCAGCAGAAGGTGAAGCCCGGCGACGTCATCGAGGTGGAGTTCGTACACGGCGCAGGCGAGACCGTGACCTTCCATCCACTGCTGGTCGTCGACGACGACGGAAAGACCCACTACGGCAAGGAAGCCGAGAAGGCTGTGGTAACCGCCAAGCTCGTCGGCGAGCAGAAGGGCGACAAGGTCAAGATCTTCAAGTACAAGAACAAGACCGGCTACGCCCGCCGCCAGGGGCACCGCCAGCTCATGACGCTCCTGGAGATCGCCGAGGTCAGCCTCGGCGCAGCCGCGCCCAAGAAGCCGTCGGCCACGAAGCCGGCCGTGAAGGCGGAAGGCGACACTTCGACGGAGGCAGCGCAGTCGGAGGGCGAGGCAGCGCCGTCGGAGGGCGAGGCAGCGCCGTCGGAGGGCGAGGCAGCGCCGTCGGAGGGCGAAGGAGCCGAGGAGTAGCCGGGGGTCTGGTACCCTCGAACGCGCCATGGCGCACAAGAAGGGCGGCGGCTCGTCGAAGAACGGGCGCGACTCCGAGTCCAAGCGACTCGGCGTCAAGGCGTTCGGTGGTCAGGAGGTGACCGCCGGCTCGATCATCGTGCGTCAACGCGGAACCCGCATCCACCCGGGCGCCGGTGTCGGCAAGGGCGGGGACGACTCGTTGTTTGCGCTGGTGGACGGCATCGTCACATTCCGCAGCTCACGCGGCCGCCGCTTCGCGACGATCCAGCCGAAGTAGCCGAGCCTCAGCGCTCGGAAGCCTGCATCGCAGACCGGATGGCCGCGGCCCACTGCTGTACTTCCGCCTTCTTCTCCCGATTCCACAGCCCGAGGTAGCGGACGTTCTGACGGCGGGTCTTCCGCCTGGTCAGACGCGCTGCGGACAGGGCGGCTCGGTGGTCGATCGCCGTCACGGGCTCCGGTTCCAGCGGGGGAGGCTGGACGAAGTAGAAGGCGACTTGCTCCGTGCGCTCTCCGGCCTGGTGCGACACAAGGAGGACCGGAGAGCCGCGAACGCGGCGCGCCCCACGGAGGTCAACGAGTGGAATGCGAACATGGCTCAACCCGTCGGCCGCTTCGAACGTCAGGTCGTCGGGCCCGAGCGCGAGGGTCCCCTCTCGCTCGTCGACCAGTCCGCGGCCGAGCTTGACCGCCCACACCGTCGCGGCGTTCGGCATGGCCTTATCTTCGCCCCGTCCCTGGGAATCGACCACAATCTGTACGTGGCCTTCGTCGACGAGGTGACCGTGTTCGTGCGCGCCGGGCGCGGCGGCGACGGTTCGGCGTCTCTCCGCAGCGAGCCTTTCAAGCCGAGGGGTGGGCCGGACGGGGGCGACGGCGGACGCGGAGGTGACGTTCTCTTCGAGGTCTCTGCCGAGGTGCGGGACCTTTCGGCGCTCGCCGACCGCCCTCATCGGCGGGCTGGGAGCGGCCGCGCCGGGAGTTCGAGCCGCCGCCGCGGCGCCGACGGGAGAGATCTCGTGGTCTCAGTGCCGGATGGAACGGTCGTGTTCGAGGAGGGCGTGCTCCTCGCCGACCTCGTTGGTGAGGGCGCCAGGGTCGTGGTGGCCCGCGGGGGAAGTGGCGGGCGCGGCAACGCCGCACTCGCCTCCTCGCGCAACCGTGTGCCTCGCACGGCGGAGGCGGGCGAGCCGGGGGAGGAGAAGCGGCTGAGCCTCGAGCTCCGCGTGGTCGCCGACGTCGGCCTCGTCGGGCTACCAAACGCGGGCAAGTCCACGCTCCTATCTCGGCTCACGTCGGCCCGGCCGAAGATCGCCGCCTATCCGTTCACGACGCTGAGCCCGAACCTCGGGGTCGCGGGCGACGAGAAGCGGCTCGTGATCGCCGACGTTCCCGGCCTGATCGAGGGGGCCCACGAGGGAAAGGGCCTGGGCGACCGTTTCCTTCGGCACGTCAGTCGATGTCGCACGCTTGTGATCGTCGTCGACCTCTCGGCCGCAGATCCGGCCGCCGACCTTGCGACCGTCCGGGCCGAGCTTGTTGCGTACGACCCCGATCTGGGGGCGCGGCCATCAGTAGTCACGGCCACGAAGTCCGATCTCGTGGGTGATCCGGGGGCCGCAACTCGCCGGCTCGGCCCTCAGGCGCTGGCGGTCTCGGGTCTCACCGGCCAGGGGGTGGAGGAGCTGGCTGAGCGGTTGTTCGGGCTCACCGAGCGCGTCGCGGGCGAGGAGGAGTCGAAGCCCTTCGTGGTGCTCAGACCGGGGAAGCCGAGCTTCGTGATCCGGCGCGAGGGCGACCGGTTCCGGGTCGTCGGAAGGAACGTCGAGCGGTGGGTCGTCGACACCGATTTCGACGACCCCCGGGAGATCGTGAAGCTGCAGAAGAGGCTCCGGAAGGAAGGGGTTGAGCGGCGGCTCGCCGAGATGGGCGCGAAGCGCGGCGACGAGGTTCTCATCGGTAGCCAGGCTTTCGAGTTCCTACCGGAGTAGAAGTCGGCGGTGCTCGAGGAAGAGGCTTC
>JBFMCN010000008.1:0-11295 GCA_040754475.1 Actinomycetota bacterium | reverse complement strand
GCTTTGCAGATACCCGCTCCGGAGGGAGCGGTCGTCCGGCGGTTCGCAGAGCCGATCCACTCCGAGGGAGGAACGGCGATCCTGTACGGGTCGCTCGCGCCCGAGGGCGCGGTCATGAAGATCGCCGGGGCGGCCTCGCTGACGTTCCGCGGCCGGGCGCGGCCGTTCGACTCGGAGCAGCAGGCCTTCGAAGCGCTGACGTCCGGAAGGGTGGAGAAGGGCGACGTGATCGTGATCCGCTACGAGGGCCCGAAGGGGTCGCCGGGCATGCCGGAGATGCTCGCGGTCACAGCGGCGGTTGCCGGTGCCGGGCTGGGCGCCGACGTGGCGCTGGTCACGGACGGCCGCTTCAGCGGAGCCACGAAGGGCTACTCGGTGGGCCACATCGCGCCGGAAGCCTTCGTCGGCGGGCCGATTGCGCTCGTGCGGGACGGGGACGAGATCTTGATCGACGCGGCGGGTCGCCGGATCGACCTGCTCGTGGACGCCGAGGAACTCGAGAAGCGCCGGGGGTCGTGGGCGCAACCGGCGCCCAGGTATGCGACCGGTGCGCTTGCGAAGTACGCGAGACTCGTCGGCTCGGCGTCGAGCGGAGCCGTCACCGGGTGAGGGGCGAGAGCCAGCCGGAGGCGCGTTCTCCGTCTCTTGACGAGTTCCTCGCCGAACCAGTGAGGGTTGACAAGACAAGCGGCGTCCGTACACTGGGTGAGCCATGACGGACGCGAGGACGCGCGGGAAGCAGCAGGCCCTCGTACTTATCGGCTAGGCGCGGGCGGGCCCAGGAGGCCTGCGCCGCGCCGGATACCCTCCGCAGCCGCGGGGGGTTTTGTTTACCCCGGGAACGGGGTGACCGGAAGCGCGCAGATCGCCGAACGCCCTGGTGGGAAGGAGCACCCCATGAGGTACGAGTTCGAACGGGAAGGGCAGACCGTTGCGAGCGTGCTGTGGGAGGGTCCGGGCCAGGTCGAGATCGACGTGACGGACCCGGACGAGCGCCCGCAGTTCGCCCGCTTCTTCGGGACCGAGGTCGTATACCTGGATACCGGTTTCGACTTCGGCGGTGGCATGGGCGAGGGGGGCATGGCGACGCGACGTCGCGACTGGACCCCGTGGGAGTTCGAGCGCGCCTGCCGGAACCTTGCGCACAAGCTGGGCTGCACCGTCCGGCGGGTGGAAACCGGCCCGGTGGAGTCCAGGCCGACGGAGGTGGGCTCCTGATGAAGGTTACGGGCGCCGAGGCGCTGTTCAAGACCCTCGAGGCTGAGGGTGTCGAGGTCATCTTCGGGATTCCCGGGGGTGCTCTCCTTCCCGCTTACGATTCCCTGATGGACTCGAAGATCCGGCACGTCCTCTGCCGCCACGAGCAGGGGGCCGGACACGCGGCCGAGGGGTATGCCTGGGCCACCGGCAAGGTGGGCGTGTGCATCGCGACGTCCGGTCCCGGTGGGTGCAACCTCGTGACCGCTCTTGCCGACGCGAAGATGGACTCGGTCCCCGTTGTGGCTCTCACAGGCCAGGTCGCCACCGCCATGGTCGGCAATGACGCATTTCAGGAGGCCGATATCACCGGGATCACGATGCCTGTGACGAAGCACAACGTGCTCGTGAAGGACCCGGGTGAGGTGGCCGAGGCGGTGCGCGAGGCCTTCCACATAGCGCGCACCGGTCGCCCCGGCCCGGTTCTCGTGGACCTGCCGAAGGACGTCCAGATCGGTGAGACCACCTGGTTCTTGCCCGAGACGGTCGATCTGCCCGGCTACAAGCCGACGACGAAGGGAAACCTGAGGCAAGTGCGCACGGCCGTGAAGATGATCCTCGAGTCCGAGCGCCCGGTCCTCTACGTCGGCGGCGGCGTGATCAAGGCGAACGCGGCCAGAGAGCTGTTCCAGCTCGCGACAGAAGGGCGACTGCCCGTGGTCACGACCTTGATGGCGCGCGGGGCGTTCCCCGACACGCACGAGCTGGCACTTGGGATGCCGGGCATGCACGGCAACTACGCAGCCGTTACGTCCATGCAGAAGGCCGACCTGCTGGTGGCGCTCGCGGCGCGGTTCGACGACCGCGTTACGGGGCGGCTCTCTGCGTTCGCGCCGCATGCGAAGGTGATCCACGTCGACATCGACCCGGCGGAGATCGGCAAGAACCGCCAGCCCGACGTCCCGATAGTGGGCGACGCGAAGGACGTCATCGGAAAGCTCCACGCCGAGCTCAAGCGCCGGCAGGAGGAGCGGGGCGGCGTTCCGGACCGCACTCAGTGGCTCACCCAGCTTCACGAGTGGCGCGACGAGTACCCGTACCGCTACGAGCAGCTGGCCGACGGTCCGCTGAAGCCGCAGTTCTGCATCGAGAGGCTCTGCGAGCACGCGAAGGACGCCATCGTCGTGTCGGGGGTCGGGCAGCACCAGATGTGGACTTCGCAGTTCTGGAAGTTCACCGAGCCTCGGTCTTTCGTCACCTCCGGCGGTCTGGGAACGATGGGGTTCGCGGTCCCCGCGGCACTCGGTGCCAAGACCGGGAGGCCCGATCGGCGGGTGGTGACCATCGACGGTGACGGGAGTTTCCAGATGACGGGGCAGGAGCTGGCCACCTCACGAGTCGAGGGCATCCCCTTCATCGTTGCGATCATCAACAACGCGCACCTCGGAATGGTTCGTCAGTGGCAGGAGCTCTTCTACGAGGAGCGCTACTCGCAGGTCTACCTGTCAGACGAGGTCCCGGACTTCGTCAAGCTTGCGGAGGCTTACGGGGCCGTCGGTCTTCGGGCCGAGCATCCAGAGGAGGTCGACCCGGCGATTGAGAAGGCGCTGTCGGTCGAGGACAGGAGCGTGGTGATCGACTTCCGGGTGGACCCCCGGGAGATGTGCTTCCCGATGGTCCCGGCCGGCGCCTCCAATGACGCGATCGTCGTCACACCCGAAGGCCTGAAGCCGGTGAAGGACCCCACGAAGGCGCCGGTCGCATGAGCCTCCACACGATCTCTGTGCTCGTCGAAGACAAGCCGGGCGTCCTCACACGCGTGTCCGGCCTGTTCGCGGCGCGCGGATTCAACATCGATTCGCTGGCCGTGGGACCGGTGGGTGAAGACGGCCTGTCGCGGATGACGATCGTCGTTCACGTCGATCGAAAGCCGCTCGAGCAGGTGACGAAGCAGCTCAACAAGCTCATCAACGTGATCAAGATCGTCGAGCACGAACCCGGCGAGGCCGTCGAGCGCGAGCTGATGCTCGTGAAGGTGCGGGCTGCGGGCGAGAGCCGACAGCGCGTGATGGAGATCGCGACGGTCTTCCGGGTCAACGTGGTCGACGTGACCCGCTCGACCTTGACGCTGGAGGCGAGCGGCAAGCCCGAGAAGCTCGAGGCCTTGGTCGATCTGCTCAAGGACTTCGGCGTCGTCGAGCTCACCCGTACGGGCAGGATCGCGCTCGCCCGAGGTGACAAGGGCATCGGCGACCGGGCGCT
Source organism: Actinomycetota bacterium (assembly GCA_040754475.1). Lineage (GTDB taxonomy): Bacteria > Actinomycetota > UBA4738 > UBA4738 > HRBIN12 > JAJPHY01. The sequence goes on along the minus strand of JBFMCN010000008.1, from coordinate 7,836 downwards.
CACGAAGGGCAAGCGCGCGGAACCCGCCGAGCAATGACCGGCGGCACACGATGCATGCCGGGCAGGACCCGCCCGACGTGGACCAGCGACACAGAGAGGTAGCCATGGCGACGATCTACCGGGAGAAGGACGTTGATGCCTCGAGGCTCGAGGGTCAGAAGATCGCCATCCTCGGGTACGGGAGTCAGGGGCACGCCCATTCCTTGAACCTGAAGGACTCCGGATTCGACGTGAGGGTCGGTCTGCGGCCCGACTCGAAATCCTGGAAGAGGGCCGAGGACGCCGGTCTGCGCGTGCTACCCACCGCCGCGGCCGTGGCCGAGGCCGATGTGGTGATGGTGCTGCTTCCCGACACGTCGCACGCGAGGGTCTACACGGAGGATGTCGGGCCGAACCTCGCCCCCGGCAACATGCTGATGTTCGCGCACGGCTTCAGCATCCACTTCCAGACGGTCGTGCCGCCGGCCGACGTGGACGTCACGATGATCGCGCCCAAGGGCCCAGGGCACCTCGTTCGACGCACTTACGAGCAGGGGATCGGCACGCCTGCGCTCGTGGCCGTGCAGCAGGACACGACCGGCGGGGCACTCCGGCGGGCGCTCGCGTACGGCGCGGGGATCGGAGCCGCTCGCGCCGGGATCATCGAGACCTCGTTCAAGGAGGAGACAGAGACAGATCTGTTCGGCGAGCAGACGGTCCTGTGCGGCGGGGTCTCGGAGCTGATGAGGAGCGGATTCGAGACCCTGGTCGAGGCCGGATACCAGCCCGAGATCGCCTACTTCGAGTGCATGCACGAGATGAAGCTCATCATTGACCTCGTCTACGAGGGCGGTCTGTCGTGGATGCGCTACTCCGTGTCCGACACGGCCGAGTGGGGGGACTACCAGAGCGGTCCGCGCATCATCGACGACGGAGTCCGGGAGCGGATGCGCCAGGTTCTGTCCGAGATCCAGAGCGGTGCCTTCGCAAGGGAGTGGCTGGGGGAGGCCCAGGCGGGCTTCCCCCGCTTCCTCGCGCTCCGCAAGGAGCAGCGCTCCTCGCGCCTCGAGCATGTGGGACGCGAGCTGCGCCGGATGATGCCCTGGCTGGATTCCGAGAAGAAGGTGGCCCCCGATGCCTGACTCAGAAGGCTCCGACGGTTCCGATGGTGTAGTACGCATCTTCGATACGACGCTCCGCGACGGCGAGCAGGCCCCCGGCATAGCGCTGACGAAGGCCGAGAAGGTAGAGATCGCGGAGCAGCTGGCCCGCCTGTCCGTAGACATCATCGAGGCGGGCTTTCCCATCTCGAGCGATGGCGAGTTCGAGGCCGTCCGCGAGATCGCCACGAGCGTTCGCGGTCCCGTGATCGCGGCTCTCGCGCGCGTGACGACGAACGACATCGAGCGCGCGGCCGAGGCGTTGAAGGGAGCGGAGCGCTGGCGGATCCACACCTTCATCTCCACGAGCCAGATCCACATGCGGGACATGCTCCGCATGTCCCGCCAGCAGGTGATCGATGGGATCCGCGAAGGCGTGAGTCTCGCGACCTCCTACACGGACGACGTCGAGTTCTCCGCACAGGACGCCACTCGCACCGAGGTGGACTTCCTGCTCGAGTGCTTCAAGGTGGCCGTGGAGGCCGGTGCCACGACCATCAACGTCCCGGACACCGTCGGCTATGCGATGCCGCACGAGTTCGGCGATCTCGTCCGGATCGTCCGCGAGTCGGTGCCGGACCACGTGGTGATCTCCACGCACTGCCACAACGATCTCGGCCTAGCGGTCGCCAACTCCCTCGCCGGGATCGTGAACGGTGCGAGGCAGGTCGAGGTGGCGGTGAACGGCATCGGCGAGCGTGCCGGCAACTGCTCTCTCGAGGAGGTCGCCATGATCATCCGGACCCGGGGGCAGGCCCTCGGCGTCCGGCACCGCCTGAACTCCAGGGAGATCATGCGCACCTCGCGCCTGGTCTCGATGACGACGGGCTATCCCGTGCAGCCGAACAAGGCCGTCGTCGGCTCATCGGCGTTCGCGCACGAGTCAGGGATCCACCAGCACGGGGTGCTGTCCAACCGCGCTACCTACGAGATCATGGACCCGCTCGAAGTCGGTCTCGAGGGCAACCAGATCGTCCTCGGCAAGCACTCCGGGCGGCACGCCTTCGCCGACGCGCTCGAGAAGATCGGCATGGAGCTCGAGCCCGACCATCTGAACCGCGCGTTCGCCCGGTTCAAGGAGCTCGCCGACCGCAAGATCGAGCTCACCGACCAGGACCTCCAGGCGATCGTGTCTGAGGAGATCGGCCAGGGTGAGGAGGACGTCTTCCTACTCGAATCCGTCGTCGTCGGAGGCGGGACGCACCTGGAGCCACGCGCGACGGTGCATCTGCGGCGGGGTGACGAGGTCTTCGAGGAGTCGGCGATGGGGGACGGGCTCATCGACGCCGTGATGGGAGCGATCCAGCGTGCCGCCAGCGTGGAGGCCAAGCTCGTCTCGTTCAACGTCTCGTCCGTCACCGCCGGGTCCGATGCTCTCGGCGACGTCGTGGTCCAGCTCGATGTGGGAGGGCGGCGGGTGACCGGCCGGGGAGTTGCGACCGACGTCGTCGAGGCAAGCGCTCGCGCCTACCTCGCTGCGGTCAACCGTGCGATCCAGGTCCAGCCGGCCGACAAGAGCACGACAAGGTCGTGGCCGGAGTGAGCCGCGCACACCGGATCGGGGTCCTGCCGGGCGATGGGACCGGGCCCGAGGTCGTCCGCGAGGGCCTGAAGGTGCTCGAAGCCGTGCGCCAGAAGGAGGGATTCGACGTCGATCTGGTCGAGTTCGATCTCGGCGGCGAGCGGTACCTGAGGACCGGCGAGGTTCTGCCCGACGAGGACCTCGAGCTCCTGAAGCAGGTGGACGTGATCTTCCTCGGCGCCATCGGGCACCCGAACGTGCGTCCGGGCATCCTCGAGCGCCAGCTGCTCCTTCGGATCCGGTTCGAGCTCGACCAGTACATCAACCTTCGGCCGGTGATCCGCTACCCGGGAGTGAAGACGCTCGTGCCTTCCCACACGGGGGACGACGTCAACTTCGTCGTCGTTCGGGAGAACAGCGAGGGCCTGTACACGGGAGCCGGCGGTGTCCACCGGAAGGGAACTCCCTACGAGGTCGCGGTCCAGGAATCGATCAACACTCGTCACGGGGTCGAGCGGATCGTTAGGTACGCGTTCGAGCTGGCCAACGGCCCGGAGCGCCGGAAGAAGCTGACGCTCGTCCACAAGACGAACGTGCTGACGTTCGCCGGGGACCTCTACGAACGGGTCGTGAACGAGGTTGGCGCCGAGTACGCGGACGTCGAGATCGACTACGTCCACGTCGACGCGGCGTGCATCTTCTTCCTTCAGAATCCCGCCCGCTTCGACGTGATCGTCACGGACAACATGTTCGGCGACATCATCACGGACCTGGGGGCCATGATCCAGGGCGGGATGGGCATCGCCGCCGGCGGGAACATAAACCCGTACGGTGTGTCGATGTTCGAGCCGATCGGCGGTTCCGCTCCCGTCCACACGGGGAAGGGCACGATCAACCCCCTGGCGGCGATCGCATCCTTGGAGATGCTCCTTCGCCAGCTGGGTGAGAAGGAAGCGGCCGGGCGCGTCGACGCGGGCATCCGGTTCGCGTGCTCCAAGCTGCGCTCGATGCGCGCTGGCCAGATGGGCTACTCGACCAGCGAGGTCGGCGACCTCGTCGCCGAGGGGGCCGCAGGGTGAAGCGCGAGACGCAGCCGCAGCCCGGGACAGACGGGTTGGTGGTCGAGCTCTACGACACCACGCTCCGCGACGGCGCCCAGCGCGCCGGCCTCAGCTACTCGATCGAGGACCGGCTGCGGATCCTCCATAAGCTGGACTCTCTGGAGTTCCCGTACGTGGAGGGCGGATGGCCCGGCGCGAACCCCCGCGAGACCGAGTTCTTCAGGGTCGCGACCAAGGAACGGCTCGAGCACTCGACGCTGACTGCTTTCGGCATGACACGCAAGACGGAGGAGCGCGCCGACCGGAGCCCCGTCCTTCGCGACCTGCTGGACGCCGGCACTGAGGTTGTCTGTCTGGTCGGCAAGTCCTGGGACCTGCACGTCACGGAGGCGCTCCGCGCCGATCTCGCCGAAGGCGTGGCGATGGTGTGGGACTCGATCGCGTTCCTGCGCGAGGAGGGGCGGCGCGTGTTCTTCGACGCCGAGCACTTCTTCGACGGGTACCGAAACGACGCGGACTTCGCGACGGCGGTTCTCGCCGCTGCGGAGGAGGCGGGCGCCGAGCGACTCGTGCTCTGCGACACGAACGGCGGGACGCTGCCGGCGGACGTCGCGAGGATCGTCGGGGAGGTCAAGGAGCGGATGTCGGTTCCACTCGGCGTCCACCTCCACAACGACGCCGGCTGCGCGGTGGCGAACTCGCTCGTGGCGGTCGAGGCCGGTGCCTGCCAGGTGCAGGGCACCGTGAACGGCTACGGGGAGCGAACGGGCAACGCCGATCTGATCCCGGTGGCGGCGAACCTTGCGCTGAAGATGGGCGCCCGGGTGCTCCCGCCCGAATCGGTGGCGCGCCTGACCGAGCTCGCCCACTACGTGGCGGAGATCGCGAACGTCGCGCCCGACTCGCACCAGCCCTACGCGGGCCGCTACGCGTTCACCCACAAGGCGGGGCTGCACACCAGTGGCGTGTCGCGGTTTGCCGAGGCCTACGAGCATGTCGCGCCCGATTCCGTGGGTAATGCGCGCGGCGTCGTCGCGTCCGATATGGGTGGACGATCGACGGTGCAGATGAAGGCGCAGGAGCTCGGGTTGGAAGTGCACGCCGAGGCTCTCCCCAGGCTGCTCTCGGACATCAAGGAGCGAGAGGCCCGCGGATACATGTTCGAGCTCGCCGACGCCTCGCTCGAGCTGCTGATCCGGCGCCACCAAGGGTGGGTGCAGCCCTTCTTCGAGGTGGAGAGCTACCGGGTCCATGTGGAGCAGCGCGGCGGAGACGAGGCGCTCGCCGAGGCCACGGTGAAGGTGATCGCGAACGGCAGCCGGCACATCGAGAGCGCGGAGGGACGAGGTCCGGTCGGCGCGCTGGACAACGCGCTCCGCAAGGCGCTCTCGAACGAGTACCCGGAGCTGGAGCACATCACGCTCGAGGACTACCGAGTGCGGGTGCTGGACGAGAACATCGGTACCGGGGCGACTGTGCGCGTCCTCATCGACACGTCCAACGGCCAACATGAGTGGACGACCGTCGGCGTGTCGAGCAACATCATCGAGGCCTCCTGGGAGGCCCTAACCGACGGGTACCTCTTCGGGCTCCTGCACCCTCGCGACGTCCGCGCCGACCGGTAGGGCCTATCCTGCGCGCATGGCGCCCACGATCCGGGAAGTGACACCAGGAGACGCCGGCGCTCTGGCCGAGATCCACGTGCGGTCGTGGCAGACCGCGTATCGAGGTCTGTTGACCGATGACTACCTCGATGGCCTGCGTGCGGAGGATCGCGAGGAACGGTGGCGGGAAGTGCTCGCCAACCCGCCCGAGGGATGGCGGACCTGGGTGGCCGAGGACGGGGGGTCCGTGATCGGCTTTGCGACGACCGGTCGCAGCCAGGACTGGGACGCCGATGATCGGACGGCTGAGGTCCTCGCCATCTACCTCGATCCGGACGCCGTTGAAGCGGGGTTCGGTCGCGAGCTGTTCGCGCACGCGGTCGGCGATCTCCGCGAGCGGGGCTTCCGCACGGCGACGCTGTGGGTCCTGGAGACGAACACGCATGCCAGGCGCTTCTACGAGATCGCCGGCTGGAGGACGGACGGCGTCACGACGACTCAGCGGGTCGACTGCGAGAACCGATCTACCATCCGATATAGCGTGGACCTCGGCTGAGTCCGGGGTCTGCTATTCGGGCGAACGGTCCAGGCCCTTCTGGATCGCGTAGCGCATCAGCTCGTAGCGCTTGCGTAGCTGCAGCTTCGTCAGGATGTTCTGCACGTGGTTCTGGACGGTCTTCACGCTGATGAACAGCTTCTCGGCGATCTCCCGGTACGAGTAGCCCTTCGCCACGAGCTTGAGGATCTCGTTCTCGCGGGTCGTCAGACGAGGTTCGGCGGGATCACGTCCGGCGACGCGCCGGAACTCCGAGAGCACGAGACCGGCAAGCGACGACGTGAACACCGGCTCGCCGTCTCGGACGCGGCAGACCGCGTCGACGATCTCCTCGCGCGTCGAGCTCTTCAGCAGGTAGCCGATGGCGCCGACCTTGACGGCCTCAAGCACGTCGGCCTCCTCGCCCGACGCGGAGAGCACGAGCACCTTGGTCTCCGGGAGCTCCTCGACGATCTGCCGGATCGCGTCGACCCCGCTGACGGTGGGCAGCTGGAGATCCATGAGGATGACCTCGGGCCTGGATTCGCCGGCGAGCTCGATCGCCTCCCCACCGTCGCTGGCCTCGGCCACGACCGTGGCGCAGCCGGAGTCCTCAAGGTCCGAACGGATGCCGTCTCGCCAGATGGGGTGGTCGTCGACCACCATCACCCGAATCCTCTCCTCACCTCCGGCCTCGGCCTCTTGTGGTTTTGCCTTGCTCATGTGATCGCCTCACTTCTCAGGGGAAGTCGAAACTCGACCTCGGTGCCGGCCCCCGGAGCCGTCGTGATGCGGATCGCGCCTCCCAGGTCTTCGATGCGCCCCTTCATGCTCTTCAAGATCCCCATCTTGCCTTCCCGGCGCAGGCGTTCCTCGTCGTAGACGAACCCGCATCCGTCGTCTCGCACGCATACGACGACCTCTCCGTCGTCTTCGTCGGCGAAAACCGAGGCCTTCGAGGCCTGCGCGTGCAGGGTCACGTTCTCCAGCGCCTGACGGACCGCGGCCGAGAGCTCCTCGACGTCCTTCGCGGAGAGGAAGATGGGCCCGACGCACGTGACGGAGGGTGTTGCCCCGGCCGCCGCGCTCCCGGTGGCCTCGAGGGCGTCCCGAAGTGAGGCCTTCCCAGAGGGCGGCTCCACCGGCTCGCGTTGGACCAGCGTTCGGAGCGCCCGCTCCTGATCCCCGGCCATGGTTGCGAGCTCCCCAAGCTCGCGACCGGGAACGGCTTCTTGCGTCTCCAGCTCTCGGGCGCGCTTGCCGACCATCGCGAGCGCCTGCAGCACGGAATCGTGGATCTGACGGGCGAGGGCCTCGCGCTCCGAGAGCCGTGCAGCCCGCTCTCGCTCCTTGATCGCCTGCGCCGTCGCTTCCTGCGTCTCGGCGGCCGACCGCCTGAGGATCATCGAGACCAGCCCCACTGCTCCTCCGGCGGAGAGGTAGTAGACGAACCCGTTGACCATGGCCTGGATCTGGCTGGCCGTGAGGTCTCCGAACGGGACGCCGTTGAGCGGACGGCTGAGCGCCAGAGATACGCTCAACGCCAGACCTGCGAGGAGCCCTCCAACGGGCCCGGTCGCCTCGCCGAACGCCATGACGCCGCTCACGGGATACGAGGCGGCGAAGAACGGGTGGTCACCGACGACCTCGCCGGTCCGGACGACGCATCCGGACAGCAGGATCAGCGCGATCGAGAGAGCGAGGTCGATCCACCGGACGGCTATCGACTGGCGATTCCAGGTGATCGAGAGCCACGCCGTCCACACTCCGGCGACGGCGATCGCGGTCCAGGCGACCAGGGGGTAGCGGAAGTGGTGGCTCGTGATTGCCAGGACGAGCATCCAGGTGAACGCCGCCCAGCGATAGGCGAGAACGCCGAGCCGCAGTCCCGACCGGCCTCGCTCCGCCGCCGAGTGCGTTCGAGCCGCCTCGGCCATCGGTCCCCCCACCGTGCGTGCCTACTGTGCGCGCCGAG
>JBFMCN010000007.1:0-74424 GCA_040754475.1 Actinomycetota bacterium | reverse complement strand
GCCGCTCACCGTCAGACACTCGCCGTGCAGCAGCCCGGCGTCGAGCAGCTCCTTCATCACGACCGGCACGCCGCCGACGCGATCGAGGTCCGACATCACGAACCGACCCGCAGGACGGACGTCCACAAGGTGGGGCACCGCGCGCGAGATCCTGTCGAAGTCGTCGAGCTCGAGGCCCACGCCAGCTTCATGCGCGATCGCCATGGAATGGAGCACCGCGTTCGTCGAGCCGGCGAGCGCCATCACGACCGCGATCGCGTTCTCGAACGCGGCCTTCGTCATCACGTCGCGCGGGCGGATCCCCTGCCTCAGCAACTGGGTGACGGCCACGCCCGACTCGCGCGCGAAGACCTCTCGCCGGTAGTCGACCGCCGGCGGCGAGGCGGCGCCGGGCAGCGACATCCCGAGCGCCTCTGCAGCGGCCGCCATCGTGTTCGCCGTGTACATGCCGGCGCACGAGCCTGTGGTTGGACAGGCAGCCCGCTCGACGGCGAGAAGCTCCTCATCACTCATCGCGCCGCTCGCGTGCGTTCCCACCGCCTCGAAGACGTCCTGGATGGTGACATCCCGACCCCCGTACGTGCCGGGCAGGATCGTGCCGCCGTACAGGTAGACCGACGGCAGGTTCAGCCTCGCCATCGCCATCAGCATCCCCGGCTCGCTCTTGTCGCAGCCCGCGATGCCGACGAGCCCGTCCATCCGCTCGGCGTGCATGACAAGCTCAACGGAGTCGGCAATCACTTCGCGGGATACGAGAGACGCCTTCATCCCCTCGTGGCCCATGGCGATGCCGTCGGAGACGGCGATGGTCGTGAACTCGAGGGGAACCGCGCCGCCCTGCCGGACGCCCTCCTTGGCCAGCGCCGCGAGCCTGTCGAGATGGTAGTTGCATGGCGTGACCTCGTTCCACGACGAGGCCACACCGACCTGAGGCTTGCCGAAATCGTCCTCCGAGAATCCGACGGCCCGAAGCATCGCGCGCGCCGGCGCCCGCTCCGGACCTTCAGTGACCTGCCAGCTTCGGGGTCTCGCCTTGTCAGGGCTCACTGAGACCTCCCTGATCGTGCGCCGATTGGGGAACCGCACGATACCAGGCCATGGGTCCGCGGGAGAGCATGCGCGCGAAGCGTCATGGGTGGTGGGCGCCCCCAGCCGCTCGTGAGAGAGTGTCGTGGGTGCCAAAGGGGGCGCGTTGTGACCGACGTGATCCTCGCAGAACAGCTGACGAAGTCCTACGGGAAGCGGCGTGGCGTGATCGGGCTCGACTTCTCGGTAAGACAGGGCGAGGTCTTCGGATACCTGGGCCCGAACGGCGCCGGCAAGACCACCACGATCCGAACGCTTCTCGACTTCATCCGGCCGACGAGTGGCCGAGCAGAGGTCCTCGGGTTCGACTCACGAAGCAACCCCGAGGAGATCCACCGGCGGGTCGGCTACCTGCCCGGCGAGTTCTCCCTGTACGAGAACCTCACGGGCGAGGACTACCTTCGGTACCTAGCCGCCCTGCGCGACGGCGTCGACGAGTCGTACGTCGGGCAACTCGCCGAGCGCTTCGAGCTGGACCTTTCGGTGCGCATTGCCGCCCTGTCCCATGGCAACAGGCAGAAGGTCGGGCTCCTCCAGGCCGTCATGCACCGGCCGGAGCTCCTCGTGCTGGACGAGCCCACGCAGGGTCTCGACCCTCTCATGCAGCAGGAGTTCTACCGGCTGGTCTTCGAGTGCCGCGAGGACGGGCGGAGCGTGTTCCTGTCCTCCCACGTCATCGCCGAGGTCGAGCGCGTGTGCGACCGGGTGGGGATCATCAGGGAGGGGCGCCTGGCCGCCGTCGAGGACATCGGAGAGTTGAAAGCGAAGGAGATACGCACCCTCGACATCCACTTCGCCCGGCCGGTCCCGCGAGAGGCATTCGCATCGCTGCCAGGCGTGCGAGACATCGAGGTCGAGGGAGATCAGATGCGATGCACCGTCGTCGGGTACATGGACGCCGTTGTGAAGGCGGCGGCGGCGTTCGAGGTGGTCGACCTCACGAGCCATGAACCGAACCTCGAGGAGATCTTCCTCACCTTCTACGGAAAGGACGAAGTCGATGGCGAGTGAGGTGCTCGCCCGGCGCAGGATGCTCGGCAGCGTGCTCGCAAAGACGCTCCGCGACCAGCGGCGCGCCCTTGTGTGGTGGGCGATCGGCCTGCTCGCGACGGCGGCGATGTACGCGTCGTTCTACCCGAGCATTCGCGCCAACGCCGAGACGATGGACCGCTTCATCGAGAGCATGCCCGAATGGATGCAGAACTCCTTCCTGTCGGCGAGCGGCGACTACACGTCGCCGGCCGGATACCTGCACACGGAGATGTTCAGCTTCTTCGCGCCGCTCCTGCTGACGATCTTCGCGATTGGCGCCGGCGCCCGCGCCATCGCCGGCGAGGAGGAGCGGCAGACTCTGGACGTACTGCTCGCCACGCCCGTCTCGCGGCGGCGCGTGGCGATCGGCAAGTTCTTCGCGATGGCGGCAGGGGCGCTCGGCCTCGCGCTCGTGCTCTGGCTCTCGATCGTCGTCGTTGGGCCACCCTTCGATCTCATACCCAACTTCGTCAACCTCGGCGCGGCAGTCGTGAGCACCTTCCTTCTTGCAGTCGCCTTCGGCGCGATCGCGTTTGCGGTCGGCTGCGCCACCGGACGCCGCGGATTGGCGATCGGCGTCACGAGCGCGATCGCCGGCATCTCGTACCTCGTCGACATCCTCGTCCCGGCCGTCGAGTCGCTCGCATGGCTGCAGAACCTCTCGCTGTTCCACTACTACGCCGACAGCGAGCCGATCACGAACGGCTTGGATCCGATACACGCGCTGGTGCTCCTCGCCATCGCGGCGGTGGCGTTCGCGCTCGCCCTGCTTGGTTTCGAGCGGCGCGACCTCGCGACGTAGAGGTCGAACGGCCCGCCCAGGCCCGTCCTGGTGCCAAGAACAAGCCGTCGCGTACACGCGGGGCGCTTCGCGGGGAGTAGCGTTCGAAGCATCGTGGACGATGATCTGCGGCGCGCCTTGCGCAACGGCGCGATCGCGGCGGTGGCTGCCGCGATAGTCGGCTTCTCCCTCGACGCCGCCTTCTCGGGTGGGGACGGCCAACCTGCGGCAACCGGAACGCCGAAGCCCGCAGCACCCACGTGCATGCCGATGTGGGAGACGGCGTCGAGCGCCGACCCCGACCTGGGAGGCAACCAGCTCCTCGGCGTTTCCGCGTTGTCGAGGAACGAGGTCTGGGCCGTTGGAGCCCGCGGCCCGGCGGAGGCACCTGTCGCGACTCTGGTGGAGCGATGGGACGGGGAGCGCTGGGAGGTGGTGGCGAGCGCGAACGTGGGGACCGTCGCGAACGTGCTGCGTGCGGTCGATGCCATGTCTGCGGACGACGCGTGGGCGGTCGGATCCACCTCGAGCGGCGGCGACGACCAGCCGCTCATCCTCCACTGGGACGGTGCGTCGTGGTCCGCCTCGACGGTGCCGTACGTGACGGCCGGTGCCTCGCTGAGCGGCGTGGTCGCGGTCTCGCGAGACGACGCCTGGGCCGTCGGCTCGGCCGGCGACAAGACCTTGGGCCTCGAAAGGGCCTTCGCACTCCACTGGGACGGACTGTCTTGGACCGAGACCACCGTCCCCGCCGGCGGCGGCCGGAGCCTTCTGGCTTCAGTGGGCGCTGCTTCTTCGAACGACGTCTGGGCCGTCGGATACCGCCAACGTCGGCCCCTCGTCATGCGCTTCGACGGTGACACATGGGCGCCCGTGGCCATCGAGGCGACGGGAGCCCTCTCAGCGGTTGCCGTCATAGCTCCCGACGAGATCTGGGCCGTCGGCTCCTCGATCTGGTCGTGGGACGGCTCGAGCTGGACGGAGTCCGCCACGATTCGCGGCAACGGCAGCCTCCTAGGGGTCGCAGGAGCCTCACCGGACGACGTCTGGGCGGTCGGCTCCCGCCCCGCCGGGGGTGGAACGCGCGCCCTTGCCGAGCGTTTCGGCGGCCGACGCTGGACGCTCGTCGCGGGACGAGGTGTCCAGGGCTCGGATGTCTTCACCTCTGTCGCGGCCCTGCCGAGCGGAGCAGTGTGGATGGCGGGCTACAGCGACACGCCGAAGGGGCGAGTCACGCTCGTCGCGCGTCGCGTTCGCTGGTGTGGTTGATCCGCTGCGCGAGCGTCTCGAAGGGAACCGGCCGCGCGAAGTGAAACCCCTGTCCTAGAGAGACCCCGAGCTTCCGTAGAGCCTGCAGCTCCGGGCCCCGCTCTATCCCTTCGGCCACCGCCGTCGAGCCGACCGCCTCCGCGAACGTCAGCAGCGTCGACGTCACCGCGCGGCGGGTCTCGTCCCGATCGATCCCCCGGATCAGCGCGATATCCAACTTCACGAAGTCGGGCTCAAGCTGCAGGACATGGTCGAGACCGGCGAAGCCGGCGCCGGCGTCGTCCACCGCGATGCGCGCACCTTCGCTCCGGAGCCGCGCCAGCGCCCGGCCGAGCCGTGGGTAGTCGGGCACGGGAGCGTGCTCGGTGATCTCCACGACGACACGATCCGCGCGTCCGGCGATCAGCTGCAGGAGGCGAGGCGAGGCGGCCGTCCGGGGAGACGCATTGACCGACAGGAAGGTCGACTCGGGAAGCCGACCCAGGTGTTCGAGCGCCCGACGCACGGTCGCAAGCTCGAGCTCGAGCCCGAGGCCCACCCCCTCCGCCTCCGCGAACAGGGCCTCCGGGCTTGCCCCCGGACCGTCGCTGAACCGGGCAAGCGCTTCGAAGCCGACGACGCGCCCATCTCCGAGATCGACGATCGGCTGGAACGCCATCTCCAAGCCCTCTCCCTCGAGGACCCGCAGAACCCGAGATGCACACCGGCCGGAGAGATCCGCATCCCCCTCGAAGGGGGCCAGCCGGTCGACCATTCGCCGCACCACATCCGTCACGACCGCGCCCCGGCCGAGCGCCGCGTCGTGAAGTGCTCGCACGATCTCCGCAGCGGGCGCTCCCATGAGTGCGTAGCCTTCGGCGCCCGCTCTGAGCATCCGCAGGACCGACGTAGGGTCGGAGTTCGGCGACAGGACCACCACCCGGGTGCCGGGCGAGCACTGCCGGATCCCGAGTAGGGTCTTCGACCCTCCGTTACCCGACATACGGATGTCGACAAGTGCCACGTCGGGGCGTTCCCGCATGGCGAGCTCGACCGCCTCATCAGCGTCCCGGGCGACGCCGGCGAGCTCCAGCGACTCCTCGCCGATCACAAGCTCGGCGAGGAGCCGGCGCGTCTCGTCCTGGTCGTCGGCCACGAGGACCCGCAGCGGTCCTTCCGGGACGGGATGCTCGGAGGGTGCGTCGGACGGCGCGAGCGAAGGCGCGCAGGACGTGGCCTCGGTCTCCGCCCGGATCACCATCGATCTCTCCCCTGCAGAGGTGAACCCATCTCACGTATCGGGCGACGGGCCAGGCTCGCACATAGCACGCACTACCCGTTTCCAGGTAGTCGGCACGACTCAGGCCCGCAAGGGGACTTGGGAACGATTGCGGGATGCGGCGGCTAGGGCGAAGGACCACCCCGGGGACCAGAAGGCCCTCGTACGCTGAAGGTGAATAGGGTCTTGCGCCCGGATGCCCCTCAGCGGGCCATGCGAGGACGCGGCGGCGCGATCTCGGTCATGACGCGCAGTCCCGGCCGGGCTTCCACGGCGAGCGGGAGCGCGTTCACGATCACGGCGGCAGTGGCGACATCGCCGTGGAGCCCGCCGGGAACGACCGTCGCGATGTCCGGGTCTCCGGCCAAGCGGATCTCGTCCCGCGGCTCCTCGAGCCCAACGGCCAGATCGAGCGCAAGCGAGATGACCTCACGCTCCCCGACTGAGCCGCTGACTACCTGGTGGACGCCAGTCACATGGTTCGGCGGTATGTCGCCGAGCCCGCTCGGGGTCGGTCGCTCGGCAACGATGGGCTCGATCGTCTCCCGGACCTCTGTCAGAACCCAGCCGAACGCGGCCGCGATCATCTCAGCAGACTGCGACAGGCCCACGTGCCCGAGCCCGCCCCCGTCAACGCGTCGGTCGAACTCGTCGACGGTGAGTCCGACGCCGACCTTCCTCTGCAGCGACACGCGCCTGCGTCCGGCGTCCTGCACCCGATGCACCGACACGCGATCCACGCATCGCGACGCTCCGGAGAGCACAACCGGCAGGTAGTCCATGGCGAAGCCCGGGTTCACACCTGTTCCGAGCACGCTCACGCCTCGGTCCCGCGCAGCGCGGTCCAGGCGCGCGGCAAGATCGGGAGCCTCTCGCCACGGGAACGCGAGCTCCTCGCAGGTCGACACGACAGGCAGGCCGGCATCCACGCACTCGAGAAGCTGCGGAAGCACGCTCTCAAGCGACGAATCCGTGCAGTGCGCAACGACATCCGCACTCGGGACGGCAAGAGCCGACGGCGCATCCGTAACGAGGACGGCGTCCAGCTCCTCCACGGTCCCCGCGAGCACGCCGAGCCCTGCGCCCATCAGCTCCTGCCTGACGTCGATCGCGCCGACGGAACGAAGCCCGGGGCGGGCGGCGACCAGACGTGCCACCGCGATCCCGATCCACCCGAGCCCGTAGTGCACGACGCCGAGCGGCGTCTCGGGCACCGCTCCGTTCACCTTGACCACCGCCAGTCCTCCCGAGAGCGGGGGGTTCCCATCTAGCAGCCTTGCGTCCGATCGTCGTGCGCGCAGCCCGCATCGGCCCCGGAGCCGCAGGGCCGACCGGCCCTCAAGCCCTCCCAGGACGTACGATGGCCGGGTGCTCACGTTCGTCTTGATCGTGCTGCTGCTCGCCGCGGCCCTCGGTGTTCTCGGTGTCGTGCTGAAGATCGCTCTGGTGCTGGTGTTGTCCTTCGTCCTCGCCACCGCCGTGCTCATCTGGGCTGGTTGGTGGTGGCTCCGGAGCAGCATGCGCAACGTGGAGCGCGATTGGCAGCACAGGATCGAGCAGGATCGGCGACGACGGAACGCCATCGACATTCGCCGAGGCCGGAACGAAGCCGAGGAGGAGCCTCCCGAGCTCGGTCGCGGCCGGCTCTAGGCACCCGAGAGCGCTGCCTCGGACACACGCCCAAGACGGTTATCACCGCGTTCCCCTACACGTTACGTTGACGGAGGCGGCAGAATGGTTCGGGTGAGCCCGCGTGACCACGCTCGGGTCGGCGCTCGCGCCGCCGTCATCCTCGGGATCGCCATCGTGCCGGTGCTCGTCGCGGCCGCCCTGGGCGAATTGCCCCCGCCCCTAGAGATCACCGTAGGGAACGAGACCGCGCTCGTGGCTCGCGACACGATGTTCGGTCGGCTGATCCGAGATCGCGATCTGCACGCGGAGTTCGGCCGACTGCTCGACGTCGAAGGCAAGGTGCTGCGCTACCGCGCCTATCCGGGCCGGATCCTGCTGAACGGAGCCACCGCAGCCCGTTCGACGCCTCTGTCCAACGGCGACACGATCCAGGTGATCGACGGCGTCGACCGGATCGAGGGAACCCGGCGGGTCGTGACTCTCCTCGAGGGCCTCCGCCCCGGAAACCCACAGCGCACCCTCGACACCTCTCAAGTCGAGGAGATCCGCATCGAGGGGCGCATCTCCCACAAGTCGGTATCGGTCCGGTTCCGCGCGGTCGGGGATGTGACCCAGCCGCCGGCCGTCGCACTCACGTTCGACGACGGGCCATGGCCGGACGCCACTCCAAAGGTGCTCGAGATCCTGGAGCGCATGAACGCCAAGGCCACGTTCTTCGTGATCGGGTACCTGGCCCAGCGGCATCCGGACCTGATCCGCGCCGAGATCGAGGCCAGTATGACGATAGGCAGCCACTCCTGGGACCACCCGAGATCGCCGCGGTTCGCCGACCTCGAGCCCCATCGGATCCTCACCGAGATGTCACAGACAAACGAGTTCCTGAACTCACAGTTCGGCCTGCAGACCAGTCTGTTTCGGCCTCCGGGCGGGAGCTACGACGAGGAAGTCGTGCACATGGCGGATACTCTCGGCATGCGTATCGTCCTGTGGAGCGTCGATCCGAGAGACTGGACCGGGGCCAAGACCCCGGAGTCGATCGCCGATGCGGTCCTCGCCAAGGTTCGGCCGGGCTCGATCATCGATCTCCACGACGGTGGCGGCGATCAGTGGGCGACGATCCAGGCGCTCCCACGGATCATCGAAGGCATCCGGGCGATGGGACTTCGCCTGGTAACGATCGACGAATAGGCCCGTGGAGATCGATCCGGTTCGAGCCGTCCTGGGGAGGCTGGAGGCGTCGGCCGACCCCAGTCGGCTTCCGGGGATGGCCCGCTACGGGATAGCGACCGACAGGGCTCTCGGCGTTTCGATCCCCGACCTGCGCCGGACGGCGCGGGACATCGGGACAGACCACGATCTGGCGCTCAGGCTCTGGCAGACGGGCGTGCACGAAGCCCGGATGCTGGCGGGCATGGTCGACGAGCCATCGAGGGTCACCGCGGCCCAGATGGACGCATGGGTTGGCGACTTCGATTCGTGGGACCTGTGCGATCAGGTATGCAGCAACCTGTTCGACCGGACGCGCTTCGCCTTCCGAAAGGCGGAGCAGTGGAGCCGGCGAAAGCCCGAATTCGAGAAGCGCGCGGCGTTCGCGCTGATGGCGTCGATGGCCGTCCATCGAAAGGACCTGGGGGACGAACCCTTCCAGGCGTTCCTGCCGCTCATCCGAGCGTCCGCAACGGATGAGCGCAACTACGTGAAGAAGGCGGTCAACTGGGCGCTTCGCCAGATCGGCAAGCGCAACGTGCGCCTGAACCGGCTGGCGATCGCCACGGCCGAGGAGATCCGGGAGATCGACTCGAGCGCTGCGCGTTGGATCGCCTCCGACGCCCTTCGTGAGCTGACGAGCCCTGCCGTCAGGCAGCGGCTCGGCAGTGGCGCTCGTCGCGGCTAGAGCTGCTCGAACCGGGAACGCGGACCGGCCCGACGCCGTCCAAGCACGGCCCTGACGGGGTAAGCGCGAGAGTAGGATCGGGGGGCACGCCCATGAAGAGCCGAAGCCTCGCAGTTCCGATCGTTGTGCTCGCCCTGCTCACCGGCGCGTGTGGCCGGTCGGGCGGAGACGGGGGAGGCGGGCCGGCGATCGAGCATCCGACCGGCCCGAACGACCTGGTCCTGCGCGTAGAGACTGGCGGCGGCTTCGTCGCCCCGGCGTGGGCGCTCAAGCAGATCCCCCAGCTCTCCCTCTACGGCGGCGGCCGGCTGATCACTCAGGGACCGCAGATCGAGATCTACCCTGGTCCGGCCCTGCCGAACCTAGTCGCCGAGACGGTCTCCGAGGGCGGCGTTCAGGCCATCCTGGAGGCGGCGCAGAAGGCAGGCCTGATGGGCCCAGACGCCCACTACGAGTGCGCGGGCATCTTCGACGCGCCGACGACGACCTTCACGCTCTTCGCTGCCGGCGAGAAGCATGTGGTGTCGGCCTACGCCCTGGGCATGGATCAGGGAACTTGCGAGGGATCCGACGTGGAGGCACGGTCGAAGCTCGCGGTCTTTCAGGCCAACCTGAGCGACCTCTCGAACTGGCTTCCCCAAGGCTCGGTCGGCGAACCCTCGTCGTTCGAGGCCAGCGAGCTCCGGCTCTACGTGCAGCCCTATGCTGGCCCAAGCGATCAGGGCCTGCGGCAGCAGCCGATCGATTGGCCGCTCTCGGAGCCCCTCGCTTCGTTCGGGCGATCCGAGGCCACCTTCGCCGACATGCGGTGCGGCGTCGTGAGGGGGTCCGACCTGGCCCTCCTGCTTCCGGAAGCAGAGCGCGCGAACGAGCTCACCCCGTGGCGGAGCGAGGGCAAGAAGCACTCACTCGTCTTCCGGCCTCTCCTGCCGGACGAGCACACCTGCTAGCAGCGAGTTCCGCGGTAGACCGGCCCACCCGCGGCAGACCGGCCTACTCGGCCGTGGATCAGCCCACCCGCCGCGTCCTCCATCTCGGTCTCCGCCTCTCGACCGACTCAGCCCCCGCCCGCCCTCGACCGATACCGAAGTGGCCGCGAGAGAAGTGGCCGCGAGGAGGGATCGCTGCGTGTCCGATGCCCGGGGGCAACACGGCACCCGTGACAGGGTGAAGGCTCTGGATGCCATCGATCGACTGCTGTCGCGTCCGGCCGGAGCGGCACCGGACATCGTCGAGTTGCTGAAGGACCTCGCTGCCGAGTTCCAGCGCACGGACGAAGAGCTTCGGGAGGCCAACGCCCGCTATCGGGCGCTCGTCGAGCAGATCCCGGCGATCATCTACATCGACGCCGTCGATGACGATCTGACCACCTCCCACGTCAGCCCGCAGATCGAGAGACTGCTCGGGACCGCACCCACGGGGATCGTCGCCGACCCCAGGCTCTGGTACGAGCGCCTCCATGCGGAGGACAAGGAGCGCGTTGTAAGCACCTACCTCCAGGGGCGGAGGTCGGGCGAGCCCTTTGCACTCGAGTACCGCCTGATCACGTTCGACGGCAGCATGATGTGGTTCCGAGACAGCGCGGTCGTTGTCCAAAGCGAGGACGGCAGCCCTGCCTTCGTCCACGGCCTCATGCTCGACATCACCGAACAGAAGCGGGCCGAGGAGCAGGTCGCGTTCATCGCCTACCACGACGCTCTGACAGAGCTTCCCAACAGGGCGATGTTCGAGGAGCTTCTCGAACTTGCCCTCGCCCGAGCGCGCCGGCACGACACGGCGGTCGCGGTGATCACCATGGATCTCGATGACTTCAAGCTCGTGAACGACAGCCTCGGCCACGAGGTCGGCGACGAGCTGCTCCGTCAGCTGGCGTGGCGCCTCCGCGAGGCCACACGTGAGACCGACCTTGTGGCCCGCCAGGGCGGCGACGAGTTCCTGCTGCTCCTTGCCGACCTCGACCACGGGTCGACGCCGTTCCCAGAGGACACTAGCGGTGCGATGCTCGTCGCCGAGTCCGTCGTCACACGGATCCAGGAAGCGCTCCAGCAGCCGTTCGAGCTCCAGGGCACCGAGGTGTACGTGACTGCGAGCATAGGTGTCAGCCTGTTCCCGCAGGACGCCGAAGACGCCACGGCTCTCCTCAGGAACGCAGACGCTGCCATGTACCAGAGCAAGAAGACGGCGCCGGGCGGATACGTGGTGCACGTCAAGCAGGACAGCGACGCGCTCGGCAGGCTCTCGCTCACGACGAGGCTGCGCAAAGCCGTGGAGCATCGACACTGGGTGCTCCACTACCAGCCGGTCGTCGACCTCGCCAGCGGGCAGATGGTGGGGGTCGAGGCGCTGCTCCGCTGGGCCGACCCGAACGGCGGCCTGGTACCGCCGGGCGAGTTCATCCCGCTCGCCGAGGAGATGGGCCTTATCGAGGTCATCGGCGACTGGGTCATGGAGGAACTCGCCCGTCAGGACGCCGAGTGGCGCGGGGAGGGACTGAACATCCAGGACATCTCGTTCAACCTCTCCCCCCGACAGCTCTGGCAGCCCGACGTGTCCGACAGGATCGTGTCGCGGTTCGACGCGCAAGGGGTCGATCCCACAAGGGTCGTCGTAGAGATCACGGAATCCGCCGCGATGACCGACCCGGATCGAACGCAACGGATCCTCTGGGATCTGCACGCTCGCGGCCTGCGTCTGGCCATCGACGACTTCGGCACCGGCTACTCCTCGCTCTCGCGCCTCAAGCACATGCCCGTCGACATCCTCAAGGTGGACCGCTCGTTCGTCCGCGACGTGGCGAGCGATCCGCAGGCCGGCAGCATGGTGCGGGCGATCATCCAGCTGGCGGACGGGCTCGGCATGCTCCCGCTCGCCGAGGGCATCGAGACTGAGGAGGAATGGCGGTTCCTCGTCGGCAACAAGTGTCCGCTCGGCCAGGGCTACCACTTCAGCAGGCCGGTTCCCGCCGAGGAGATCCTCACGCATCATCGTCACTCGGGGCTCAGCATCATCGAGCCCCTCGCCGGCTGACCGGCCGCTTCCGTTCACAAGCGGCGACGAGTCCGCCGGTGGAGCGACGACCGGCCTCCGCGCGACGAACCCGAGAACACGACCCGCGGGGGCGCGATCGTCAGGCCCTCCTCCTGGAACTCCTCGTGCAGGTCAAGGCGCGCGGCCATGCGACTCACGTCGCCCAACTGCTCCGCCGTGACGAGGGTGACGCCGACGCCACTTCGCCCTGCTCGCGCCGTGCGGCCGATGCGGTGCACGTAGCCCTTCTCATCCTCCGGCGGATCGAAGTTGACCACGTGGCTGATGCCCTTGAGATCGAGGCCGCGGGCAGCGACGTCCGTTGCCACGAGCACGTCGACCTTCCCCGTCTCGAACCGCGCCAGCGCCCGCTTGCGGGCCGGCTGAGTCATGTCCCCGTGCATGGCATCGGCGCGGACGCTCCTGGCCTTCAGCCTATGCACAAGGCGGTCGGCGCCACGCTTCGTGCGAACGAACACCAGCGAGAGCTCGCGGTTTGCGCGCAGGATCTCGACGAGCGCATCGACCTTGTCGTGGATGGACACGGGTATGAAGCGGTGGCGGACCTCCTCGACGGTCTTCGCTTCGCTTGCGACCTCGTGCCGCTTCGCGTCGCCCGTGTAGGCCTGGGCGATCCTGCCGGCATCGCCGTCGAGGGTGGCAGAGAAGAACATCGTCTGCCGGTCCTTGGGCAGACGGCGGACGATGCGATCCACCTGGGGCTGGAACCCCATGTCGAGCATCCGGTCTGCCTCGTCCAGCACCAGGATCCGGACGCCTTCCAGCTTCACAAGCCGCCGTTCGGCGATGTCCTCGAGCCGACCCGGCGTCGCGATGAGGATCTGGGCCTTCGCAATGGCGCGACCCTGCTCGCGGATGCCGATTCCGCCGTAGGCGACGGCGACCCGTAGGCCCTTGGCCTTCGCGACGTCAGCGAACTCCTCCGCGACCTGCGCGGCGAGCTCGCGTGTGGGCACCAGCACGAGCGCCGAAGGGAGCGGCCCGGACGCCTCGGTCCGTTCGACGATGGGGATCGCGAACGCGAGCGTCTTGCCCGAGCCGGTCTGCGACTTCCCCAGGACGTCGACGCCGGCAAGCGCGTCGCGCATCACCATCGATTGGATTGGGAACGGCGTCCGTATCCCGCGTCGCGCCAGAGTATCGGTTACCGCCTCGGACACGCCGAGATCTGTGAACGACGGTAAGGGCATCTTCGACTCCTTGCTCTGCGGCTCTCCGGCCGCACTGTCGGGGAGGTTCTGCGCGAGCCCCGACACCACCGCAAGGAGGAACGAGGAGAACGAAACCTCACGGGACGGCGATCGCCGTCCGTGAGGGCAAGCCTAC
The DNA here is from genome assembly GCA_040754475.1 of Actinomycetota bacterium. Taxonomy (GTDB): domain Bacteria; phylum Actinomycetota; class UBA4738; order UBA4738; family HRBIN12; genus JAJPHY01. Next base: position 61,098 of record JBFMCN010000007.1, on the reverse strand, counting down.
CAGAGAGCTAGCTGGCGGCTCGGACAACCAGCAGGATCATCACCCAGTGGCACACGGCGGCGGCAGTCAAGAACGAGTGCCACACCTCGTGGTACCCGAACGTATCCGGCCTGGGGTCGGGTCTCTTGCTCGCGAAGACGATCGCGCCGATCGTGTATAGGAGCCCGCCAGCGACCAGGAGGACGATGGCCGGTAGCGACAGCCCATGCACGAGCTGCGGGAACGCGACGAGCACGAGCCACCCCGCTCCCATGTACAGGATCCCGGTCGTGATGTGAAGGCCGTCGATCCTCGCAAGCTTCAGGGTGATCCCTACTGCCGCGATGGCCCACGCGAGCGAAAGCATCACTACCGACGACGCCCCGTGCAGCACCAGGACGCTGACCGGCGTATAGCTCCCGGCGATCAGCACGAAGATCATCGAGTGATCCAGGCGCTTCATCCTGCGGAGCGCCACAGGTGACCACCGGCCCCGGTGATAGGCGGCACTGGATCCGAGCACGGCGGTCAGGCTCAGGGCGTAGACACCCGCCACGATCTTCGCGAGCGCGCTCCCGGCCAGGAGAACGAGCGCAATACCTGCGGGGATGGATACGAAGAACGCGATCTCGTGGATCCACCCTCGCAGGCGAGGCTTGGTGGGGGTGAGCGTGGCCGACATCCGGCCCATGCTACATCCGCGCGCCGGGAGTACCCTCTTGAAGATGGAAGGCACCGGCGACCTGGTGCACCGTCTGGCCGTCGCCCGCGGCGACGCCCCCGCCGACCTCGTGCTCGCAGGTGGACGCGTCCTCTCCGTGTTCACCGGTGAGCTGCTCGACGTGGACGTCGCGATCGCGGGCGAGCACGTCGTCGGCCTCGGGCGCTACGAGGGACGCGAGACCGCCGACGTCTCCGGGCTCCTCCTACTCCCCGGCTTCATCGACGGACACATGCACATCGAGTCCACCAAGCTGCCGCCCGACGAGTTCGCACGAGCCGCTCTCCCGTGGGGCACGACGACGGTGGTCCTCGACCCTCACGAGATCGCCAACGTCTTCGGCTTGGAGGGCGTGCGAGCGCTTCTGGCCGCCGCACACTCGGTGCCCATCGACGTCTACGTGATGGTGTCCTCGTGCGTGCCGGCAAGTCCCTTCGAGTCGAGTGGGGCAACCATCGACGCCGACGACATCGCTCGGTTCCTCACCGAGGAGCCGAACGCCCTCGGTGTGGCCGAGATGATGAACTTCCGCTCCGTCGTAGAAGGCGAGGAGAGCACCATCGCGAAGCTGCTGGTGGGTTCTGATCACATCGACGGACACGCGCCGGGGCTGTCGGGCGCCGCGCTGAACGCCTATCTGACCGCCGGCGTCCGGAGCGACCACGAGTGCACGACCTACGAGGAAGCCCTCGAGAAGCGGCGTCTCGGGATGTGGATCATGCTCCGGGAGGGCTCGGCCGCCCGGAACCTCGAGGCTCTCCTGCCCGTCGTGACGGAATACGGACCCGCGAACTCCCTGTTCTGCACGGACGACCGTGAGCCCGCCCACCTCCTCGACGAGGGCCACATCAACGACATCGTTCGCAAGGCCGTCGCGCTCGGCTGCCCGGCGGCCGACGCCGTGCTGATGGGGACGCTGAACGCCGCCCGCTACCACCGGCTCCACGAGCACGGAGCAGTCGCGCCCGGATACCTCGCCGACGTCGTGGCGGTGGAGGATCTCGAGCAGTTCCGGCCGGTTCGCGTGTTCAAGCGCGGGCGGCTCGTCGCGGAGAACGGGGTCGCCGCCGAGATCGCGAGATCGCGGATGCCGGATTGGATGCGCGGGAGCGTCCACGTCCCGCACCTTTCCGCACAGGCCTTCAGGATGGATGCGAACGGCCGTGTTCGCGTGATCGGCGTCTACCCGGGCCAGATCGTGACCCGCGCGCTCGTCGAGGATCCCGTTTGCATCGAGGGGGAGGCCGTGGCGGCGCCCGAGCGTGGGCTCGCAAAGATCGCCGTCGTCGAGAGGCACAAGCGGACCGGGAGGATCGGCCTTGGGTTCGTCCGTGGGTTCGGCCTCCGGCGGGGCGCCCTCGCCTCCACCCACGCCCACGACGCACACAACGTGGTGGTGGTCGGCGTCGACGACGACGACATGGCGGCGGCCGTGAACCGGCTCGCAAACATCGGCGGCGGCCAGGTGGCCGTCGTGGGAGGCGAGGTGACCGGCGAGATCCCGTGTCCGTTCGGAGGCCTGCTCTCCGACCTACCTGTGGAGGCGGTGGCGGCCGCCGTACGGGCCACCGAGAAGGCAGCGTTCGAGCTGGGCGTCACGCTCCCTTCGCCCTTCATGGCGATGTCGTTCCTTGCGCTGTCGGTCGTGCCCGAGCTGAAGATCACCGATCGCGGGCTGGTCGACGTCAACCGCTTCGAGCTCGTTCCCCTGGAGGTCTAGCCCCCGAAGGCCTGGCCGGACGGGCTTCGCGAAGTCACCCCTACAGCGCGGCACGCACCGCATCGGCGATCTTCGCAGCGGAGATACCGGCCCACTCGCGCAGCTCGTCCGGGGTACCGGAGCCCGGCATCTCAGCCACGGCGAGCTTGATCACGCGGCCGGAGAGCTCCCCACCGGCAGCGAGAGCCTCGAGCACGGCGTCCCCAAGACCGCCCTCGATCCAGTGGTCCTCGACAACGACCACGAGGCGAGTCTCACGCAGTGCAGCACGGAGGGTTTCGGTGTCGATCGGCTTCACCGAGTAGGCATCGATCACTCGGACCGCCGTGCCTTCGGACGAGAGCTCGTCGGCGGCCTTCAGCGCCTCGAAGACGGTGACGCCTGCCCCGACGATCGCGGCACGATCGGCTTCGCCGGACCGAAGCACCTTGCTCCCGCCGATCGGGAAGTCCTCCGACGGCTCGTACAGCTTCGGTGTCTTCTCGCGCGTCGTGCGTATGTAGGAGACGCCGGGGAGCTCGGCCATCGAGGCCGTGAGCTTCCCGGCCGAGTTGCCGTCGGCCGGGTACAGGACTGTGGAGCCGCAGACGGCGCGCATCATCGCAAGATCCTCGAGCGCCATCTGCGACGGTCCGTCCTCGCCGATGGACACGCCGGCGTGCGAACCGCACAGACGCACGTTCGCACGGCTCGCCGCGGCCATCCGCACGAAGTCGTAGGCACGCGTGAGGAACGCTCCGAAGGTCGCCGCGTACACGGTCTTTCCCATCGCCTGCAGCCCGACGGCAACCCCTGCCATGCACTGCTCGGCGATGTACAGCTCGACGAACCGCTCAGGCGCGACCTTCTGGAAGTCCTCCGTATAGGTCGAGTTGGAGACCTCACCGTCGAGGACGACGAGCTCCGGGGCCGACGACATGGCGGCCAGCGTCTCGCCGAAAGCCTTCCGCGTGGCGATCGGCTCTTGGAAGGACGGCGGCCGGTACGCGGACGCCATTCCGCTCGGCCTCCATGGCTCGGGCTTGGGCGGCGTGATCGTCATCGATCGCGGCCCACCGAGCTCCGCGATCGCGTTCTCGGCGTCCTCGTCCGACAGGGCCTTCCCGTGCCAGCCTCCCCGATCCGCCAGGAACGACACGCCGTGGCCCTTCTCGGTCCTCGCGACGATCAGGACCGGCCGCGCGGCCCCCTCGGCCTGCGAGTAGGCGCGGTCGATCGCCGCGACGTCGTGGCCGTCGACGAGGATCGGATCCCACCCGAACGCCGACGCCCGCTCGGCGTAGACCTCGCCGCGCCACTCGAGCATCGTCGGTCCTCGCTGGCCGAGTCTGTTCATGTCGAGGATGCCGATGAGGTTGGTGACCTCGTGGTGCGAGGCGTTCGCCATGGCCTCCCACACGGACCCCTCGGCCGCCTCGGAGTCGCCCAACAGCACCCAGACGCGCGCCCGGTTGCCGTCGAGCTTCATCGCGAGCGCCATGCCGAGGCCGATCGGCAGTCCCTGGCCGAGCGAGCCGGTCGCCACGTCGATCCACGGCATGTCGGGGAGCGGAACGGGGTGTCCCTGCAACGGGCTGCCGAACTTCCGGTAGGACATGAGCTGCTCGTCGCCGATGGCCCCGACCGCCTTCAGCACCGAGAACATGAGCGGCGATGCGTGCCCCTTGGACAGCACGAACCGGTCGTTCGCGGGGCTCTTCGGATCGGTGACGTCGTACCGAAGATGATCGGCGAAGAGCACGGCCAGCAAGTGCGCCGCGGACATCGACGAGGTCGGGTGTCCCGATCCGGCCGCCGTGGTCGCCCGGATACCATCGACGCTCAGCTGCGCCGCCAGCTCGTTCCACGCCTGGACCTTGTCCATCCTTCCCTCCACCCCGTCCGGCCGGTGCATCAGCTTATCGGCCACGAGGTGGGAACGGTCTGCCTGCTACCCTTGGCGGCATGGCGGATCACAAGGAAACCCTCATCGAGCGTCTGTATCTCAAGGTCCCGAACACCGACAAGCTGCGCAGGAGCGCCGCAGGCCGGCACCGGCGTCTCCTGGCCGAAGGCTGGCGCGAGATGGAGCGCAAGCAGGAGATCGACCACATCGCGGTTCGCTACGAGCGGACCGGGCACGTTCCTCTCAAGTCGCGCCTCCCGCGCGCCGGTCAGGAAGTCGTACGGATCGAGCGACGTCCGCGAGGTCAGGGCTTTGGTGGTGGCCGGGGGTTCGGGCGCGGCGGCGGTGGTGGCGGCCGCGGTCGTGGACCCGGTCCGTCGGGGCGTAAGCCCACTCAAGGCGCGCCGCCCGCACCCCAGCCGGGACCGAGCGCCCCCTCGTCCTCGGGCTGAACCGACCGGCTGCTCAAGAAGCGGCCGAGGGACCCGCCGAGACGGGTCCCTCGTGTGTCTCTCGGGCTCTAGAAGTCTCAGGCGACGGGCCGAACATTCGCCGCCTGAGGGCCCTTCTGACCCTGCGTGACGTCGAACTCGACCTGCTGACCCTCCTCCAGGTTTCGGTAGCCCTCGCCCGTGATCGCGCTGAAATGCACGAAGACGTCGGGGCCGCCCTCCTGAGAGATGAAGCCGTACCCCTTCTCGGGGCTGAACCACTTCACGGTTCCGGTTGCCACTCGCAATCCCCTCCTTCCTTGGCACCGAGCGGGTCGACGATCACGCCCGTCGGGCCTGCCGGCGAGGTCGCCGGGAGGGAACTGCTCGTGGTGCGAGATGCAAACTACGATGCCCGTGCCCTCGCGGCCGAGCGTACCACCTTCGCCGGACCCGTGCGGCTCCCGGCCGCGCCGGGCGAAACGGGGTGCCGAACATCCTTCGGCGAACACCCCGCCCGACCGCACGAAGCGCTGATACGATGCCTTCTGGAGAGCGATCCATTCGCCGCTTGAAGCTGCACTCCGGGCGCAGGCGGCCACAGAAAGGGGAGGGCGTTGAGCGAGCGGCAGGGCACGGGCAGAGCGGCCCAGCGCCCAAAGCGCGACACCGGCAATGTCCGCGCGGCGCAGCAGCCCTTCGAATACCCGCTCCGAAGGGAGTTCGTCGAGTCCGACTGGACGCGCCTCCCCGGCTTCACCGACGTGGCGAAGGAGCAGTGGGAGAGCGCGCAGTGGCAGCGCGCCCACACGGTGAAGAACCTCGTCGAGCTGAAGCGCGCCCTCGGGGATCATCTCGACGACGAGCTGTACTCCGACATCGAACGAGACCAGCGGGAGCGGGCGACGATGTCGATGCTCATCCCGCCCCAGATGGTCAACACGATGAACGAGCAGGATCTGCGGAACGACCCCGTCCGCCGCTACATGGCTCCGGCCTTCTCCGACCGCCACCCCGAGTGGACCAGCCACCCGATGGCCAGGCGCGACAGCCTCCACGAGGCCGACATGTGGGCGGTCGAGGGGCTCACCCACCGCTACCCGACCAAGGTGCTCGCGGAGATGATCCCGACGTGCCCGCAGTACTGCGGCCACTGCACGCGCATGGACCTCGTCGGGAACGACACGACACAGGTCCTCAAGTACAAGTTCGAGCTGAAGCAGAACGAGCGGTGGGACGCGATGCTCGACTACCTGCGCCGGACGCCGTCTGTCCGGGACGTCGTGGTCTCCGGCGGCGACATCGCGAACATACCGATCGCCCGTCTCGAGGCCTTCCTCACGAAGCTCATCGACCTACCGAACATCCGCGACGTGCGCCTGGCCACGAAGGGACTGATGGGTATCCCACAGCACTTCCTGCAGGAAGAGGTCCTGCGGGGCTATGAGCGGATCGTGAAGCGGGCGCGCGAGAGGGACGTCGAGATCGCGATCCACACGCACATCAACAACGCGCAACAGGTAACGCCGCTGGTCGCGAGAGCCGTCCGGACGTTCCTCAACATGGGCTACCGGGACGTCCGGAACCAGGGAGTGCTGCTTCGAGGAGTGAACACGACGCCCGAGCAGCTCCTCGAGCTGTGCTTCATGCTCATCGACCACGCCAAGGTGATCCCGTACTACTTCTACCAGTGCGACATGATCCCGAACGCCGAGCACTGGCGGACCTCGATCGCCGAGGCGCAGGAGCTGCAGTTCGCCATCATGGGGTATCTGCCAGGGTTCGCCACGCCGCGCGTCGCGTGCGACGTCCCATTGGTCGGCAAGCGCTGGGTGCACATGGTCAGTCGCTACGACCGCATCCTCGGCATCTCGTATTGGCGGAAGAACTATCGCACCGGCATCGAGCACGACGATCCCGGCGCCCTCGAGCGCGAGTACGCCTACTACGACCCCGTCTACACCCTCCCCCAAGAGGGGCAGGAGCACTGGCGCAAGTACGTCCGCAAGAACCGCCGCGAGCTGCAGCCTGCCTGAACCGTATAGAGTGCTCCGGATGCCCCGGAACGCTCGTGCGTTCGTGCGGACCGCCGGAACCCTGCTGGCCCTCGTGCTGATCACCGTCGCGTGCTCGAACGAGATGGCGAGCTGGAACCCTGTGCCGCCGGCCTCTCTGGGCAAACGCCCCACCCGCGTGAACGCCGCGGCGATCCACACGCGCTGGCCGATCAAGCACATCGTGTTCGTCATCAAGGAGAACCGCACCTTCGACAACATGTACGGCCGGTTCCCGGGCGCCGACGGCGTGACGACCGGGCTCGACCAGGGGCAGGTTCGCCCACTGACCCGGAGCCCGGATCGACTCCCTGAGGACATCAAGCACTGCTACGAGTGCGCGCTCCAGGCCTACAACGAGGGGAAGATGGACGGGTTCGCAGCGGTCGGCGAGTCGGCCGACCTGTACGCGTACACGCAGTACCTCCCCCAGGACCTCCCGAACTACTGGCACTGGGCGGAGGAGTTCGTGCTCGGCGACAACTTCTTCGCGAGCGCCCAGGGGCCATCGTTCCCCAACCACCTGTACACCATCGCGGCACAGTCGGGGGGCACGCACGACAACCCGACCCAGAACCTAGACCTGCTCCGAGAACGTCACCGCTCCACGGGGTTGTTCAAGGCCTGGGGGTGCGACTCGATCGAGGAAGCCTACATCGAGGTGGAGGACCGGGAGGGAGTGGTGAAGAAGGTGCCGCCGTGCTTCGACTTCCTGACCGAGGGGGACCTGCTAACCGAGGCCGGAATCCCGTGGACCTACTACTCGGCGACCAACATGCAGAACGGATACCTTTGGTCCGCCTACGACGCGGTTCGCCACATCCGCGAGAACCCCAAGGTCTGGCAGAGCCATGTGTTTCCGGTGGACGACTTCGTCGAGCACGTCGAGGCCGGGATCCTGGCGCCGGTCACCTGGGTCACACCGCGCTTCGAGCTCTCCGACCACCCGGAGTACAGCTTCTGCCACGGAGAGAACTGGACCACCGAGATCGTGAACGCAATCATGAACAGCCCCCTGTGGAAGAACACCGCGATCTTCATCACATGGGACGACTACGGGGGCTTCTACGATCACGTTCCCCCACCGCAGGTGGACAACTTCGGTTTCGGGATCCGCGTTCCGCTGCTGATCATCAGCCCCTACGCGAAGCGCGGGTACGTGACCGGCGAGCTCGGCGAGTTCTCCAGCGTGCTCAGGTTCATGGAGGACAACTGGGGCCTCTCGCAGCTAACGCACCGCGACAGGGACGCCACCCCGCTGATCTCGGCCTTCGACTTCACACAGGAGCCGCGAGAGCCCGACCCCTTGCCGCTTCGGACCGACTGCCAGGGCCCCAAGTTCCCCGACGATTGACGGGGCCGTGCCGCCGCGCAGCGGGCGCCCGCGGACGTTCAGTCCTTCTGTGAGCCGATCGTCCGCAGGTAGGGCCAGCTCGCCCGGAAGTGCGCGAACGACGTCCCGTAGGGGCAGTCCTGACGGAGCGGCAGGACGAGCTTCTCGAAGTTCGGATGCTCGAAATCGAACGCGCCGGCCAGCGGACTTGCGTCCGCGTCCCGTTCGGTCATCGGCTCCAACTCGAAGATCTGCTCGATGAACGCGAGGACCGAGGAGAACTCGTACACGGTGTGGTCCACATAACCGCCGTTGGGGTTGTCTCCCTGCCTCGTGTACGGCGAGATGATGAGGGCGGGGGTGCGGGGACCGAGCCCCATGATGTCGTAGTGCGGCGGGACGACCGGATCGTAGAACCCACCGAAGTCGTCCCACACGACCACGATCACGGTCGATTCCCAGTACTCGCTCTTCATGATCGTGTTGACCTGGTGCACGGTCCAGTTCTCGCCGGCGCACACGCTCTTCTCGCCACCCGGGTGCTCGTTGTAGGACTCAGAGGGGATGATCCAGGAGACCTGGGCCATCTCTCCGTCGCGAACGTCCTGGACGAACTCCTCGGGGGGGCGCACCTTGCTCCACATCGAGCTGTAGCGAACGTGCCTGATCATCTGGAGGGCGTTCATCCACGAGTTCTCGTTCGCGTAGTACTTCCAGGAGATCCCGGCCTCCTCGAGCTGGTCGGGCAGCACCTTGATGTCGAAGCACAATCGGACGCTGTCCCAGTACTTCGCCAGATCCCAGGTATTCGACCCGTTCCGTGCGATCTCCTCCTCCAGCTGCATGATCAGGCGGACCTCTCCCGCAGAGAGATGCTGCTCGAACCGGGTCGCGCTCTCGGTGGGATCATCGCAATAGCTGTTCGGGTGGTCTGTTGTGCTCTTGTTGTCGACGATGTCGTTCGCCTGAGCCGCCACCGCGTACAGGTGCTCCGGGAGGGTGGGCCCGTACATGGACGTGAAGAACTGGTCGGCGAGCACGAACCGATCCGCATAGGCCCAGTAGCTCGGCAGCGTGTCGCGGTCGTGATACACGTATCCGCTCAAGTCGTGGCCGTAGAGAAGGGCCTTCTCCGCAGTGGTCGGGATGACTCCGTTCATCCAGTTGAAGCCGTTCATCCTCCCGTCGTTGATCGCGACGAGGCCGCACCGGAAGCAGTGGGTCAGGTCGTGCGGCTGGGTATCCTCCGCATGCTCGAGCTGCACGACCGGTCCGTCCTCGCAGCCGTTCTCGGTGCACTCGATCGTTCCGCCCTCGGTCGTCCCCTCGGCTCCCGGGTAGGTCGCGAAGTAGTTGTTGAAGGTTCGGTTCTCCTTGACGATGAAGACGACGTGCTCGATCGGGGAGGCGCCGGGCTCGCTGCTTGAGCTCGGGGTGGACGTGGCACCGGTCCCGCCTGTTCCCCCGGGGGTTGGGCTCCCACCCGCGCTCTCCGTACCTCCCCCCTTCGGCCAGGCTCTCCACCCGATGAACAGGCACAGGGCCGCGAGGACCACTAGGAAGCCCTTGCGCCGGGCGGCTCGGCGCCGTGCAAGGAGGCGGCGCGAGCGCGGCACCGGGAGGCGAGAGCCGGGACCGGGCGTGTACTGCACGGCGCAGACAGTAGCAGCACGCCCAGGCACCGCGTCGGGGAGAGCCTGTTCAGCCGGCGAGGCGTTCTAGCCGTGCCGCGAGATCGGCTCGGAGCCCCGCGTAGGCGGGATCGGAGACCCTGTTCTCCAGCTCGTAGGGATCCGGGGAGCCCAGGCGCCCGGTGAGGTCGTAGAGCTCGCGCTCGCCCGTCGCGTACTCCACGTAGGCGAACTCCTCCGTGCGGATCGCCCGCCACGGCGGAATGTGAGCGTCGCCCACGTACTCAAGGAGCACGCCGTCGGGCCAATCGGGCACGGTGGAGCCCTCCAGGAGCGGCACCAGGCTCCGACCGTCCACGGGAGAGGCCGGGGCACTCCCGGCCAGCTCGGCGAACGTGGGCGCCAGATCCACGTTCGAGATCAAGTGCCCGTCCACGCGGGCAACAGCCCCGGGCACCCGCACGAAGAACGGCGTACGGACGCACTCTTCGTAAGGGCAGCCCTTGCTCGTCCACCTGTGCGCGCCGAAGGAGAAGCCGTTGTCGGTGAGGAAGAAGATGATCGTTCGGTCGAGCGCTCCGCGCCTACGCAGCGCCTTCACCACGCCCGCCACGAGCCGGTCGACGGATCGGAGCGTCTCGAACGACCGCCTGTGGATCCCGTCGAGCTGCTGGAGACGCTCGCGGGACATCGGGCGCAGCGCCCGCACCCACGCCGGCTTGTCCGACACGTCGCCCTCACCGATGCTCCCCGGCGCTGCTATCGCCATGTCGGCGTACGCACCGGTGTCCCGCGGCGCGGGAGTCCACGGGCGGTGCGGCCCGGACGGGGTCACCGCCAGAAAGAACGGTCGGTCCGCGGGAGCGGTTCGGATGAAGTCCGCGGCGGCCGCGGCGTGGACGTCGGTCGAGTAATCGGAGGGGGCGCTCCCGTGGGCTACAGGGAATCCTTGATCGACAAGGACGTAGTTGTAGTAAAGCGACGACTGGCCCGCCTGTAGCCGCCCCAGCCACCTGTCCCATCCCGGGGGCACGAAGGTCGAGTACCCGAACGGATAGCCGTTCAGGTACTTGCCGAACAGGCCGGTGTAGTAGCCGGCGCCCTGCAGCCAGGTGGCCACGGTCGAGCCATCGTCGAGAAGGTCGGCCAGGTCGTTCGTCTGCACGCCCGTGTTGTGCGAGTACCGGCCGGTGAGGATCGTCGCGCGCGAAGGGCAGCAGAGCGGCGTGCTCACGAACGCGTTCGGAAAGGAGACCCAGTGGCCGTTGTGATCGTCGATCGTCGCCTGCAGCCGTGGCATCACCGGCGGGTCGTGAGGCAGGGAGTCGAATGACTGGTCGTCCGACAGGATCACTACGATGTTCGGCCGGAGATCGGTGGGGACCTGCGGGAACGGCCTGAACGCCGCGACCGCCAGGACCACAACGGCGAGGACCACCGCGACGGCGGGCTCGCGAGGCTCGGCACCCCGTCGCACGCTAGGCGACCCGCTTGCGGAGCTTCCAGATGCTCTCCGCGGGGAACCGCCGGGCCCACTCGAGGGTGGCCAGGTCGTATGTGCTCCTGGCCCTGGGGCCCGGGCGTGGCTCGATCAGGTCCTCGACTTCCAACCCGTTCGAGCGGAAGAGCCGGATCCACTCGCCGTATGGAAGCTGGAAGTCCACAGATTCCTCGTCCCACTTGTGCATGCCGAAGTAGTCGCGGTGCAGCCTCTCGTCTGCCCGTTCCCCTTCGGTGTCCCAGCACAGGAAGATCAACGAGCTGGCGATGTTGAAGGCGAACAGGCCGCCCGGCCGGAGCAGGCGCGACGCCTCCGGCACGGTGCGACGAGGATCGGCGAACGTCATCGCCCCGTGGTCGCAGAACACGACGTCGAAGCTCTCGTCCGCGAACGGCGCCCGCTCGGCGTTCGCGCTCACGATCGGAAACCACACCCCGGCCTCCGCCATCAGCCGCTTGGCGTGTCGGAGCTGCCCGATCGACAGATCCAACCCGACCGGTCGGGCACCCATCCGCGAGAGGTAGATCGACCACTGCCCGCCGCCGCAGCCGAACTCCAGGACGTCCTTGCCGGCGACGTCGCCGAGCACCTGTAGCTTGGATTCCGGGATCGACCACACCCCCCAGACGGGGCGGTCCCAGCGGTTGAGCTGGCGCGCGTGCAGCGCCTGGTACTCATCGCTCAGGTGGTCCCAGAACCGCCGGTTCTTCCGGACGTGGCGCGGGCTCTTGCTCACCGGAAGCTCCGAGGCCCACGCGGGGCGCTCACGCGCACCCCGGCGGATGGGTGCAGGTCCTCCCCGCGAGCAGCTCCAGCGCATGGAACAGGATCGGAAGCACGGCCTCGAGGCTCTCGCGGACACCCTTCGGGCTGCCCGGCAGGTTCAGGATCAGCGTCCCCGCACGGCAGCCGGCGACGCCGCGGGACAGAGCCGCCATCGGCGTCTTCTCCAGGCCCACGCGCCGCATGAGCTCGGCCAGGCCCGGCGCCTCCCGGTCGATGACGGCGCGTGTCGCCTCAGGAGTGACGTCGCGGGGCCCGAACCCCGTGCCTCCCGTCGTCACGACGAGGCTGAATCCGCGTTCGGCCAGTCCCACCAGCATGGACTCGATCCATGGGCGCTCGTCGGGAACGACAGAGCGCTCGGCGACCTCGAAGCCGGCGTCTGACAGCATCGAGCCAGCGAGATCGCCGGACTCGTCCGTCCGGGTGCCCCCAGACACGCCGTCGGAGACGGTAACCACCGCGGTCCGGAACCCTTCCGAATCCACGCGTCTATCCTGCCAGACCGCGCGGCTGGCGGCTCACGTACGCCTCAGCCGGCAGCGGCCGCCAGCGCCCCGAGCACGCTCGGCCGTTGGAGGCTGTAACCGTTACGCTGGTCACCCTAGGCATGAGCAACGTCGGCTTGAGACCGCCCTCGACCCCTGCGCCGGCAATCGGTCCGCTCGTGGACGGGTTCGGGCGCGTGGTGGATGACCTGCGCGTATCCGTGACCGATCGCTGCAACCTCCGCTGCACGTACTGCATGCCGTCGAACGGGCTGCGGTGGCTGCCGCGGAGGGAGCTGCTCACGTTCGAGGAGCTCTCCCGGCTCTTGGAGATCTTCGTCTCGCTGGGCGTGCGCTCGGTCAAGGTCACGGGTGGCGAGCCCACCGTCCGGGCCGAGCTCCCCGATCTGATCCGGATGTTCCGGCGCGCGGGGCCCAACCTCGACATCTCGATGACCACGAACGGCTTGCTTCTCGATCGCCTGGCCGGACCCCTCGCCGAGGCCGGCCTCGACCGTGTCACTGTGTCGTGCGACTCGCTCATGCGCCACCGCTTCGCCGAGATGACACGGCGAGACGCGCTCGAGAGGGCGCGGGCGGGCCGCCGCCCCGCCCGCGCCGCGGGCCTCGCCCCCCGGAAGATCAACAGCGTCGTGATCAGGGGCCGGAACGAGGACGAGGTCGTCGACTTCGCCCGCTGGGCGAGGGAGGCCGGCTACACGGTGCGGTTCATCGAGTACATGCCGCTCGACGCAGAACGCGCCTGGGAGCGGGCCAAGGTCGTCCCATCGGCATCGATCGTCGAGGCGATCGACCGCGTGTACCCCCTCGTTGCCATCGCCCGCGACAACGACCCGGCCACGAGCTTCGTCTTCGCCGACGGCGCACCCGGCGGAATCGGCGTGATCTCACCGGTGACCGAGCCGTTCTGCGACGGCTGCAACCGCATCCGCCTCACGGCCGAGGGCCAGCTCCGCGCATGTCTGTTCGCCCTCGAGGAGACCGACCTGCGCGCACCACTGCGCTCGGGGGCCGCCGACGACGAGATCGCCCTCCTTATCCGCATAAGTCTGCGGCGCAAGTGGTCGGGCCACCGGATCAACCACCCGGATTTCCTTCGGCCCGAGCGCAGCATGTCGATGATCGGCGGCTGAGCACCGGGGCAAGAGACGAGCGCCGGGTCAGTCGAGCGCCTCGAACAGCCCCCGGAGTGTCGCCTCGGGTGACTCCCCTTCGACCACGCGGAACACTCTCCCGTCCGATTCCACGAAGTAGATGGTCGGGACGTACCGAATGCCGAAAGCCCGAGCCAGCGTGTCGCTCTCGTCGTCCACAGCGACCGGGAACGTTAGCCCGCCGTCTTCCATGTACTCCTCAACCGAAGACAACTCGCCCTGTCCGATCCCGCACGTGATCGCGACCAAAGCCACGTTCGTGAAGTCCTTCGCCACGCTGGCGAGGACTGGCAGCTCGGCCCGGCAGTGGGGGCACGAAAGCATCCAGAGAACAAGGACGACGGGCCGCCCCCGGTAAGTCTCCCATTCGATCCGGCCGCCCCCAAGCGCCGGAGCTGAGAAGCTCGGGACCTCCTCCCCGGGCTCGAACAAGCTGGTCCGCGCCGGCCCCGCGACCCGAACCCGCCCGGAGCCCGATGTGCCCGTGCTCCCGCCGTTGTCCGTCGCACAGCCCAGAAGCATGACCCCACAAGTGACGGCGACTGCCGCGACGCCGCCCACACTGAGGATCCGGCTATTCCGTGATGCATTCCTCACAGCGGCACACACCTCCACCTGGCTGGGCGTCAAAGACGTCCGACGACGACCCGAGTGACCTTCAGCTCTCCGCCGGCCGTGCTCCGCACGTCGCGGAACCCATGCGCGCGCAGGATACGCGCAACCGACCTGGCACGGTCCGGGCTCACCTCGATCAGAAGCCAGCCACCCTTGCGGAGCCACTCGTGCGACTCGGCGGCGGCGCGCTCGATCAAGCCGAGCCCGTCCTCGCTGTGATCGGTGAGAGTATGGACCGGCTCGAACTTCCGAATCTCGAGCGGCAGATCCTTCAACTCCCGCTTTGCGACGTACGGGGGATGGAGCGTGACGACATCGACCTTGCCGACCAGGCCCTCTGGAAGGCCGCCGAACAGGTCTCCGGTCACAAACGTCGCTCGCAGCCGCAGGCGTTCGGCGTTCTTCCGAGCCATACGGACTGCGGCCGTGGATACGTCCGTGCCGTAGACCCGTACACGCCTCGTCTCGTGCGCGACGGCCAGCGCCACCGGCCCCCCACCTGTAGCGAGGTCTACTGCGATCGGCCGCTTGCGCCGTCGAAGGCGCCGGATCGCTTGCTCCGCAAGGAACTCGGTCGAGTCGCGCGGCACGAACACCCCGGGTCTTGAGATCAGCTTGAGGCCCCGGAACTCGGAGTATCCCTTGATGAACTGGACCGGCTCGCCGGTCGCTCGACGGGCGACCATCCGCTCGAACCTCCGGAGGACACCGGCCGGCACCTCGTCCTCCGGATCGATCTCGTCCACGCCCATGGCGTGCGTGAGGAGATCCTCCGACTCGATCGCCTCTCGGTCCTTCTGCCAGTGGTCGATCGCCTTCGAGGCCTTGAGGCTCTTGACCGCTTCCTTCAGGACCTTCTTCGCTTCCATCGCGCGAGGCATCCTACAGAGCCTTGCCACCCCCTGCGTGGAAGCACCGACGTTGCCCGGCGGGACGGGGGAATCGGCCGGGCGCAGCTAGAATCGCACCCGTATGCCTCGTTCTGCCACCACGTCGCCGAGCGCTCGCCGCAAGCGCAACGAGGAGATTCGTCTCACGGGAGACCGCATCGTCGTCCAGCACCCCGACCACGGCGAGCGCAAGTCGCGCGGAGGTCTGCTGATCCCGGCCACGGCCGCGCCCGCTCCTAAGCGATGCACGTGGGGGCAGGTTGCGCTCGTGGGCCCCGACGTTCGGGCCACGAAGGTGGGCGACCGCATCCTGTTCCTGCCCCAAGCGGGGCTCGAGGTCGAGCTGAACGGCGAGGAGTACCTGCTGCTCCGTGAACGCGACGTTCAGGCCGTCGCGTCGCGCATGGACGGCAGGGAACTCGCCCCCGGCCAGTACCTCTAGTCCGCCGGGCGGTCAGCCTGGCAGCATCAACATCTTGACGCGGCGACGATTGTTCTCGAGGTTCGGATCCACGACGACAACACTCTGCCACGTGCCGATCGCCAGCTCCCCGTCCTCCACGGGCAGAACGAGAGACGGGGCTGCGAGCACCGGGAGCAGGTGGTCACCGCCGTGCCCGCGCGAGCCCAGGCGATGCACGTACCTGTCGTCGCGCGGCATCAGCCGCTCCATCAGCTCCTCAAGATCCTCTTCGGAGCCCGATCCCGTCTCCATCAGCCCGAGGCCGGCGGTTGCGTGCGGCAGGAAGATGTTCAAGATCCCGCTCTCGTTTCCTTCCGCGACGAAACGGCGCACAAGCGGAGTGATGTCGACCACTCGCCGACCCTCGGTCTCGATCTGGATCTCTGTCGTACGCATGGCTAGTTGGGTGGTGGTGGGGGCAGTCTACCCTCTGAGAACCCGTCGCCGATGGATTTCTCGCTCGCGGATTCCTGGTCGGAGGGCATGGGCGGACGTATGTACGGAGCGGCGGGTGCGGACCAGCCGGTCAGTCCCGCGGCGGGAGCCGGCGCACGTGGGGCGGCCGAGCGGGACATCATCGCAAGGATCGCCGCGACGATCCCGATGATCCCGCCGACGATCACCAAGTAGATCCCTATCTCGAGCGAGACCGCGAACTGCCCCCGGTCGATCGCTTCCTGGACCGCCGCACGGGCGATTTCGACTGCGACGGCCTGCTGCTTGGCCAGCTCTGTGGCAACTCCGTCGATCACCTGATCCTCGGCGCTCATCGCGCTGTAGATGCTGATCGCGGCCGCCCCCGCCCCTCCTACCAGCGCAGACACCCGCAGCCGGTTCTTGCCTCCGGTCGCGCCGACGAAGGAAGAAACGCCCGCGATGACCATGGAGATCCCACAGACGATCGTGACCTTCCCTTCCCAACCGTTGATCCCCTTGGCCGACGTGCTGAACCCTCCGGCCGAAGCCGTCGCCCAGTCCAGGACCGATCCAGCCATGACCAGCACGCCTCCGAGGATCGCGAGCGCGGGTGCGAGGCCACCCGAAGACGTCCGCTGCTCCATCATCCGAGGCTCCCGCCACTCGCCGCGGCAACGACCGACCGGTCTGCGGCCTTCGCAGCCCTGTCTCGAGCGTATCCTTCGGGTGTTCCCCCAGCCAACTTGAGGAGGTTCCTGCCGTGGAGATCGATCCCGTTTGCGGCATGGAGGTGGACCCGGCAACCGCCGAGTGGAAACACGAGCACGAGGGGACGACGTACTACTTCTGCTCCGAGGGGTGCATGGAGGACTTCGCGGAAGATCCCCCCTCCTACCTGCCCTGAGCGGTGCAGTCACCTGACCCAGCGCTGCCGTCCCGCGGGGCGGTCCCAACGGCCCCGCGGGGACGGCCGACCGTCCCGCCGGTCCCGGACCCCTCGACCCTGACTGACGCGGGCGAACAGCGCCAGCCTGGAGTCGTGCGACTCAAGGAGGAGTGATGGAGGTCACGCTGTCCGTTATCAAGGCCGATACCGGCGGTTTCGTGGGTCACACCGAGGTCCACCCCGAGATGGTTCAAGTGGCGAGGGAGCGAGTACGTGAGGCCGTGGATGCGGGCCTCGTGATCGACGGACAGGTGAACCGTGTCGGAGACGACCTCGCTCTCATCCTGACGCACCAGCACGGCGCCAACAGCGAGCGCGT
Organism: Actinomycetota bacterium; assembly: GCA_040754475.1. Classification (GTDB taxonomy): domain Bacteria; phylum Actinomycetota; class UBA4738; order UBA4738; family HRBIN12; genus JAJPHY01. The sequence goes on along the minus strand of JBFMCN010000007.1, from coordinate 43,747 downwards.
CCACGGGTTTGCCTGGGACGTCTTCAAGGCGACCACCGAGGTGGCTACGAGGCTCGGGATGTACGGAGCCGGGCAGGACCTCCTGACCGACGCCTTCAGCGGCAACCTGCGAGGCATGGGGCCGGGCTACGCGGAGATGACCTTCGTCGAGCGGCCGAGCGAACCAGTCCTCGTGTTCCTGGCGGACAAGACCGAGCCCGGCGCCTTCAACCTCCCCCTGTCCAGGATGTTCGCCGACCCGTTCTCCTCCATCGGTCTCGTGATCGACCCCAAGTTGCACTCCGGGTTCGAGTTCGAGGTCCTCGACCTCAAGGAGGACCAAGCGGTCGATCTGCGAACGCCCGAGGACTACTACGACTTGCTGATGCTGGTCGGTGCTCCCCACAGCTTCGTGATCAGGCGCGTTCGCTCCCGAAGCGACGGGATCGTGGCGGCCGCCACGTCCACCCAGCGTCTGTCCCTCATGGCCGGGCGGTACGTGGGTAAGGACGACCCCGTGCTCATCGTCCGGTGTCAGAGCGGCCTACCTGCCGTCGGCGAGGTGCTCGAGCCCTTCGCATTCCCACATCTGGTGGCAGGATGGATGCGCGGTTCGCACTTCGGGCCGCTCATGCCGACGAGCATCGAGGACGCCACGCCGTCCCGATTCGACGGGCCGCCGCGAATCGTCGCGCTCGGCTTCCAGGTGAAGGACGGGAGGCTCAACGGCCCCCGAGACATGTTCGCCGATCTGGGCTTCGACCGCGCCCGGCAGATCGCGCTCCGAACCGCCGACTACATGCGGCGGATGGGTCCATTCGAGCCACACCGGATCGGTCTGGACGAGCTCGAGTACACCACGATGCCGGAACTGATGAAGCGCCTGCAGGCCAGGTGGCGGGCGGAGGGGGACCGAGAGGCAGACACCGCCTGACGATCCCGCAGGCCCGGCCGATCCTCACTCGGCCCCGAGGCCCATCCTGTACAGGCGGCGGTTGCGCATGTGGTCGTGGAGCGCGACCTCCTCGACGCCGTTTTCGTAGAGGTCCCGCCAGCAGGCTCCCATCCATTCCTCCGCCGCCTCGGTGTCGGCGAACCGCTGCGAGCGGCCGACCTCTTCCCCGGTGCCGTCCAAGTACGCCCAGGCAAACATCAACGCCTCCGGATCCCCCGATCCACTTCGAGGACTCTCGAAGCCTGCTTGGCCGTCACGCCGCCGATCGTATCGGGTCGGCGAGACCTGTCGGCCAGATTCCCTACGTTTCCATCGGACGAAAGGGGTCTCATCTGAACCCCAGAAGGCCGACTCAAGTCTTGGCGCGCCATGACCGAGGACGCCTGTATGACATCGTCGTGGCCCCAGCGGCGTCTGTTCGCCGTGCTCGCTGCCCTCTCGTGCACGACGCTCATCCAGCCCGTACCGGCAGGAGCGCACGCGGCCCCCGACGCGACGTGGCTACGTACGGGGGATCGGGACGCCGGGATGCCGGCGCTGGCTGTCCGTGCCCCGCGGAAGGGAGCCAACGGAATCAAGTGGTCAGACGTGCCGAAGCGACACTGGGCCCGCGCCGCGATCGACTACGTGGGGGCAACCAACGACTGGATGCGCGACGATCCTCCGAACGAGGACGGCAAGTACCCGTTCCGACCCGACGATCTCGAGACTCGCGCCCTGTTTGCCCGCTCGGTGGTTCGCGCCTTCGCTTCCGATGAGCCAACCGATCCAGCCATCGCGTTTCCCGACCTGCCCCCGACTGACCCCTCCTACGAATACGCGAACATCGCCGTGAAGCTGGGATGGATGACGACGGGTTCCGACGGCAGCTTCCAACCCAACGAGACCGTGACGACCAGGTCCGCTCACAGGGCCCTTGTGCTGGCCGTAGGTCTCGGCGACCCGGCGAGCGGCCTCGATGCCGTCCACACGCGGAACGGGACCACGTTCTCGGTGCCTCAGGACTTCGGCACGCTCCTGATCGGTATGCGGATCGGTCTCCGCTACAACCATTCGGACGAGTCGCTGGACGTAGGACCCGACTCGTCCCTGCCACGCGCAGAGGTCGCGTGGTCTCTGTACCGAGCCGCAACGATGCCCTCATGGATGCTCGACGAGCTCGTCGGGTACGCCACCATCACACTCCCCAATCTCGGGCCGCAGAAGCAGCAGATCGTTCAGTTCGCGATCGACTACGTCGGCTATCCGTACGTGTACGGCGGTGAGTGGTACGAGGCTTCTCCAGACGGCTACTGCTGCGGCGACCAGCCCGTCGGCGGTTTCGACTGCTCTGGCGCCACCTGGTGGGTGATGAAGGCAGCTGAGAGTGGGTGGGACAACGTCCCGCCGCGCGAGTACACGGGATGGTCGCTTCCGCAGCGATCATCGTCCGACATGGCCTCCACCGGGCGCAAGGTGAGCTTCAAGAACCTCCGAGCGGGCGACCTGATGTTCTACGACGGCAACAGCGACGGGACCGTCGACCACGTCGACGTCTACATCGGGGGCGGTTGGGCGATCGATTCCTCGAGCAGCCTCGGCGGCGTCACGATCCTGAACGTGGCCGACGGCTGGTATCGCGACCACTTCGCATACGCGCGACGGATCGTCGGCGTCGCGCCGGGCCGGTAATCCGTCACCGCCGCGCGTACTCGCCCGACGCCCGCCTATGCGGTGACCTGGAGGCGGCTCACCTGCACCCCCTGCTCAAGCAGCCAGGCCACGGCCTGTGCAATCGCGTCGTCCGTTCCATCCATCTCGAGGATCACCCAGCCGTGCCTCTCCTCGATGTTGGCACGCCGGATGTTCGTGGAAAGACCGAAGTTCAGTCCCACACGGTGGATCACCGGCTCATCGGCCAGGTGTCCGGGGAGCGTCAGGTGAAACCGAGCCTTCGTCATGGCGCGCCCTCGGGGTTCATGCTTCCGGAACGGTACCCCTCGAGGTCGAGCGCGACGTACCTGAAGCCGAGACCTCGCAGGCCTTCGAGGATCTGATCTCGGATCGGCCCCTCGGCAAGGCGCGGTATGTCTTCGAGCTCCACCTCGATACGAGCGATCTCATTGTGGACTCTGACCCGGCACTGGAGGAAGCCGAGCTCCTTCAGCAACCGCTCGGCCCGTCCGATCCTCCTGAGGTCGTCCACGGTGATCCTCACCCCGTACGGGATCCTGGACGACAGGCATGCCGACGACGGCTTGTTCCAGGTTGGCAGACCGAGCATGCACCCGGCCTCCCGTACGTCGGCCTTCGAGAACCCAGTCTCCGCCAACGGGTGGCGCACCCCGCGCTCCTCCGCAGCCAGGAGCCCAGGCCGGTGGTCACGGAGGTCGTCGACGTTGGTCCCCGAGACGACAACGGCGCCTCCTGCCTCCTCGGCGATTCCGGCCAGCACGCCGTACACATCGATCCTGCAGTGGTAGCAACGATCGGGGCCGTTGGCCAGGTACTCGGCCCTTCCGGTCTCGCGCGTGCGGACGAGCCTGTGCCGGACGCCGATGAGATGGGCCACTTGCCTCGCCTCGGACAGCTCTCCCGGCGGGAGGGAGGGCGAGATGGCCGTGACGGCCAGAGCGCGTTCCCCGATGGCCGCCGCCGCGACGGCCGCCACCAGGGTGGAGTCGGCCCCCCCGGAGTACGCCACCACCACGCGCGAGAGGGGCGCGAACCAGGCACGCAGGTCCTCGAGCTTCGACCCGACCTCGGTGACCCCCACACCATCGGATTGTGTCACGCGAACGCCGGAACCCCGAATGAGGCGCCCCTCGGAGCCTCATTCGGGGTTCCGATCACCGTTGCCGCGGGCGGTCCCGCAGTGAGCCTAGAACTCCATGTCGCCTCCGCCCGGCATGGGCGGCGCCTTCTCCTTCTCGGGCTTCTCGGCCACGACCGCTTCGGTGGTGAGGAACAGCGCCGCGATCGAGGCCGCGTTCTGCAGAGCCGACCGCGTGACCTTGGTGGGGTCGATGATGCCCGCCTTGAACATGTCCGAGTACTCGTCCTTGGCCGCATCGAGCCCGAACCCCCGGTCGAGGCTGCGGACCTTCTCCACAACCACGCCGCCCTCGAGGCCGGCGTTCGTCGCGATCTGCTTCAGAGGCTCCTCGAGGGCACGCCGGACGATCATGGCGCCGGTGAGCTCGTCGCCCTCCAGATCCACCTTGTCAAGGGCGGACTGCGCGCTCAGCAACGCTACGCCCCCGCCCGGCACCACACCTTCCTCGACCGCCGCCTTCGTCGACTGGACGGCGTCCTCGATGCGGTGCTTCTTCTCCTTCAACTCGACCTCGGTGGCCGCGCCCACCTTGATCACGGCGACGCCACCAGCCAGCCGCGCGAGGCGCTCCTGAAGCTTCTCGCGGTCGTAGTCCGAATCCGTCTTCTCGATCTCCGACTTGATCTGGTTGACCCGGCCCTTGATGTCGTCCTCCTTGCCGGCTCCCTCCACGACGGTCGTGTCGTCCTTCGTCACGACGACCTTGCGAGCCTGGCCAAGGAGGTCGAGGGTCGCGTTCTCGAGCTTCAGGCCGACCTCCTCGGAGATGACCTGGCCCCCGGTGAGGATCGCGATGTCCTGCAGCATGGCTTTCCGCCGGTCCCCGAACCCCGGCGCCTTCACCGCAACCGAGCGGAACGTGCCGCGGATCTTGTTGACGACGAGCGTGGCCAGGGCCTCGCCCTCGACGTCCTCCGCGATCACTAGGAGCGGCTTGCCAGTCTGCATGACCTTCTCGAGGACAGGGAGAAGATCCTTCACCGCCGAGATCTTGGAGTTGACGATGAGCATGTAAGGCTCCTCGACGACGGCCTCCATCCGCTCCGGATCAGTGATGAAGTAGGGCGAGATGTAGCCCTTGTCGAACCGCATGCCCTCGACGAGCTCCAGCTCCATGCCGAACGTGTTCGATTCCTCAACGGTGATGACACCGTCCTTGCCGACCTTGTCGACGGCCTCGGCGATCTGCTCACCGATCTCGGGGTCCGCAGCGGAGATGGCGCCTACGTGGGCGACGTCCTCCTTGGTCTCCACCTCCTTGGACTGGTCCTTGATGGCCTCGACAACCAGCTCGACCGCTCGTTCCATGCCTCGCTTGAGGCCCATTGGGTTCGCACCGGCGGCGACGTTGCGCAGCCCCTCCTTCACCATGGCCTGAGCGAGGACGGTCGCGGTGGTTGTGCCATCGCCTGCGACGTCGTCCGTCTTCTTGGCTACCTCCTTGACGAGCTCGGCCCCCACCTTCTCGATCGGGTCCTCGAGCTCGATCTCCTTCGCGATCGAGACGCCGTCGTTCGTGATTGTCGGGGCGCCCCACTTCTTCTCGAGGACCACGTTGCGCCCCTTAGGCCCCAGCGTGATCCGTACGGCGTTCGCGAGCTGATCCATGCCCCGCTCCAAGGATCGCCGCGCGTTCTCGTCGAAGGTGATGAGCTTCGGTGCCATCCCTTCCTCCTCCTTTGCCGATGTCGGCCTGCCGGCCTCTCACCAATGCCCGGTGATTGCTAGCACTCACAAGCTCGGAGTGCTAACGCATTGTAGCCACACGGCGGGGGGTTCTGGCAAGGGACGGGGAGGGAGCGACGACAGGTGCTTGCATCCGTGCCTGGCAGGGGGGAGCATCGTGCTCAGGAGGCCGCCAGTGAGGCGGCCTCGAAGGCTATGGGGTCAAGGAGGCCAGCATGGCCAAGTACGAGGGGTACTGCGTCAAGTGCCGGGCAAAGCGCGAGTTCGAGGGCGCGGAAGTGACCTTCAAGAACGGCCGCCGGGCCGCTCAGGGCGAATGCCCGGTCTGCAAGACCAAGATCACACGGATCCTGGGGAAGGCTTCCTAGGCCTTAGATACCCAGGCGGCTCCCGGTCGTCTCGGACCGCGCGAAGGGCCGGGCTCATGCGTCGTCGGTGGGCCCAACTCCCTGCGTCTGAGGGCTCTCCACAGACTCGGACCGCTTCCCCATGAGCGAGCCGAGGCCGAGGATGGCCTCCCGGCGCACCTCTACCGAGGGATCTTGCGAAGCGGCGTAGGAAAGCCCCCGGAGCGCGTGTGCCCCACGCCCTACCGCGAGCGCGATAACGGCGTTACGTCGCACCGAGGGCCGCTCGTCGTCGAGCAGCTCCAGCAGGACCATGTCAGAGGCCGAGTCGGCCGGAAACGCGGGCCCTCCCCCCGGCCGGGACCCTTCCGTGCCGGCGTCGGACACCCCTTCTGCGTGCGTCGCTTCCGCCTCCGGCCCCGGCGGCGGAGCGTCCGACGAGTCAGGGGGCAAGCCTGCCGCGTCGGCTTCATGCGGCACTTCTTCGATCGCGGATCTGTCACCACCGCGCGGACCGAACGACCACCCCTGGTCCTCGGCATCAGGCGCGGACATGGGGATCACTCGCGCCCTTCGCAGCTCGCGACGCCAGAGCAGCACCGCAACCGCGGCTACAAGGGCTACTGCGGCCCCTCCGACGATGATCTCGACGGACGCCGGCCTCCCCCCCTTGGGAACGCGCCCAGGCCGGGCCTCCGGCTCGGGCATGACCAGAAGACGACATGGAGCATAGGAGCCGCGGCGAATCGCCGCCACCTACTCGGGCATGTCTCCAGGTTCAGGCAGTTCACGCAGTATCTCCCTGGCGGCGGCCGCCACCTCCGGGACCGGATCGGAGTGCGCGGTTCGTTCGACCGCGTCGCGTGCGCGCCGGTCGCCCAGTTCTCCAAGGGCGCGAAGGACGCCTAGGCGCACGCTCCGGTCGGGGTCACCCAGGGACCCGATCAGCGCATCCACGGCGCGCGGACCGCCGATCGTCGCCAGGGAGACCACCGCTCGAAGTCGCTCCGCCGGTTCGAGCGAGCCCAACCGCTCCAGGAACGACTCGAACCCAACGATCCGCTGCAGCAGCCATCCTCCCCGCGGTGCCGCCTCCGAGCCGAGCTCGAGCACGCGATCGATGACGAGATCGGCGCTGGCCCCTCCCATCCGCATCGAGCCGAGGGCCCGCACGGCGGCCTCCCGGACATCCGGCTCGGGATCGAGGGCAGCCGTGGCGAGAGACGGTATCGCCGTGTGGTCGTCGATCCCCGCCAGCGCGCGAACGGCCTCCAGCCGAACGCTGCGGTCCGGATCGGACAGCACTTCCGAGAGCGCCGGCACAGAGGCTGCGTGGCCGAGCTCGGCGAGTCCGCGAGCGGCAGCTCGGCGAACCGACGCATCGGGATCGTCCAGAGCGTCGATCGTGCCCTGGAGGCACGCCGGCGTTGCGCCTATGGCAGCGAGCTCGACGGCCAGGGCACGGGTCTTCGCGCTGGGCGACCGAAGGCCAAGGAGCGCCAGTTGCTCCAGGCGCTCCGCTCCCGTCTCGGCGAGAGCTTCGATCATCGGACCGCGCCTGCTCTCCGGAGAGAGCGCCAGACCCTGCCAGACGGCGCTCGGGTCCCTGTCGAGCGCCGCCAGGTGCCGGACGGCCTCTCGCCAGACACGCTCGTCCCCGTCCTCCAGGGCCGGAAGCAGGCGAAGGAACCCCTCGTCCGGCAACTCGTGAGGGAGAATCCGTGCCGCCGAAACGCGCACGTCGGGGTCGGGGTCGCGCACCGCTCGTTCAAGCGCCGTCGCACGGAAGTCCCACGGCGCCGTTGCGAGGACCTTCACGGCGGCCAGCCTCACGGCGGAGGATGGGTCCGTCACGAGGGACTCGAGCGCGATCCGCCGCGCGGCCGGATCTCCCGCGTCGTCCATCACTTCGAGCGTCGCCCTCCGGACGGGCCCGGCGGGATCCTCGAGGAACCGGGCCAGGTGGGGCACGACGGCACGACCTCCCGCCATCCAGGCGATCCTCACGGCTGCGGCGCGCCAGCGTTCGTCCGTCTCCAGCACGGCCGCCGCCAGCGCCGGCGGCTCAAGGCCGAACGACGTCAGCGCGCTCTCGAATGGCCCCCGCCCCTCCTGAGGGACCCGCGCTCCACGCTCCATGATCGCGACGGCGACCTGCGACAGCATCAGCCGTTCGGCCACGTGGGCGGCCAGCGCGGCATCTTCGTCCGAGCCGATCCGTAGCGCCTCCCGGACCCAGCCCAAGACGGCGTCCCAGTCCACCAAGGTGAGCGCGCCCCAGGCACGATCACGCACCTCGCGGTCCGGATCCAGCAGGGCGCCGACCAGGAACCCGACCGCCTCCGAGTCGGTCCCGCGCTCGATCGCAACCAGATCGAGCTTCTCCGGCGGTCTTGCTCCTGCGCTCGGGTGCCGAGCAGCCTCTTCCAGACGCTCGCGTGCCATGCTTGCTTCGATCCGGACATCGTCGAGTGGATCCGACCCAAGACCGGCGATCGCGCGGAGCGAAGCCAGCCGGCCCTCCGCGGCGAGGAGCCGGACGGCCCCGAGCCTCCGGCTGTCCGAGAAGGACAGCGCCTGCACGAGCCGATCTCGGCCGACCGCCCGTGCCAGTTCCGCCAGACGCTCCCGCTCGGACGCGCGCGGCGGTGAGGGCAGCCTCGCGACCGACTGCAGCAGCGACGTGAGCTCCACCTCCGATAGACCTGCTCGGTGCACGAGACCCGGAAGCACGTCCAGGACCCGCTCCTGAGCAAGCCGCCACCGACGCGTCGCGACGAGCGGAAACAGGCTCGCCAGCTCCGGCGCGCGTCGAGACGCGGCCAGACTGACGGCGGTCGCCCTAACCTCGTCCGCCGGGTCGTCGAGCGCCGCCTCCAACCTCGCCAGGTCGACGTCATCGGCGCGTCCAGCGAGCGCCTCGGCGGCCTGCCGCCGCAGCCTCACGACTGGGTCGAGGAGCAGCTCTGAGACCGCCTCGACGTCACGTGCGGTGAGCCCCCACCGGACGAGGTCGGCCAGAGCTCCCGCTCGCTCCGCCGGATCGGTAGACGACAAGGATCGGACCGCTCCCGACCGCGTGGTCCCCTCAGCCTCGACTTCCTCGAGGTGGATGATGGGCTCGCTCCAGGTGGCCGGGCGCGCCGGCTCAGAGTCTTCAGGCCTCATGGGCGCGTGTTGGCCTTCTCCTCGTGACCGCCCCGCTCGGGGGATGGGGAACGGACTACAGGCCCAAGCCTACGGCGAGTGCCGTCCCCCTTTCATCCGGCAAACGACCGTCGAGCTCCTCCCCTCGTTTGCCCTAGGTCCGAAGCCGGATCGCAATGATAGGCCGGCGTCGTTCGTGCGGGGATGGGCGGGGGAGGCACAGGCGAAGCCCGACCGCGGCTAGCCGAGCCGGCTGAGGAGCTGGGCCGAGCCAGCCGGGCGGATCGGCCCCATACGCCGGTGGCGCTCGACGAGATCCGCGACCGTTGTCTCCTCGAATACCCGTTGGATCGCCAACGCGACATCTCGCCAGAACCCCTGGAGACCGCATCGCGAGTCCTGGAAGCAGGTGTGGTCGGAGGGCTCTAGGCAGAACATCGGGAAGAGCTGCCCCTCGATCGCATCGGCGATATCGGCCACCCGAATCTCCACGGGTTCCCTCGCGATCCGGCACCCCCCTCCAGCTCCCCTGAAGCTCTCGACGAGTCCGGCCTTGTGCAGCGCGCCGAGCTGCTGTTCCAGGAACCGGAGCGGGATCTGTTGCGCCTCGGCGATCTCACGAGCGGGAACCAGCCCGTCCTGGTCACGGTGGCGCGCAAGCTCGATCATGGCCCGCATCGCGTATTCGAGCTTCTGAGAGATCCTGAGCAATGGTGGCCTCCCTCCAGGCCAATGTAGGGTCGGGGTATGGGAGTGTCAACGCAGGTGAACGGGTGAGACGTCTCTCCGCGGAACGGCCGGACATACACGACCTCAGGGTGGTATACGCCGACCTGGACGGCACCATGCTGGGCCCGGGCGGCTCGCTCTTCGCGGCCTCGGGAGATCGGGTCTCCCTCCGAGCTGCGGATGCGATTCGGGCTCTCCACGAGGCTGAGGTTCCGCTGGTCATCATGTCGGGTCGAACCAGACGAGGATTGGCCGAGGTGGCTCGGCTGCTGGGTGCAAGTGCCTTCATCGCCGAGCTGGGAGCGTTGATCGTCGAGCGCCATAGCCACAAGGAGACCCTGATCAGCAACTTCGGGCCGTTCGAAGGAGAGGACAGCCCCGCCTCGGCCATCGCACGATCGGGGGCGGGAGCCTTCCTGCTCGAGCGGTTTCCCCGGCGTATCGAACCCATGGCGTCGTGGGCCGAGGCCATGCTGATGTTCCAGGGATGGGTCGAGCCCTCAGAGGCGAACGAGGCACTCCGAGCCGCTGGCTATCGCTGGCTGGAACTCCACGACAACGGCAAGATGCGGCGTCGGTTGCCCAACCTGGACGTCGACGAAGCGCACGCCCTCCACCTGCTCCCCAAGGGCGTGGACAAGGCCTCTGCCGTGTCGCTCCACCGCGAGCGCCACGCCATACCCGTCGGTTCGGCGATTGCCATCGGCGACTCGCCCGCCGATCTGCAAGTCTCCCAGCAGGTGGCCGCGTTCTTCCTCGTGGCCAACGGGGCCGACTCCGTCGTGGGGACGGCCGTGCCCGACAACGTGTACCTCACCAGCGGCACTCACGGAGAGGGCTTCGCGGAGGCGATCGAGGCCATCCTCACGCGGTAGCCCTCTCGGGAGAGACTGGCTCGGGCAGTAGACTCCCCCCATGCTTCCGATCGTCCCCCTCGGCGACAAGCGGGTCGACGACTACACGGAGGCCGCCGGGCCGGAAGCCGTCGAACGGCTTCGCAAGGCGGCGGATCCGCTGGCCGGAGCCCGTGTGCTGCACGTGAACAGCACGGCTTTCGGGGGCGGGGTTGCCGAGTTGCTGCACACGCAGCTCCCGCTGATGGACGATCTCGGGCTGGACGTCGCGTGGGCCGTCGTCGAGGGGTCGGACGAGTACTTCCACGTGACCAAGAGCGTCCACAACGCGCTGCAGGGGGCCGAGATCCCATGGTCCGGCCGGATGCGTGAAATCTACTGGGACCGCATCCGCACGAACGCCAGCCGACTTACGGAACGATTCGATTTCGTCTTCATCCACGATCCCCAGCCGGCGGCGATCCTGTCGGTGATCGAGGACGAGGGGCGTCGTTTCGGCCGCTGGCTGTGGCGCTGTCACATCGACCTGTCGACCCCATTCGAGCCCGTGTGGGAGTTCTTCGAGCCGCTCGTGGACCGTTTCGACGCTGCGATCTTCACGATGGAGGAGTACGCACGACCGGGCCTTGGGCGGCCCGTCCTCGCGTTCATCCCCCCTTCGATCGACCCGCTTTCTCCTAAGAACTCCCCGGTGCCGGACGAAGCCGTCCGTGGTGTCCTATCCGGATACGGCATCGACCCCGACCGCCCGATCATCGCCCAGGTCTCGCGCTTCGACCCGTGGAAGGACCCCCTCGGGGTAATCGACGCCTACCGCCTCGCCCGTCACGTGGTTCCCGGCCTTCAGCTCATCATGGCCGGGTCGCTCGCCAGCGACGACCCTGAAGGCATGCGTTACCTCGACCTCACCGAGGAGCACCGGCGCGGCGATCCCGATATCCATCTGCTCACCAACCTCCAGCAGGTCGGGAACCTGGAGATCAACGCCTTCCAGCGCGCCGCTGAGGCGATCGTGCAGAAATCGATCCGCGAGGGTTTCGGGCTCGTCGTCGCCGAAGGCATGTGGAAGCGAAAGCCGGTGGTCGGCGGCAACGTCGGCGGGATCAGACTGCAGATCGAGGACGGCCGCAGCGGGTACCTGGTGGACTCCGTGGAGACTTGCGCTCGGCGGATCGTTGAGCTCCTGCGCGACGCGGATCTCCGCGAGCGGCTCGGTGCCGCAGGCAGGGAGCGCGTCCGCCGGCGGTTCCTGACCCCTCGCGAGGTCGAGGACTACCTCCACCTCATGTCGAAGTTGGCATGAACGCATCCGACGCCCCGCTGGTCGTGGCGTCGAACCGGGGGCCGGTGACCTTCGAACGCGACGAGCGAGGTGAGCTCGTCCCGCGACGCGGCTCCGGCGGGCTCGTGACGGCGCTCATCGGCGCGCTGCAGAAGACCCGAGGTCTGTGGGTCGCGGCGGCGATGTCGGAGGCCGATCGCGAGCTCGTGAAAGGATCCAACCAAGGCCGCGTGGACATGGAGGCGTTCGGTTCCGCGTATCGCGTCCGTTATCTCGACATCCCCCCCGACACGTACGAGGGGTACTACACCCGGATCTCCAACGGCATCCTCTGGTTCGTCCACCACTACCTCTGGGACACGGTCCGTTCGCCGATCTTCGGCACGGACGTCGAGCAGGCGTGGGCCGACTACGTGCAGGTCAATAGGGCCTTCGCGCGTGCGCTCGCGGAGGAGGGTGATCGTCAGACCTCACCCCCCGTCTACTTAGTCCAGGACTACCACCTGTCCCTGGTACCGAGGTTCCTGCGAGAGCTTCGACCGGACGCATTGATCGCCCACTTCTCGCACACCGCGATCGCCGGGGCCACCTACCTGCGGATCCTGCCGGCCAAGATCCGGGACGGCGTGCTTCGAGGGATGCTCGGTGCCGACGTCCTCGGCTTCCACTCGCAAGCGTGGGCGGAGAACTTCCTGACCTCGGCGCGGTCTCTGTCCGGTGTGCGGGTCGACCTCGCGCGCGCGCGCATCAGCACGGAAGGACGCGAAGTGATGGTGCGCATCCATCCGATATCGGTCGAGGCGGGACCGATGCGTCAGGTGGCATCGACGGAGGAGGTGCGCGCGCTCCGACGGGACCTGAACCATTGGCGCGGCAACAACCGGCTGATACTCCGAGTGGACAGACTCGAGCTCACGAAGAACATCGTGCGTGGCTTCCGAGCCTACGAGCTTCTCCTTCGTCGGGTTCCCTCGTGGCGCGGCCGCGTTCGGTTCCTGGCGCTCTTGTCGCCCTCGCGGATGGAGCTTCCCGAGTACCAGGCCTACACGGAGGAGTGCCTCGCCGAGGCCGAGCGGATCAACCGGGAACTGGGCGAGGACATGTGGCAGCCGATCGACGTCCGCGTGAAGGACGACTACCTCGGAGCGATCGCCGCCTACGGCCTGTATGACGTGCTCTTCGTCAACCCGATCTACGACGGGATGAACCTCGTCGCGATGGAGGGTCCGCTCCTCAACCGGCGCCAGGGCGTGCTCGTCCTCTCGCGCAACGCCGGCGCGTACTGGCGCCTCGGGCGCTACGCCCTGGCGGTGAACCCCTTCGACTTGGGGGAGATGGCCGACGCGCTCGGCGACGCCCTTGAGATGCCAGATGAGGAGCGGGCTCGGCGGGCACGCGGCCTCTCGAGACTGGTGCTCTCGAATCCGCCCGAACGGTGGGTGCGGGCGCATCTCGAGGATCTCGAGCGGGTGCGCCAGCGTCGACTGCGCGCTCAGGCGATCTGACGGAGCAGGCCCACCAATCCCTCGGGCCCGTCGACGACGATGTCGGCGGCACGGATCATCGAATCGGGCGTCTCGTCACCACGCACGGCAACCCTCACGGTGATGAGCCCCTTCTCAGCGAGCCGGTCGAGCGACGCGAAGCCCTCCATGTCGGCCGCGTCGTCGCCGGCGAACAGGGCCGCGGCAAGCCCGTGTTCCGCGACCAGGCGCTCGACCACCCCCCCCTTGCGGGGCCGGGAAGCCGGTACGAGCTCAACGACCATCTTCCCTTCGACGATCTCCAACCCCATCTCGGAGGCGACCTGCTGGAGCCCCCCCACCAACGCGGCCCGGGCCGACTGCGGATCCGGCGCTTGACGGTAGTGGACCGCGAGCGACGGGCCCTTGTTCTCGACCCAGGCCTCGGGCACCAACCCGGCCGCCGACTCGGCTCGTGACACGGCAGCTGCGTGTACAGCCGGCGCTGTGTGCTCCATGCCGTACAAGCCGTGGTACTGGACACCGGAGACGCCGAGCAGCCCGGCCACCTCCTCCGTCCGACGCCCCGACACGATTGCCACTACGCGGAAGCGAGGGACGAGGGCGATCAGCGTTTCACGAGCGCCCTCTACCGGACGGGCCAGCTCCGGACGGTCGACGATCCGCGACAGCGACCCGTCGAAGTCTAGGAAGATGCCGGCGGCGGGCGATCGCTCACGGAGAGCTTCGAGGCTATTGCTGCGAGGCGGCGTAGTCGTTGCCGAGGTAGATGGCGACCTGGACTTCTGCCTCGACATTCGTGGCCGAGGCGGGGAGCTTCGCTATCTTGACGTCCTCCAGATCCTTGAAGAAGTTGTTCACCAACGCCTGCGCTTCCACCTTGTCTTCCGGCGCGCGGAAGTAGACCGTCGTCTGGGCGACCGGCGAAGGGGCGTCGGCCGGCGTCTGGGCGATCTGGTAGTTGTAGAGCCTCTCCAGAGCGTCGGCCGTCCCCGATGCGAGGCCCGTTACCTGGGTGCCGTTGAAGACCGCGATCCGAACGCCGGCGATCTGCGGGCTCGGCTGCCCGCTCGGGGAAGGAGTCGCGGAAGGCGTCGACGACGTCGTGGGGACCAGGCCGCCGTCCGGCTGGCTGGGGCTCTCTCCCTGAAACGCCTGGTTGATCAGAAGAGCGCCCCCCACGACGAGGGCAACGATTATCGCGAACCGCAGTGTGCTCGTCGCCAAGGAGAAGTAGAAGCTCCTGTTCGTTGGTGGCTCGTGCGCGCCCATCCTAACGCGTTCGCTCTCCCCCCGCCTCCTACGGGCCACGCTAGAGCTCGATGCCGAGGCCACGTGCGACACGCTGCCGACGCCGACTCTCCCTGAGGCGACGGAGCCGCCGGACCAGCATCGGATCGTATTCGAGGGCCGCCGGCTCGTCGATGGCCCGGTGCAGCAGCTGGTGGTAGCGAGCCAGTGTCAGGCCGAACCGCTCACGAACCGCGCGCTCCTTCGAGCCCGGGTGCTTCCACCAGCCGCGCTCGAAGTCAAGAAGGTCGCGGAAACGCTCGTGCAGCTCGCGCGCGGCCTCGGGGGGTTTGACGCTCACAACGCGAGGCTAGCAACCACCGCCGACGGTTCAAGCACCTCCGCGACCCTTGAGTCCAGGCCCCCGTGGGCAGGCCCGGCATCGCCCGAATCCCGCGGCTCGCCGGCAGGCATTAACTCCGGGGCGAGGATTGCCGAGATGAGACAAAGGCACGCGACCCAGGGAGCCGCCATGGTCGAACCCGGCCGCCCGGATTCTGAGGAGATCACAACCGGCGAGCACGAGCTTCGCTCGGTGGCTCAGCTCAACATGCTCCACAGCCTGGCTGCGCGCCTGAACCGACTCAACGACGTCGGCGAGATCGGCGAGGCCATCACTTCCGAGCTGAAGACCCTGATCGACTACCACAACTGCCGCATCTACCTGCTCGCCCGCGACGGCTTCACTCTCGAGCCGGTCGCCTTTCGGGGCGAACTCACCGAGTACCAGGGAGAGACCTACGAGGACCTGCTCACCCATGTGGGCATGGGGATCACCGGCCATGTGGCCGCGACCGGACAGTCCTTCTCCACACCGGACGCCCGGCAGGTACCCTTCGCCGTCCTGATCCCCGGGACAGCCGACGTCCTCGAGTCGATTCTGGCGGTGCCCCTCCTGTACGGAGACCGCGTGACCGGGGTGATCATGCTGTCGAACCTCGGCTACGGCCAGTTCGACGAAGAGGACATGCGGATGCTCGAGGTACTCGCCTCCCACGCCGCCGTCGCGTTCGAGAACGCCCGTCTGTTCCAGATGGAGCGCAAGGCCGCCGAGACATCTGCTGCCCTGCTCGGTCTCTCCCAGGCACTTACCGGAGTCAACGACGTCACGACAGCGCTCGCACGCACGGTGGCGGCCGTCCCCACGATCATTCCGATCGGGGCGCTCGCCGCCTACGTCCGCGACCCGGAGACGGGGGCGTTCACCCTGGCGCAGGGATGGCGCCTGCCGAGCCAATGGCTGGAAGGCGGGAGGGTTGTCGACGAAGGCACGGCGGCGGGCATCTTCGCTCCGACCGCGCAGCCGGTCGTTCTGGGGAAGGACGACCTGGCGAACGCCCGTCCCGAGCACTCCTTCCTCGGATCCACCCGTGAGATCCTCGTCGCGCAGCTCCGATGGAAGCCGGACGGTCTGGGCGAGCTCCTGCTGGTCGCCCCGGACGAGCGAGGCTCGTTCGCGGAGATCGATCTCCTCCTCGTCCGGGGCATCGCCGACATCACCTCGCTCGCGCTCGGAAGCGCCCGCAGGGTGCACGAGCTCGAGCGGTTCCACGAGCTGGTCGAGAGCCTAAGAGCCACGTTCTGGGAGGCCGACCCCAACACCCTCGAGTTCACGTTCCTGTCGAACCGCGCGGCGCTCATGCTCCGTGGGCGAGGGCACGAACGCGGGCGCTGGGGTGACCAGATCCAACCGGAGGATCGGCCGGCCGCCCTTGGAACCATCCGCCAGGCGGTCGAGGACGGAGGCGACTACAGCGTCGAGTACCGGGCCTTCGGCCCGAAGGGTGACGTGCTCTGGCTCCGCGACATCATCCACGCCGTCCGCGACCCGAGTCTGGGCACAGCAGCGCTCCGCGGTCTGATGGTCGACATCACCGAGCGCAAGCGTGCTGAACGGGCGCTCCGTCGGAGTGAGCGCAAGTACTCTGAGGCCTTCCGACGCGAACGCGAAGCCACGCAACGGTTGCGGGCGCTGGACGAGATGAAGAACACGTTCCTCGAAGCCGTCTCCCACGACCTACGTACGCCCCTGACGTCCATCCTCGGCTCAGCGCTGACGCTCGAGCAGACCGGCACCTCCATTACTCAAGAGGACACCCTCGACCTCGTGCACCGCATCGCGGTCAACGCACGCAAGCTCGAGCGGCTGCTCTCCGATCTGCTCGATCTCGACCGGCTTCAGCGCGGGATAATCGCCCCACAGCTGCGGCCCGCCGACATTGGGGAGCTCGTCCACCAGACTGTGCAGGAGTCGGACCTGTTCGGGGACCGGGGCGTCGAGGTTGACGTGGAGTCCATCGTCATCCCGGTGGATGCAGCGAAGGTCGAACGGATCGTCGAGAACCTGCTCGCGAACGCCGTCCGCTACACCCCCGGCGGCTCCCGGCTCTGGGCAGGCGTGCGCGGTTGGCGAGGCGGTGCGCTGATCTTCGTCGACGACGAGGGTCCAGGGGTACCGGAGGACCTGCGGGAGGCCGTCTTCGAGCCGTTCCGCCAGGCACACGGCGTCTCGGACCACTCACCGGGCGTGGGCGTCGGGCTTTCGCTCGTCGCACGATTCGCCGAGCTCCACGGCGGGAGGGCGTGGGTCGAGGACCGGCCCGGAGGCGGCGCTTCGTTCCGCGTGTTCCTCCCGGGCGCCCAGCCGACCCGAGACCTCCCGCCTTGACGCCGATCACCCGGGCAACGCTGCGGGGTCGGGGCGGGCCGGCCGCATGCGGGCCCGCCCCAACACAACCCAACATGCTCTCCTCCGGCCCCGTGTCCGGCTCCTCGGCCTCCTCGGGCTGCGCCGCCATCGCCGCCAGCTGCTCCTCGAACTCCTTGATCTCGGCAACCAGCCGGTCGGCCTCCTCGCCAGCTGGCACCCCCTCGGCCCGCTCCTTGTAGACCAGGTAGCCGAGGTGCTTGGCAGCCTCGTCCGCCTTCTTGCGGGTCTGGGTCTGTTCCACCTTCGACTGAACCTGCGCAGCGCCCTTCTTGGCCGCTTGTGCCGCCTCACCGGCCGCCTGCTTTACCTTGTCGAGGATCCCCATGACGCCTCCCTTCGTGGGTCGCCCCCCAACACTACCGCCCTCCGAGAATCACGGAACGGGCCCCGACGACTGCGCAGCGGACTCCCGGCCGAACCGGCGATGGCTGCGATCGGGCAATCATGGGCATCGCGCCTCGCCGCTGTCCGCATCCACCATGCAGGACGACACGTCGACCGCCTCGAAGGCCGAAGCCGGCACCGACTTCAGCTGATCGAGCAGGCGATTCCTCCACCGGGAATCCTGGGCGCCCTGGAAGAACCAGTTCGCCCCGTTGTCGGCGACGATCAACCCGTAGCGCTTCATCGCGCGCAAGACGACCCGTGCCTTCGGACCGAAGCCCGAGAGGTCGAAGCCGGCCTTCAGGCGAAAGCGCGCACCCATCGGCGGGTACTCCGGGTTCGCCCATCCGGCATCGTGCCGCGCAGGCCACAGGTGGGAGTCCCGCGTCAGCCTCGTCGTGAAGCGGATCGCGTGCCGGATCGAACCGGCGGCCACTTCGTCGTAGCGGACCAGGCCGGGCAGGATCGGCAGGCCCGCAGCGTCCGCCGAGGTCCAGCCGTCCGGCCGAAGCGCGTTGGAGGACAGGTCCCACACGGCGCCGCTGCCGGCGGTCGGGCGTCCGTGGTTCCAGTCCGCGTCGTAGAGCTCGTAGAGCGTGCAGGTGTCCTTGTTCACGATTAGTGCATGGCGGTCGGAGCCGCTCTCGATCGGCGTTCTCGGCCCGAACGGATACGGCACCTGGTCGCTCTCGTCCGGGTAGTAGAAGCGGATCCGCACGGTCTTGTGCCCATCCGACACCACGTCGAAGGGAAGCCCGTAGTCGGGAGGTCCGAAGTCCGGATGCAGGCTGGTCGTCGACGCCTCCATCGTCCGCAGCCACACATCGCTCTTCGGGTGGATCGGGAGGCCGTCGATCCGAACGTTCCAGATGCTGTCCTTGGGGAACAGGCGGCATTCGGTCTCGGGAACCGGAGCAGCAGCCGAATCGCCTGGAGACGCGAGGACGGCACCCAGCAGCGCGCACGCGACAACGGCGGCCTTGCTCCGAACGCTCCGCACATCGACCTCCCCGCGCCGGGCAAAGACGAGACGCTCGAGCCGGCGGTCGGAGTCGAACCGACGACCTAGCGATTACAAGTCGCTCGCTCTGCCAACTGAGCTACGCCGGCCTACGAGCCGAGTCTAACGGCGCGATGGAAGCACGTAGGCGTAGAGAACCGCCGCAAGTGCCGCCGAGGCATTGAGCGATCCAACGCGGCCATGCATTGGGAGCGAGACGAGCGTGTCGCAGGCCTCTCGAACCAGGCGTGACAGCCCCTCGCCCTCCGAACCGAGGACAACGGCCACCCTTCCTTGCGGACATCTGCCGGCGTAGACGGTCGCCGACGCATCCTCGTCCAGCCCCACCACCCAGAACCCCGCGTCCTTCAGCCGTGCCAGCACCCTCGCGATGTTCGCCACGCGGGCGTGCGGCAGGTACAACAGCGCTCCGGCCGAGGCTCGGATCGCGGCCGGCGACGGGGCCGCCGCGCGCCGCAGCCGGGAGACGAGCATCACCGCACCGGCGGCCTCGGCCGAGCGGGCGGCCGCGCCCAGATTCTGCGGATCCACGACTCCGTCCAGCACGACGACCACGTCTTCGTCGCCGAACGGCCACGATGCGACTTGCCGTTCACCCATCTCCGGCGCATCGCGGAGACGCACGACCACTCCCCGGTGATCTGCGGCGAATGCATCCAGGCACTGCCGGGGCACCTCGGCGACCGGCACACCAGCCTCTCGACAGGCCCTCAGCAGCCCCCGGAGCGACTCCGTGGGCCGGGCTCCCTCAGCGACCAGGACCTCACGAGCGCTCCCCGCCCGAACCGCTTCGACGGCGGCACGACGGCCTGCGACGATCCCCTCGCTCGAACGGCTCACGCGACCGACAGGACGGCCAGCGCGATGCACCCGATGCCGCCGGAGAGCCCGAGCCCCTCGGGCCGCGTCGCCTTGACCGACACCCGCTCAACTGGGACTCCGAGGGTCGCGGCGAGGCTGTTCCGCATCGCGTCACGGTGCGGCGCGATGGCCGGCTGCTCGGCGATCACGGTCGCGTCTGCCGACCACGCCATCAGACCCTGGGCCCGGATCAGGGCAACGGTCTGCCCGAGGAGCTCCATTCCCAGGATCCCCGCTACCGCGGCATCGGCGTCGGGGAAGTGCTCGCCGATGTCCCCCAGCCCCGCCGCGCCCAGGAGAGCATCGGCGACGGCGTGGCAGACCACGTCACCGTCCGAGTGCCCGGCCAGCCTCGGGATCCCGTCGAAGACCACGCCGCCAAGGCGCAGCGTCCCGCCGGTGCCGAAGTCGTGGACGTCGAAGCCCAGGCCGAACCGCTGCTCAGCCACTCGTCAGCGCCCCTGCGTGCAGCTCGGCCCAGGCGAGATCGTCCTGCGTGGTGATCTTCAGGTTCGTCGACTCGCCGGGCACCGCGCGGATGCGGTACCCGGCCCATTCCATGATGGCCGCGTCGTCGGTCAGATCGAGGCCCGCCTCGGCCGCCCTCTGATGCGCGTCGCGCAGCAGGTCTGCCACGAACGCTTGGGGCGTCTGGGCGAGCGCAAGACCATCGCGCGCTTCCGTCGAGACCACGAAGCCGTCCCTGATCCGCTTGACGGTGTCCGGGACCGGTACGACGGGGATCACCCCATCCGCACCGGGCAGCGCAGCGAGCACCGTGGAAAACAGCTCGGGACGGGCGAACGGCCGCGCCGCGTCGTGGCACACGATGGCTGTGACGTCCCCGGGCACAGCCGCGAGCGCGGCCCGCACCGACGCCTGACGGCTCGGGCCCCCCGTCACAATGACGTGGGGGCCGATGTCCTCGAGCATCGAGCTCGCAAGGCCCTCCAGCCCCGGGGGAACCGCCGCCACCACGGTGGACACCTTTTCGCAGGAGAGCACCGCCTGCGCGGCGCGGGCGAGGATCGGTCGGCCGGCGAGGGTCACGAAGGCCTTGGGCGTCGCCCCTCCCAACCGCTCGCCGGATCCCGCCGCAAGGACGATGGCGACGACACCGTTCGTCACGGAGACTCCGACCCCGACAGCGAGGCGAAGACCATACGGCCGGTGGCCGTCTGGATCACGTTCCTCGCGACGACCGGCACCTGGGAGCCGATCTGCTCGCGGGCTTCCTCGACAACGACCATCGTCCCGTCCTCCAGGTAGCCGATCGCCTGGCCGTGCTCCCGCCCCTCCTTGACCAGCTCGACCGTGAGCTCGTCGCCGGGACCGACCGGTAGACGGAACGCGGCCGCAAGCTCGTTCAGGTGCGGGACGGGCACCGAGAGCGCCTCCGCTACCTTCGCCAGGTTGTAGTCGGCCGTGATGAGGGCGGCTCCGCGGTCCCGTGCCAGACGAACAAGAGCCGCGTCTACATCCCTCACGCCCTCCTCTTCCACCAAGTGCACCTGCACCGTAGGTGCGTGTTGAAGCTCCGTGACGGCCTCGAGTCCCCGGCGACCCCTGGCTCGCCGCTTGGGATCCGACGAGTCGGCAATCGCCTGGAGCTCCTTGAGCACGCCGGAGTGGATGAGCAGATCGCCCGTGATGAACCCCGTCTCAACGAGCGAGACCACGCGGCCGTCGATCAACGCGCTCGTGTCGACGACTACGATCTCTCCGCCTCCCGCGCCCGCAGCACGGGGCTTCAATCCGATCAACCCGAACAGCTCCACGTGCTTGGTACGCCCGACTCGGTACCCGAGATACGAGAGGGTGACGTACACGAAGCCCACCGTCGTCCAGGCTGTGAGTGGCGGCAACCGGAACACGGGGACGCTGATGAGCGCCGCGAGCGCGAGTCCGATCAGAAGGCCGGCGACACCGGCCACCAGCTCGGCTGCCGAGACACGCCGGAACTCACGCTCCATCTCATTGACGGCTACCGCGGTCTGTCGCCCCAGGATCCCCCCGAGCACGAATCCGGTCCCCGAGCCCAGGACAACGCCGAGCAGCGTGCTGGTCGTCGTGCTGGGGTGGGAGGTCCTGGTCGCGATCGTGTAGCCGCCGGCAGCGAACAGCACGACGAAGATCAGGCGCACGAACTCGACGAGTCGCCCGCGGGGAATCGGCTGATGCTCTTCGCTTGAACCGCTCACCCGCCTACCGTGACTCTTGACGCGCGCCCGCGCAAGCATCGGCGCCGTCGGCTCGGGCGCTCCCGCCGTGATATGGCCTGGCTTCTCCTAAGCGCCTTGGAGCACTCGCGACCGGTGAGACTCCTCGAGCACCTTGTCGATCATGGCCTCGGCCTTCTCCTCGGTGCCACCGGTCGCGTACGTGAGTTCGGAGACAAGGATCTGCCGGGCCTTGGTGATCATGCGCTTCTCGCCTGCCGACAGGCCCCGCTCGCGTTCGCGGATGGAGAGGTTCCGGACTACTTCCGCGACCTGGTAGATGTCGCCGGACCGGAGCTTCTCGATGTTGTTCTTGAAGCGACGGCTCCAATTGGCCGCCATCTTCGATTCGTCCTGCCGAAGGACGTCCAGTACCTTCTTGACCTCGTTCTTGCCGACGACCTCGCGGAGCCCGACCTCCTCCGTGCTGTCGACGGGGACCATGAGCGTAAGATCGCCGTACGCGACGCGAAGGACGAAGTACTGCCGCTTCTCGCCGAGGATCTCGCGTTCCCTTAGTTCTTCGATGACTGCTGCGCCATGCTCCGGGTGTACGACCGTGTCGCCTTTGCGGAACACACAAGCCCCCTGCGATCGGAAGCGAATTGGCCGAAGCCACCCGCAAAGATAGCACGCTCGACTTACCACCCGCAAGTCAAAAGTGCTGGTCAGAGGCCCCTTTTGGCCGACTTGCGGCCCGTCTTGCCTGTTCGACGGCCCTAGGCCGACCGGCCCCAGCACACTCCGCGAGAGCCTCTGAGGGCCCATCCGACGGCATCGCGGACCCAGTTCTGGCTGGGTGCGGGCGCCGTTGGGCACCACCACCGACCGGAACGAGGGGCGGCGAGCGGTCGAGCCTGGAGGGCGCGCGCCGCAGAGCGTAGACTGGTGGCGCATGACGCACGGCGTTTACCGCACCGCAAAGGGCCGGACCCTCCGGATCACAGAGTCTGACGAAGGCGCCTTGAAGGTCGAGGTGCTCGAGCAGGGGACTTGGATCGCGGGCCCCATCGGGATGGCCGGGCTCCGGTTGGCGCCCGGGACGACCCGTCTCACGGGCGCCGAGCTCCGGATGCTCCCCGCCTGAGCTTCGACTTCAGCAATCAGGATTCGACCGGCTCGAAACCCTTGTGACGGGTCGCGGACCCGATTCGCCCTAGCTCTCGGAGGAACCTGCGAGCTCCACAGGCGGCGTGTCGGGCGGGGAAGGCACCTCGAAGACGATCTCTCCGTCCTGTGCGTCGACGATGACGGTCTGGCCGGCTCGGAACTCCTTCCACAGGAGCTTCTCGGACAGCGGGTCCTCGACCATCCGCTGGATCGTGCGGCGCAGCGGCCTCGCGCCGAGGGCCGGGTCGTAGCCCTTCTCGGCGAGCAGTGTCTTGGCGGCGTCGGTCAGCTCGATGTCGAGGTCCTTGGCCCTGAGTTGGTCGCGAACGCGTCTCGTCATGAGGTCGACGATCTGCTTCACGTCCTCTTGCGTGAGCGAGTGAAACACGATGACCTCATCGATCCGGTTCAGGAATTCGGGCCTGAAGGAGCGCTTCAGCTCCTCCATGACCCTCTCCTTCATCTTGTCGTAGGACACCTTCTCGTCCGGTCTGGCCGCAAACCCGATGGCCGTCCCCTTCTGGATGTCTCGGGTTCCCAGGTTGGAGGTCATGATGATGATCGTGTTCTTGAAGTCGACCCTGTGGCCCTGGGCGTCGGTCAGGTGCCCGTCCTCGAGGATCTGCAGCAGCGTGTTGAACACGTCCGGATGGGCCTTCTCGATCTCGTCGAACAGGACCACGCTGAAGGGCTTGCGCCGCACGGCCTCCGTGAGCTGGCCGCCTTCCTCGTAGCCGACGTAGCCGGGTGGCGAGCCGATCAGCCTACTGACCGTGTGCTTCTCCATGTACTCCGACATGTCCAGCTGGATCAGGGCGTCCTCGTCGCCGAAGAGGAACTCGGCCAGCGCCTTGGACAGCTCGGTCTTGCCGACGCCCGAAGGTCCGAGGAAGACGAACGAGCCCGAGGGCCGCTTTGGGTCCTTCAGGCCCGCCCGCGTGCGGCGGATCGCCTTCGAGACGGCGACGATCGACTCGTTCTGGCTGATGATGCGCTTGTGGAGCTCGTCTTCCATACGGAGCAGCTTCTCCGTCTCCTCCTCGGTGAGCTTGAACACGGGGATGCCGGTCCAGGTGGAAAGAACCTCCGCGATCTCCTCCTCGTCGACTTCCGAGAGGATGTCCATCTCGCCGGCCTTCCACTCCCGCTCCCGGCGGCCGCGCTCCTCGCGTAGCTGACGTTCCTCGTCCCGGAGCGACGCCGCACGTTCGAAGTCCTGCGAGTCGATCGCCGACTCCTTCCTCAGCAGGACTTCGGCGATCTTCTCGTCGACCTCCCGAACGTCCGGCGGCGCCGTCATCCTTCGGATCCGCATACGCGATCCGGCCTCGTCGATCAAGTCGATCGCCTTGTCGGGAAGGAAGCGGTCGGAGATGTACCGATCGGACAGGTTCGCGGCCGCCACGAGCGCATCGTCCGTGAAGGAGACGCGGTGGTGCGCCTCGTACCGATCCCTGAGCCCCTTGAGGATCTCGATGGTGTGGGCGACCGTGGGCTCCTCTACGTTGATCGGCTGGAACCGGCGCTCGAGGGCCGCGTCCTTCTCGAGATGCTTTCGGTACTCGTCGCGCGTCGTCGCGCCGATCGTCTGGAGCTCGCCGCGCGCGAGCATCGGCTTCAGGATGCTGGCCGCGTCTATCGCGCCCTCGGCAGCGCCGGCACCAACGAGCGTGTGCAGCTCGTCGATGAACAGCACGATGTCGCCGCGCGTACGGATCTCCTTCAGGACCTTCTTCAGACGCTCCTCGAAGTCGCCGCGGTAACGCGACCCCGCCACCAGAGCGCCCAGATCGAGCGTGTAGATCTGCTTGCCTTTGAGGGTTTCGGGAACCTCGCCCTTCACGATGTTCTGCGCCAGGCCCTCGACGATGGCCGTCTTGCCCACGCCCGGGTCGCCGATCAAGACGGGGTTGTTCTTGGTACGCCGAGACAGCACCTGCATGACCCGCTCGATCTCCTTCTCACGGCCGATCACCGGGTCCAGCTTCTGCTCACGGGCCAGCTGGGTGAGGTTGCGCCCGAACTGGTCCAGCACCGCCGATCCCTGCCCCTGGCCGCCCTGCTCGGCTGGGGTCTGCTCCTTGCCCCCCGTGTATCCGGACAGGAGCTGGATAACCGTTTGGCGGACGCGATTCAGGTCCGCGCCAAGCTTCTGGAGGACCTGTGCGGCGACGCCTTCACCCTCGCGGATGAGGCCGAGCAGGATGTGCTCGGTGCCGATGTAGTTGTGGCCGAGCTGGAGCGCCTCCCGGAGCGACAGCTCCAGAACCTTCTTGGCCCGCGGGGTGAACGGGATGTGCCCCGTGGGCGCGGCCTGCCCCTGCCCGATGATCTCCTCCACCTGTTGGCGGACGCCCTCGAGGGAGATGTTCAGCGACTCCAGGGCCTTGGCGGCGACTCCCTCACCCTCGTGGATGAGACCGAGCAGGATGTGCTCGGTCCCGATGTAGTTGTGGTTGAGCATCCTCGCCTCTTCCTGAGCGAGGACCACGACCCGCCTAGCCCGGTCGGTGAAGCGTTCGAACATGTAAGCGTCCTCCGGGCCTATGCCCGCCTGCTCAGGCGTCTCGGGGATCGCTGGACCACGTCCTCCCCCCGAGGCGGGTCGGGCGCTTCAACGGCGCTCTCCGCGCCCCGAAGCGCCCCACGCAAGCCAGTATACCCCTGCCCCCTCATTCGCCCGGAAGCGCCCCCCGAGCACGGATCGGTGCACGTGAACGGCCCCAGGAAGCAGCGTCGGAACGACGGGCGCCGAACTGAAGAGCCATCCGGCCAGCACGGCTATCACCCTTTCGGGCCAGGGAAGTTCCCCCAAACGGCCCGTTGCCTCGTGGGAGACCCCTCGGGCAAGATTGGCGGCGAGGTTGTCAAGGGCGCCTTCCCCCCGGATCCTTCCCTGTTAGGAGACGATGGCGTTGCGGGTGCTGGTCGTTGACGACCACCCGGCGTTCCGCCGGGCTCTTACGTCCGCCCTGAAGATGGTGGACAGCATCGAAGTAGCAGGGGAAGCGGGCGGCGGCATCGCCGCCACGAAGCAGGCAGAGGTGCTCCAGCCGGACCTCGTCCTGATGGATCTGTCGATGCCGGACCTGGGCGGCATCGAGGCCATGCGAAGGATCCACAGACGAAGACCGGACCTCCCCGTGGTCATCCTGACGGCGCACGCCGATCCCGGCGTCGAGAAGGAGGCGCGGACGGCCGGAGCTTCGGGGTTCCTCGCCAAGGGCGTCGCGCTGGAGGACCTCGTGATCGTGCTTCACGAGGCCGCCGACTCCGACGGGGGCTCGCCCGCCCTCAGTCCTCAGGACGGTGGTGTGGGAACAGGATCACGTCGCGGATAGACGGCACGTCCGCGAGGATGACGAGCAAGCGATCGACCCCGAGGCCGAGCCCTCCCGCCGGCGGCATCCCGTGCTCGAGGGCTGTGAGGAACTCCTCGTCCATCGGGTGGGTCTCCTCCTCGCCCCTCGACCGTGCCTCGGCCTGGATCTCGAAGCTCCGCCGCTGCTGGTCCGGGTCCGACAGCTCGGAATAGGCCGGGATGATCTCCATGCCCGCAATCACGAGGTCCACGTGCTCGACGACCCCAGGCGTGAAGCGGTGCGGACGCGCCAGCGGTGACACCTCTCGCGGGAGATCCGTGACGAAGATGGGTTCCCACAGGTGTCCCTCGACGAGCTTCTCGTACAGCTCGAGCGCTATCTTCCCGGGACCCCACGAGGGGCGGACATCGACTCCGTGCGTTCGCGCGACTTCCGCGAGATCCGGCCGGTCGAGCGCTATGTCCTCGCCGGTTGCCTCACTGACCAGCTCGAGGAGCGTTGCTCGGCGCCATTCCGATCCGAGGTCGAGAGCCCGCCCCTGGTACTCGAAGCGGAGCGAACCGCGCACGGCTCTTGCCGCTTCCCGCACAAGCGCCTGCCCAAGATCCATCATCGAGAAGCAGTCGCCGTAAGCCCCGTAGACCTCGAGCATCGTGAACTCGGGGTTGTGGTTGCGGTCGATCCCTTCGTTTCGGAAGTTCCTTCCGATCTCGTAGATACGCTCAAGGCCACCTACGAGCAGGCG
The DNA here is from genome assembly GCA_040754475.1 of Actinomycetota bacterium. Classification (GTDB taxonomy): domain Bacteria; phylum Actinomycetota; class UBA4738; order UBA4738; family HRBIN12; genus JAJPHY01. The sequence continues at coordinate 16,806 of JBFMCN010000007.1, read as the reverse complement.
CTTCAGGTACAGCTCGAGCGCGATCCGCAGATACAGGTCGATGCCGAGCGCACGATGGTGCGTCACGAATGGACGGGCGATGGCACCGCCTGCGCTCGACTGCAGCACCGGCGTCTCGACCTCCACGAAGCCCCGCTCGTCGAGCACGCGCCGAAGCGCCCCGAGAGCCCGAGCGCGCGCACGGACGACACGCCGGTACTCGAGGTCCGTGGCCAGATGCAGATAGCGCAGGCGCTGCCGAAGGTCCGGGTCCTTCAGCCCATGCCACTTCTCCGGCAGCGGACGCAGCGACTTCGTCAGGATCACGAGCTCGTCGACCCGGATAGAGAGCTCGCCCCTCCTCGTCGTCATGATCCTTCCGCGGACCCCGACTATGTCGCCCCGGTCGACCTCGTCGAGAAGCGCGAGCAGCTCGGGCCCGAGATCTTCGCCTGTGCAGAACAGCTGGATGTCCCCTGTCCCGTCGCGGAGCGTGAAGAACGTGAGCTTGCCGAAGCGCCGTGCGAGGATGATGCGGCCCGCGACCGAGCACCGATCGTCGGTCACCTGGTCTGCCGCGAGCCCCGCGTATCGCTCGTTCAGGTCCGCCGCGTGCGCGTCCGGATCGAAGCCGAACGCGAAGGGCTCGACGCCCATCGAGCGCAGACGTTCGAGGCTCTCGCGCCGGGCACGCAGCACCGATTGCTCGCGGAAGCCCTCGTCACTCATCCAATGACCCGACGTTCTTCTCGAAGACCAGCCGCAGCCCCTCGAGCGTGAGCCATTCGTCGTGGTGATCGACACCCGTGCAGTGCGGAACGACCACGGGCGCGAGACCCCCCGTCGCCACGACCGTCGCCTTCCCTCCGAGCTCCGCCCGGAGACGGTCGATCATGCCGTCGGTTTCTGCGGCGGCCCCGTACAGCAGCCCCGACTGGATCGCCTCGATGGTGTTTCGCCCGGTCACGGATCGCGGCGGGTGCAGCTCGACCTGCGGCAGCCTCGCCGTTGCCGCCGACAGGGCCTCGTTCGCGACCTGCACACCGGGCGCGATCGCGCCCCCGAGGAACTCGCCCTTCGCGGAGACCACGTCGTACGTGGTCGCCGTCCCGAAGTCGATGACGATGCACGGACCGCCATACCGGTGATACGCGGCGAGGGCGTTCACGATCCGGTCGGCTCCGACCTCGCGCGGATTGTCCGTCAGGATCGGGACGCCTGTCCGCGTGCCCGGCTCCACGACCACGGGCGGGAAGTGGAAGTACCGCTCGGTCATCTCCCGCAGCGCCCGCGTCGACGTCGGCACGACCGAGCAGATCACAACGCCTGTGATCTGCCTCGTGAAGGACAGATCTTGCTGCTCGAGGAACCCACTGAAGACCACCGCCAGCTCGTCGGCGGTCCGCTCGGGATCGGTGGACATGCGCCAGTGCCACTTCAGCTCGGCGCCGTGGAAGACGCCCAGCACCGTGTTCGTGTTTCCAACGTTCACTGCCAGCAGCACGCTACCGACGCCTCCCGAACGAACCGGCGCCCCATTCTCCCCGACCGGGAGCGTGCCGACACGCGATGGGGATTCGAAACCCCCGATCAGGGCAGCGGCAAAGCCAGGTTGTCGATGAGGCGCGCTCGGCCGAACCGTGCTGCGACCAGGGCCCGCGCCGGGCGGACGATCTCGCGAACCTCCTCGAACGTCTCCTCGTCGACGATGGCCGCGTAGTCGAGTTGTGGGACGGATGCGGCGCCGATCTGGCGCGCCATGAGGGCCACGAGCTTGGTGGCATCGCGCTCCCCGCCTCTGACCATCTCAGCCGCTTCGGACAGCGCGAGGAACAGGCAGCCAGCCGCCGCCCGCTCTTCGCGAGAGAGGTAGGCGTTGCGAGACGACATCGCCAGCCCGTCGGGCTCTCGAACGGTGGGGCACGCGACGATCTCCACCGGGAAACCGAGGTCGCGCACGAGGCGCCGCACGAGTGCGAGCTGCTGCGCGTCCTTCTCCCCGAAATTGGCGCGGCACGGTCCGACCACGTTGAAGAGCTTCGCCACCACGGTCGCGACCCCTCGGAAGTGACCGGGCCGGCTGGCTCCCTCCAGCCGCTCGCCGAGCGCCCCCGGATCCACGAGAACCTCCGGCGGCCGCACGGGCTCCATCTCCTCGACGCTCGGCAGGAACACCATGTCGGCTCCTATCGCCTCCAGCGCTTGAAGATCGCTCTGCTCGTCACGCGGGTAGGCGGCGAAGTCCTCCGACGGACCGAACTGCAGCGGGTTGACGAAGATCGAGACGACCACGAAGTCGCACTCCGCGCGGGTTTCTTTGACCAGCGATGTGTGTCCATCGTGCAGCGCGCCCATGGTCGGCACGAAGCCGACGGACTGCCCGCGCGAACGCGCCCGGTCACAGGCATCCCGAGCGGCTGCGACCGTGCGGGTCACTTCCAACGGTCGAGCACCTCCTCCACCGCGGCGCGCCCCTCGGGCGACAATCGGCCCGAGCGTTCGCCGAGGCCGAGCGCGACCCCGGCGAGCGCCACGTAGGCCGGGATCGCCGAGGGCAGACGACCGGCGAGCGCATCGAGGTTCAGCGACACCGTGCCCGCGTCTCCCCGAACCACGGGGCCCGTCAGGGCAGCAGCCGTCCCCGTCGCCTCGACGTTGTCGAGGGCGGCGCGTGAGAGGGGTAGGAACGCGTCCACCGGTTCGGCCAGACCGGCCTTCCCGAACAGCTCCTCGGCGAGCGCCGCGACCGAGACGACGTAGTTCGAGGCGAACACCGCGGCGGCGTGATAGAGCGGCTTGGCTTCGTCGGCCAGCCGGAACGGGCGCCCACCGATGTCGACGGCCAGGCGCTCTCCAAGGAGGAAGCCCGACTCCGAGAGGGCTGTCACGGCGACCGCGCTGCCGGGCAGCCTTGCGAGCGCTACATCGACGCTCGGCAACGTCTGCAAAGGGTGGATCGACAGGACCATGGCGCCGGCCGATCCGGCAGCGGACAGCACGTCGAGCGAGGTAGCCCCCGAGACGTGAGCCACGGCTCCGCCGTCTCTGAGCGCGTCCGCCCGGGCGAGCGACTCGCATGCTCGGCCGATCCGGTCGTCGGGGGTCGCTATCAACACGACTTCGGCCTCGCGGGCGGCGTCGGCAGGACCGAGGACCGGCACCCCCGGGAGGTAGGTGGCGGCACGCTCTGCCGTCGATGAGCCCCCCGAGACGGCCAGGATGCGATGCCCGGCCTCGCGGAGCCTGAACGCAAGAGCGGTCCCAACCGTTCCGGCGCCGACCACCGCAACGTCCATGAGGCCGAGTATCCCAATTCGGAAGGAGGGCGCTCCACCCATGCTCCCGAGCCGGGGGGCGAACCTACCTTCCCACCCGCAAGGGAGGAGCGTATGGCCGCACACCGATGACCACGCCGGGGCCGAGGCGCAAGGAGGCGAGGCGCCGCCCATCGGGGAGCGGGGGGTCGGGATCCAGCTCGGAAAGAGGCAACAGCACGAATCCCCGCTCGTGCATCCGTGGATGCGGGATGCTCAGGTCGGGCTCGTCCACGGTTTCGTCCGCGTAGGTAAGCACGTCGACGTCGATCGTCCGCGGGCCCCACCGCTCGGCGCGGACCCTTCCCAGCTCGTTCTCGACGCCCTGGCACGTGCCCAGCAGCTCGCGGGGCGACAGGGCGGTCTGGACCTCCAGAACGGCGTTCAGGTACTCGGGCTGCGGTGGACCTCCGACGGGATCCGTTTCGTAGACGCGGGACGAACGCACCACGTCCAGACCGTCATGCGCCGCCAGCAGAGTGACGGCGCGTTGGAGGTTCGCCAGCCGATCCCCCAGGTTGGAGCCAAGCCCCAGGTACGCCGACACGGCCATTTCGCCCGCAGATCAGCCTTGCGAATCGACGGTGGCGGCGGCGGCGACGCCCTGGATGTCGTTAGAAGCGGCCGCAGCGGGCTTGTGGACGACAGCCGTCGCGCGGAGGACGCCGGCCTGATGGGCGACTGCGCCCGCGACGGCCTCGGCCATGGATTCGAGCAGCTCGAACGACCCACCCGCCACGACCTCCCGGGCAACCCGGATCAGCTCGCGGAAGTCCGACGTCCCGGAGATCCGGTCTCCCGTCACCTCGACTTCCACGTCGAGGTCAACCACGAACTCCTGCAAGCGGTCCTTCTCGCCGACGTTCGCGCCGTGGCGTCCGCTTGCCCGGACCCCCGTCAGGAACAACCTCGACGTGGTCACTCCTCCCCCCCGATCGGCCTCCGCTCCGGCTGCGCGCGGCCCTCCGTCCGCTCGCCGTGCGAGTGCGGATGGCCGAGGTACTCCGAGCGCAGGTAGTGGAGGATCATCGGCGCGATCGTCTCGGGAGCGTCCTCAGGCAGGAAGTGCGAGCAACCGGGCAGGATCGCAAGCGTGGATGTCGGGATCGCAGCGTGCAACCGCTCCGCGACCTCGACCGCGAAGTTGGGGTCGTTCTCCCCCCAGAGGATCAGCACGGGGCATTCGAGCCGGCCGAGCTCCTCCTCAAGTCCCACGAGACCCACACCGTCGAACGACCGGACCCATCTCCGGAACGCAGCCACCCCCTCCTCGCCCGTCCACGGTCGCCTGTATTCCTCGAGGATCTCGTCGGTGACCTGCGACTTGCGCTCTATCCCGAACTCGAACGCCAGGCGCACGACCGCGTAGACCATCACTTCGGTTACGGTCACGAACCCCGCGCCCTGGATGTCGCGGGTGTTCTCCGCCGGCCAGGCGTCGAACGCGATCGAGTCGATCAGCACCATCGCGCGAACCCCGCCCTCCAGGGCGAGCAGCTGCGCGACCCCGCCGCCGGTAGAGTGGCCGACGACCGCGAACTCCTTGATGCCGAGGCCGTCGAGCAGCTCGCGTACGTACCGCGCCTGAGCTCGGATCGAGAGATCCTCGTCCTCCGGCTTGTCCGAGTCCCCGGCACCCATCATGTCCAGCGCGATCGCCCGCATCCAGGGTGCGAACATCGGCAGGAACCCGCGCCAGAGGAACGAGGATGTGGGGAACCCGTGGATGAACACGACCGCCGGGTTCTCAGGATCGCCTAGCTCCGTGTAGGCGAGCTCGCCGGCCGACACGCGGAACCGTCGTTTCTCGGGCCCACTCATGCGTCCGCCCTCACGATAGCGTCAACGACGCGGACGACCCGGATGATCTCCTTCACGTCGTGGACTCGGACGACGTTTGCACCATGCGCGACGGACCACGCGACGGCACCGGCGGTGCCCTCGATCCGCTCACCTTCAGGGAGGTCCAGGATCGCACCGATGAAGCGCTTCCGGGACGGGCCTACGAGCACCGGACGTCCAAGTTCGGCAAACGTCTCCAGCCGTTTCAGGATGACGAGGTTGTGCACGAGATCCTTGCCGAACCCGATGCCGGGGTCGATGCACAGAGCCTCGTACGGGACACCAGCGAACTCCGCGGCCCCGATCCGCTCACGGAGGAACTCCCTTACCTCCGCCACGACGTCTCCGTAGCGGGGCGCCTCCTGCATCGTCTTCGGGTCGCCCAGCATGTGCATCAGCACGAGACCGGCTCCCGCGTCCTTGACGACGTCGAACATCTCCGTATCGGCGCCCGCCGTTACGTCGTTGACTATCTTCGCCCCCGCACCGAGCGCCTCGCGAGCGACCTCAGCCTTGCGGGTGTCGACCGAGATCGGGACGGACACCCTGGAGGCGAGCGCCTCGACGACGGGCACGACGCGGTCGCGCTCCTCGGCGGCGGGGACCGGATCCGACCCGGGGCGCGTCGACTCGCCTCCAACGTCGATTATGTCGGCGCCTTCGTCGACCATTCGAGCGGCATGCTCGACCGCCGCGGCGTGATCGAAGTAGCGGCCCCCGTCGGAGAAGGAGTCGGGCGTCACGTTCAGGATCCCCATGATGAGCGTCCGCTCGGCGCAGTCGAGCACGAGGTCGCCGCACCTCCAGACGAGCCCGCCGCCCACCACACGCTCATGGTAGCGATCGCGCGGGCCGCGATCCTCGGAGTCGGGTTCCGGTCTAGGGTGGATCGATCCGATCGCCCCGATAGCCGGCGCGGCAGTGCGTTAGCCGTCGGAGGGTCTTCGCGGTCGCTCGGACGAACCCCAGCTTGCCGTAGGTCTCCAGCGCGTACGTCGAGCAGGACGGCTCGAACCGGCAGCGCGCTTCCAGCCCGGGGCCGACGCGCGCCCGGTACGTCTGGACGAACCGAACGGCGAAGCGGGAGGCCGCCCCTCGCGCGACCTGCTCGCTCACGAGCCGCCTCCCATCTGTACCAGCAGCCGCCCGTCCACCCATCCTGTCCAGCCGTTCGATGCGGTCACACGCGCCCACGCGCCGGCGACCTCGTCGACCCTGAGCTCCAGGCCCGGATCCAGCCGGGCGACGACGGACGAGGCCGGATCGGGAGCCGCCCAGGCTTGCATGCCCTCGGCCGGAACGCGGTGGGTTGGGGACCAGGCCGGCGCTGCGGCAGCCGCCCCGATCCGCTGCTCGAGGGCCCCGATCCGCGCGTTCAGCCGACGGAGGCCGGAGAGCCGGACGAGCGACGGCACGAGGAGACCGAGCACCAGTCCGAGCACCAGGCCCACGACGACCACAGTCACCGTCGGGTACACGACCCCGAACTGCTGCAAAAGCACGATCACGCCCAGAGTGGCGAGGAGCGAGCCCAGGATCGAGACCACCGAGATCCGCGGACGGAAGGGCACCCGCGGAAGGCTGATCGGGCCAGGCGCGCCTGCCATCCCGGCGCCCGCCACCATGAAGGCCAGGGTCTGGAACGCGGCAAGGGGGGCGGACATGAGGCAGAAGTGCGAGTACCGAAGGAGCAGCCCGAGCTCGGGGCCGAACGCGCGGATGGCGTCCGCATCACTCCTATCCTCCTCCGCGTCCCGTCGCGCCTCGTCCGCCAACATTCGCTCGTAGATGCTTCCCATGGCACTTCCCGCCTTGGTGATCTCGCGAGCGGAAGAGGCCGCGGCGGCGGCCATACCGACCACACCTACGGCGGTCGCCGCGGCGGCGCCTGCGCCGGCGACCGTCCCCAGCGGGTTCTTTCCCGTCACCTTCACGAAGGCCGCGCCGGAGCAAGCCCCGGGACCGGTGCTCTCGCCGACCACCTTGTACAGGCCCACCCCATAGGTCGCGTACTTCGCGATGTCCACGACTCCCTGCCAGGAGGAGCCGGTGTCGGCTCCGCTCGAGGCCGTCCAGCGGAAGCCGGCGAACTCCAGCATCACCTTGTGGCTGGTGATGGACGAGGTCGATTGGACCTGGATCGTCGCCTGGTCCCGGTAGTCGACCTCGACCGCCGTCTGCGGCGTCGATGCCTGGTTGGCGTCGACTCCATTCAGGGTGACGGTGCACGGCCCCGAGACCTGAGCCATCGCGGGGGTCGCGACGATCCAGAGGGCCGCCGCGGCCGTGAACGCCAAGGCGGACAGGAAGAGGAATGCGGTCCGGCGCTTCATCGCGCCTCACCTCCGATCGGGTTGTACGCAAGGATCCCGTGTGCTGGTCAGAGCCTCGCGCCAGCGCCTAGAGCGGCGGGAGTGCCAGAGGGCCCGAGCGCCGGGGGACGCAAGCTATGACTTGCCGATGAGGCTCATCGCCTCCTGCCTGGTGCGGGCGTCCTTTCGGAACAGCCCGCGCACCGCGGAGGTGAGCGTCAGGGAGCCGGGCTTCTTCACGCCGCGCATCGTCATGCAGAGGTGCTCGGCCTCGATGACCACGAAGACCCCGCGCGGCTCGAGCGCGTGGTCGAGCGCGTCGGCGATCTCCGTGGTCAACCGCTCCTGGACCTGGAGCCGCTTCGAGAGCAGGTCCACGACCCGGGCGATCTTCGAGAGCCCGGTGATCCGCCCGTCCGCGTTCGGGATGTAGGCGACGTGGGCCCTTCCCACGAACGGCAGCAAGTGATGCTCGCACACGGAGTACAGGGGGATGTCCTTGACCATGATCATCTCGTCGTGGTCGGTGCCTCGCACGACGCTGACGAGCTCGTTCGGGTCCCTGCCGATGCCGGCGAAGACCTCCTCGAACATCTCGGCCACCCGCTCCGGCGTCTCTCTTACGCCGTCGCGCTCGGGGTCTTCGCCGATCCCCTGCAGGACCAACCGAACACCCTTCTCGATCTTGGTGCGATCGAAGTCCCCCACGACGCTCCGGAGTCTACTTTGCGACGAGTCCGTCCAGGGTTGCCGGCAGCTCCTCCAGGTCCGGGAGCTCGGCGGCACGCGGCAGCTCGGAGACCTCCCCCAGCCGGTTGATCCACACGGTCGCAAGCCCAAGCTCCCCGCACGGCGCGATGTCGTGGAACAGGGATGCAGCGACGTGGACGTGCAGGGAGCGCTCCGCGTTCGTATCCGAGAAGAATCGGGTCCAGTGGCCGGGTGCCGGCTTGTACGACCCCGCCTCCGCCGCCGTGATCCGCAGGTCGACCGGAACGCCGATCGCAGAGACCGAGGCTTCGAGTAGGTCGGGGTCGGTGTTCGAGAGGATCGCGAGCTTCCACCCCCGCTCACGGAGCTCGGTGAGTGCCCCCGGCACCTCCGAGAACGGCGGCCACGCCGGGAGCGACTCGGCGAGGGCCTCCCGATCATCCGGCTCCAGCTCGAGTCCCTCGCGGTGCGCTATCCGCTCCAGCGTCTCGGCCAGCACCTGCCGGTAAGGGATGGAGCGGTCACGCTGCACTTCCGGCTCGATCTCGTGATACGCACCAAGTAGAAGCTCGGCGTCGCGCCCAGGCCACAGCTCGGCGAGCGTGTCGAAGATGCCCGACATCCAATCCACGAGCGTGCCGTAGCAGTCGAAGGTGGCCCAGCGGGCGCGCATCGGCTCTCACCCGATCGTGCCCGGCTTCGGCTGATCGGCGCGAACGGCTCGTCTCGAGACCGCGAGGCCCGCGCCACGCACTGCCTGATCGCGCTGGGGCCGCTGGGTAACGTCGGCGAGGATCCGCTCGACGTCCTCCCTGTCGATGGTCTCGCGCTCGATCAGGATCTCGGCGATCTCGTCGAGCTTCGCGCGATGCTCCCGCAGTATGTCGAGGGCCTCGTCGTGCGCCTCGTCGATCATCCGGCGGACCTCGCTGTCGATCTCGAAGGCAACATGGTCCGAGTAGTCGGGCTGCGTGGTGAGGTCCCGGCCGAGGAAGACCTCGTGCTGCTTCTGGCCGAGGGTGAGTGGCCCCAGCACGTCGGACATGCCGTACTCGGTCACCATCTGCTTGGCGACCTTCGTCGCGCGTTCGATGTCGTTCGCCGCTCCGGTGGTGATGTCACCGAAGATCAGCTCCTCCGCCACGCGGCCCCCGAGGAGCATCGCGAGCTCGTCGGACAGCTCCTCCCGCGTCGTGAGGAACTTGTCCTGCTCCGGAAGCGTCAGCGTGTATCCGAGCGCCCGGCCACGCGCGATCACGGAGATCTTGTGCACCGGGTCGGTGTTCGGCAGCACGTGCGCGACGAGGGCATGGCCGGCCTCGTGATAGGCGATCATGCGCTTCTCGCGCTCGTTCATGACCCGGCTCTTACGTTCGGGACCGGCCATCACCCGATCGATCGCCTCCTCGAGCTCCTTGGCCCCTATCGCCTTGCGACTCCAACGCGCCGCGAGAAGCGCCGCCTCGTTGATGACGTTAGCGAGGTCCGCGCCTGTGAAGCCGGGCGTGCGTTTGGCGACGGTATCGAGCACCACGCTTTGATCGAAGGGCTTGCCTCGCGCGTGGACCTTGAGGATGCCTTTGCGGCCCTCGAGGTCGGGCCGATCGATCACGACGTGGCGATCGAACCGCCCTGGCCGGAGGAGGGCGGGATCGAGGATGTCCGGCCGGTTCGTCGCGGCCATCAGGATCACCGCCGTCCGCTGATCGAACCCGTCCATCTCCACCAGGAGCTGGTTCAGCGTCTGCTCGCGCTCGTCGTGGCCGCCCCCCAGACCCGCTCCGCGGTGCCGGCCCACGGCGTCGATCTCGTCTATGAACACGATCGCCGGCGCGTTCTGCTTCGCTTGCTCGAACAGGTCGCGAACGCGGGCGGCGCCGACTCCGACGAACATCTCAACGAAGTCCGAGCCGGAGATCGAGTAGAAGGGCACTCCGGCCTCCCCGGCGACGGCGCGTGCCAGCAGGGTCTTCCCAGTGCCCGGCGGCCCAAATAGCAGCACGCCCCTTGGAATCTTCGCGCCCATCGCCTGGAACTTCGCGGGGTTCTGCAGGTACTCCTTGACCTCCTGGAGCTCCTCGATCGCCTCGTCCACTCCCGCGACGTCGTCGAACGTCGTCTTTGGCTGATCCTTCGTCACCAGCTTGGCCCGGGCCTTCCCGAACTGCATGACGCGACCGCCGCCCCCTTGTGACTGGTTCATGATCCAGATGAACGCCCCGACGATCAGAACCACCGGGATCAACTGGAACAGGAACCCGAGGATCGCCGAGCCCTTCTGAGGATCAACTTCGACGGAGACGCCCCCGCTCTCCATCTGCTTCACGAGCTGGCCTTGGTTCTCGGCCGGATAGGCGACCTCGTACTTGCTGCCGTCCTCGAGCTCGCCCCGGATCCTTTGGTCGCCTTCGAGGATCGTGGCCGTGCGGACCTGCCCGCTCTGGAGCGCGGCCTTGAACCGTGAGTACGTGAGCTCCTCTCCTCGTCCCGCTCTGTTCGCGAAGAGGACGAAGAGCCAGAGAGCGAACAGGACGATCAGGACGTAGATCGCCGGCCCGCGAATGAACCGTCGGAAGGGTGACTCGGGAGGGGCCAGGACGAGCTCCTTTCACACGAGCTTCGGAGACGCGCCGAGGCCCAGGCTACCCCACGCCTCGGCCCTCCGCGATGGTAGCAAGGGGCTCATGCCCCGACCAGATACCAGTGTGGTCGGCGAACCTCCAGGCGTCCTCGGCCCACGGCTAAGTGTCCTGGTAGGCCTCCGACTTCAGCGTGCCGATGTAAGGAAGGTTGCGGTAGCGCTCGCCGAAGTCCAGCCCATATCCGATCACGAACTCCGGCGGGATCTGGAAGCCGACGTACTTGAGATCGAGCGGAACCCGCTGGAGTCCCACCTTCTGCAGCAACGCGCAGACCTCCAGGCTCGCCGGGCGCCTGCCCTTCAGGTTCTTGAGCAGGTAGTTGAGTGTCAGGCCCGTGTCGACGATGTCCTCGACGAGGAGCACGTGACGCGCCTCGATGTCGTGGTCGAGGTCCTTCAGAATCCTCACGACCCCGGAGGTCTGGGTCGAGGCACCGTAGGACGCGACGGCCATGAAGTCGAACTCGACCGGGATGTGGATGTGGCGGGCCAGGTCCGCCATGAGGACGAACGCGCCCTTCAGCACGGCTACGAGGAGCGGCACCCGACCCTGGTAGTCGCGGGTGACCAGCGCACCCAGCTCTCGCAGCTTATTCTGGATCTGCTCCTCGGTGAGAAGGACGTGATCCACGTCGCGATCGTAGGCCTCGGCGAACGGCACCCTCGAAGCGGGGACGGACTCGTTCGGATCAGACGGCTTGCCCCGGTCTTCCATCACGTCCCTTGTGAGTCCCGGCCCTCGGGGGAAGGATGAGAGATTGAAACATACTCCTTGTCCCGCGCGGCCTTCAATCCACAGGACAAGTCCCTGCGCCTCCCGGGCCGGCCGGCCGCTAGGTCGAGGACGGCGTCCACGTCCTCACGCGTCGGCGATCCCCCACCTCGCAGGATCGCCCTGCGCACGACGCGAGCCGAGATCGCCTTCGGCAGAGCAAGGAGCTCGACGGCGGGGACGCCGACGCCCTCGGCCGTGTCCTCGACCAGCTCGGCGATCGGTGCGGACGCCTGGCGGGCCAGTTCACGCGCGTCCTCGCGAAGCAGAGATCCGGTCCGGGCGAGCGGCGACCTGAGCTCCCGTCCGAGCGCGCGCTCGAGAGCGGGCAGGCCCTTGAGTCGGACCGCGTTTCGCAAGAGCCGCACGTCGCGGTTCGTCGGATCGCGCCGAGGTCGGAGATGGAGGGCTGTGCAGAACGCCTCCACCTCGGCGCGATCGACCTCGATGAGGGGCTGAACGAACGGACCGGCCGTCGGAGCGATCCCCGCGACCGCCTCCAGACCCGACCCGACGAGGACCGCCATGAGCACGGTCTCAGCCTGGTCGTCCAGCGTATGGCCGATCGCCACCTTTGCCGCTCCGCTCTCCCGCATCACGTCCACCATCCCGACGAGCCGAGCACTCCTCGCCCAGTGCTCGACCGACTGGCCCTTCGCCGGCCGGGAGTCGGCCACAGCTAGGTGGAACGGAAGACGGAGCCGGTCAGCGACCCGGCGCACGTACTCCGCGTCCCGGCCCGAGTCCGGGCGGAGCCGGTGGTCGAAGTGGAAGACCTCCAGCTTGACCTTGAACAGCCGTCGCACGTGGTGGAGCGAGTACAGGAGGCACATCGAGTCCGGCCCCCCGGAGCAGGCGACGAGCACGGTCTGACCCGGCAGGAACATCTCGTGCCTCCGGGCGGTCGCCGTCACACGCTCGAGCACGCGGGCGACCGCGGGCGGGCGGGACATCAGCTTTCGCCGACCCGCGCGAGCCAGCGATCGGGGTTCGCGATCTCCTCGACAGTCGGTAGGTTGGCCTCCTGCCTCCAGACGAGGTTGAACCCCTCCATGCCAACCCGCTCAACGGCAGCACGGACGAAGGACTCCCCCACGTCGTACTGGCGGACCTTGGCCTCGAAGCCGATGGCGCGCTGGAATGCCTTCTCGACGCCCCTCGAGCTCCGCCGCTCCTTCAGGCCGCGCCGCATCCGGTCCAGGTCCCGCACCCTACCGACTGCGACTGAGTTCATCACGTAGCTCGCGTGACCCTCCAGGAGCGACATCACCGCCTGCATCTTGTGGAAGAGCTCGCGCTGCTCCGGCGTCATCAGCAGGAAGAACGCCCCGACCCCTCTCCACTCGCCGCCCGCGCGTGCCTCGGCGGCCGCCCGCCTGAGCTGCTCGAGCATCTGCCGGGCATCGAGCTGGACCGTCGCTAAGTACTCGTTCACCAAGCGCGAGAGATAGACGCGGAGCCAGGGGGTCCCAGCGAACTGCAGGCGATGGGTCACCTCGTGGAGCGCAACCCACATGTGGAAGTCGCGGGATGGGAGGCGGAGGCGGCGTTCCGTCTCCGAGACGTTGGGGCCGATGAAGTAGATGAGCCCCTCGTCGTCAGGCGGCAGGAACACGTCGTACTGCCCGAGCACCTTCCGTGATACGTACCCGAAGATCGCGCCGATCTGCACTCCGAACGCCTTGCGGCGCAGGCTCGATGGAGAGCGGCTACCCCGCGCGAGCATCCGCGCGGCGAGCGGCTCGAGGAGTCGCTGCATCCCCTGCAGATTCGCATCGACCCACTCGGCGCGTGACATCACCCAGGCGCGAGAGCGGAACCCGCTCGACCTGAGGCCGGTGAACGTCGAGACCAACGATTCTGCGAGGGGGACCGCCTCGGCCAGATCCTCCCGGAGGCGCGCCCGGTCGACGGCAGCCAGCGATGGTCCCCACGCGCCTACGCGTCGCCCTACGTCGGCGGCGGTGCCCCAGTCGATCAGCCGGGCCGCCCGCGACCCCATGGACCAATCGACCCCGGCGGCCTCCATCGGCGGCGATTCTAGCAAGGAGCCTCCGCACGCCTAACTCGACAGAACCCAGTCGAGCCGGAGGAGGGATTTGAACCCTCGACCTACCACTTACGAGGCGGTTGCTCTGCCAGGCTGAGCTACTCCGGCGGTGTGCCGAGTCTACCCAAACACATACGCCACGACCGAGTACGCTTTCGCGGGTGCTACCGTACCCTCACGGTTGCTCCGAGAGGAAAGGGGGCGCACGATGGTGCCGGGGTCTGGCTCCCATCCCACCATCCGAAGGACGAGTGGCACGCGACTCGCGGCAACGGTCACCGTGCTCGCGACGATCGCGTTGTTCGCGCTCGGGACGCCGGCCTCCGGCGAGGGCAGCGCCCAGTCACCGGGGGCGCTCTCCGCGCGGGCAACGAACACGATGAAGGGGCGGCCCTTCTACGACAGCCGTGAAGGCGCAGCGGCCGTCCGCGTCTTTGAACAGGTGGCGGCGGCTCGCGCCTCCCTGGCGAGGAGCCTCGGTCCGCAAGGCGTGATCGACGTCAGCCCGGTCACGGGAACGCCGAGGGTCGTCGCACGGCTCGACGGCTTCCTCACCGGGCCGAGCGAGGCCGGGCCCGAAGGCATCGTTCTCGCCTACGTGCGCTCGCACCTATCCGCGTTCGGCCTCTCGAACGCGGATCTCGCGAGCCTCACGCTCGTCAAGGACTACGTCGACATCCTCGGCACCCACCACCTAGTGTGGCAGCAGCGGTACCGCGGGGTTCCCGTCTTCGACAACGACCTCCGCGCGAGCGTCACGAAGGACGGACGCCTAATCAACGTCATGGGAGCGCCGATCCACGCACTTGCGCCCCGCACCATGGCTGCGCGGGTCGGTGCCGCCGCCGCCGTTTCGGCAGCTCGCCGAAGCGTGGGCGCGGACCCCGCGAGCGGGCGGGTCGTCCGGACGCAGCACGGCGCGCAGCGCACGACCTCCTTCTCGAGTGGCGACACGGCCGAGCTCGTCCTGTTCGGGCGCTCGGGGGGCGCGGCACTTGCCTGGAAGGTGCTCACGAAGACCTCTTCCACCGAGGAGTACCTGTCGATCGTCGATGCGCTCACCGGGCGCGTGCTGTGGCGGACGAACATCGTGAAGTCCGACTCCACGGCCACCGGCTCCGTGTGGGACTACTACCCCGGCGACAACGTTCCGAACAACGGCGGCATGCCGCAGCACGACGCTCAGTTTCCGGTGGCGAGCGACCTGGCGCTCTCGGGCAACAACGCCCACGTGTTCCCCGACGTGAACGACGACGACACCCCCGACCCGAGTGACGAGGTCGCCTCCTCGGCTCCGCTCGTGTGGAACTTCCCGGTCGTCACGAACACCGTGACCCCCTCACAGCACTGCTCGACCGCCTTCCCCTGCACGTGGGACCTGCTCATCGCCTACAGCTGGCAGGCGAACATGGCGCAGAACGCGACGCAGGTCTACTACTTCCTGAACCACTTCCACGACCACCTGCTCGCGGATCCGATCGGATTCACCGAGGCCGCCGGCAACTTCCAGGTGGTCAACTCGACCGGCCTCGGGCTCGGCGGCGACCCGGTGATGGGCAACACAGACGACGGTGCCAACACCAACAGGAGATACCCGGGGTTCCCGGACGACTACCACTTCAACAACGCGAACATGAGCACCCCGCCCGATGGCCAGGCGCCAACGATGCAGATGTACCTGTTCGCCTGGCCACAGGCCGGATGGGAGACCGCGAACGGAGGCGACGACGGCGGCATCGTCTTCCACGAGTACACGCACGGGCTGTCCAACCGCCTGGTCACGTTCGCAGACGGCTATGGAGCCCTCAGCTCCGCCCAGGCCGGCGCGCTGGGCGAGGCCTGGAGCGACTGGTACGCGACCGACCTCCTCGTGAACGAGGGCTTCATCGTCGACGGGTCCGCGGCGGACGTCCGAGTCGGCGACTACGTAACCCACGGCCAGGGGATCCGCACCGAGCCGCTCGACTGCCAGGTCGGAATCGGCGACGGGGCGTGCCCGGGCAGTGGGAGCGCCGGGACCGGCGGGTACACGTACGGGGACTTCGGCAAGATCATCGGCGGCCCCGAGGTCCACGCGGACGGCGAGATCTGGGGTCAGACGCTGTGGGACCTGCGCCGAACGCTCGGCTCGTCGAAGGCGGAGATGCTGATCACGCGCGGGATGGAGCTGTCCCCGCCCGAGCCGTCGTTCCTCGACGCGCGGAACGCGATCATCCAGGCCGACAACGTCGCCTACGGCGGCGCCGACGTGAACGCGCTCTGGGCCATCTTCGCCCACCGCGGCATGGGCTACTTCGCCTCGGCTATCGACGGGGGCGACGTCCACCCGGTCCAGGACTTCAGCATGCCTCCGACGTGCCCGACCGACTGCGCCACCGTAGACGGAACGCTCACCGACTCGTTGACGGGTGACCCGATCCAGGGAGCGCTCGTTGGCTTCGCGGGACACATGTCCGGCCTGGCGGGCGATCTCTCGGCGACGACCGACGCAAGCGGCCATTACTCGATCGCGGACGTCCCGTTCCACGACTACCGGCTCGTCGTGAGGGCGGCCGGTTACGAGCCGCGGGTGTTGGCAAAGACGATCGGGCAGGCGGCCCAGACGATCGACCTGACCGCGACCCGCGACTGGGCGGCCACATCGGGGGGCGCCACGCTCAAGGGCTTCACCCGGCCGAACTACACGGCGTACGGATGCGGTCCGTCCGGGGCGCTCGACGCCTCGCTCTCCACCGGCTGGGGAAGCGACTCGGTCAACAACAGATCGAGCGGCGTGGGCGGGCCGAGATCGATCACGGTCAAGCTCCCGGCGAAGGTCGACATCACACGGTTCGCCGTCGCGTCGAACGGAACGTGCGGCGACGGACCGGACGCTGCCATGAAGGGCTTCACGATCCAGACCAAGTCCGGCACACACAGGTGGGTCACGGCGGTCGTGAACACCACGAGCTTCGCCCTCGGGCGCTTCGTCGTGTTCAAGCCGCAGGCCGGCACCGAGAACGTCACCATGATCCGGTTCACCATGACGTCGAACCGCGGGAACCCGCTCTTCATGGACATGCTCGAGGTGTCGGTCCGAGGAAGGCCCGCCTGACCGGAGCTCGGCCGGAAGATGGTCCTCCGGCGCGCCGGGGTCACGCCCCCGCGAGCCGGAGGGACGCCAGCTCCCAGACCAAGCGCGGGGT
>JBFMCN010000006.1:0-9939 GCA_040754475.1 Actinomycetota bacterium | reverse complement strand
GGCTGGACGGTGATCATCCGCGGTACTCCCGAGGCACGCGCTCGGAGATCGCAGTGACGATCTCGTACCCGATCGTGCCGATGAGCGCGGCCAGCTCATCGGCAGTGATGCGGTGGTCGCCCTGCTTGCCGATCAGGACGACCTCGTCGCCGACCGCGACCTCGTCTTGGCCGCAGTCGACGAGGATCTGGTCCATGGTGACCGTCCCGGCCACACGATGCCGCTTCCCGCGGATCAGCACGTCGGCCCTCGAGGAGAGCGACCGCAGGTATCCGTCCTCGTAGCCGACCGGCACGTTCGCGACGTAGGAATCGCGCTCCAGCGTGTAGCGCCAGCCGTACGAGATCCGCTCGCCGGCCGGCAGGTACCTGACCATGGCCACGGTCGACTTCCACGTGAGTGCGGGCTTCACGCCGCGGCGCGGGCCGATCCCCCCACCGGGGTCGATCCCGTACATCGCCGCCCCGGTTCGAACCATGTCGAGACGGGTCTCCGGGTACAGGATGGTGGCGGCGCTGTTGGCCGCGTGCAGCATCGGGTGGACCCCATCGGCCCGGAGGCGATCGGCCACCGCGAGGAGCCACCGCAACTGCTTGGTCGTTCCCGAAGCGTCCTCGTCCGCGCAGGCGAAATGCGTGTACAACCCCTCCAGAAGCAGGCCTCGCTGCAGGATCTCCTGGGCGAAGTCGCGGGCATCCTCCGGCGGCCACAGGCCGGCGCGGTGCATCCCCGTGTCGACCTTCAGATGCACGCCGACCGGCTCGGGCCCGACGGCCTTGGCGAGGGCGTCCAATCCCTCCCGCGTATACAGGGTCGGAGTGAGCGAGGCAGCGAGTGCCTCCTTCTCCGAGCCCGGCGGGAACTCGGAGAGCACGAGGATCCGCGCGTCGATCCCCGCGTTCCGCAGTTGGATCCCCTCCTCGACGAGCGCCACCCCGAGCCACGTGGCGCCGGCCTCGAGCGCGGCTCGGGCCACCGGCACGTCGCCGTGCCCGTACCCGTCTGCCTTCAGCACTGCCATGAGTCGAACGCCTTCCGGCTTCAGCAGCCTGACGTTGTGACGGATCGCTTCGAGGTCCACCTCGACGACCGTGGGCCGGAAGTAGGTCACCGCGTCAGAACCTCCGCCGTCGCCGCCGGGATGCGCCCCAGGACGTCCCCCGCCGTCGTTCCGACGCCCTTCTCTCTGGCCGCCAGAGCGCCGGCGATCCCGTGGAGGTACGCCGCGGCGATCGCACCGTCGGTCTCCGACAGGCCGCGCGCGAGCAGGCCGGCGATCATTCCGGTCAGGACGTCCCCGGTTCCGCCCGTGGCGAGGTACGGACCGCCGGTCGGATTCACGCGAGCGCGTCCGTCGGGAGCGGCTATCACGGTCCGGCTCCCCTTCAGAAGAACCGTGGCCCCCACCCCCGCGGCGAGCTTGCGTGTGTTACCCACACGATCGGCGTTCACGTCACGGGCATCGATCCCCGCGAGCCGACCGAACTCGCCCGAGTGGGGTGTGAGAACCGCAGGGGACCGCCGGTCGCCGAGCTCGGGCAAGTGCCCGACGAAAGCGTTCAGGCCGTCCGCGTCGACGATCACCGGTGCCGGGCACGAGTGGACGAGGGCGCGAACGAAGGCGGCCGTCTCCTCGTCGGTGGTCATCCCGGGGCCGACCGCCACGGCGTCGGCCGCGGCCAGAGTCTCCTCCAGCCGCTCGGCCGTCCCGGCCACCGTCCCTCGGGGCGTCTCCGGGAGCGCTATGAACGTGGCTTCGCGGAGGATGGACTGCACCACCGGAAGGATCCCGGAGGGAACGGCGACGGTGACCAGGCCGGCGCCGATGCGGTAGGCGGCCTCGGCCGCAAGGCAGACGGCCCCGGTCATCAGTCGCGAACCCCCTATGACCACCACCACGCCGGCGGCCCGCTTGTGCGTTTCGGCCGCGCGCGACGGCAGCATGCCGGCGACGTCGCCCGACTCGACGAGCTCCAAGTCGCCTCGAACCAGATCGGGCGGGAACCCGATGTCGACGACCTCAACCAGGCCCGCGAACTCGGCGCCGGGGAGCAGGACCACGCCCGTCTTCGCCGCGCCGAACGTCACGGTCGCGTCGGCGCACACGGCGTCGCCTTCCACGGCTCCGGTCTCGCCGTTCACGCCGGAAGGGATGTCGACCGCGACCACCGGAGCGTCGACGTCGTTCAAGGCCGAGATCGCCGCCGCCCACTCGCCGTCCGGCATCCCCCTGAACCCCGTGCCGAAGATGGCGTCGATAGCAACGTCGGCCCGCCCGAGCTCGCGTTCAAGCACGTCGGCCGAGGAACGGCGCACACGAACGTCCACCTCGGACAGCCGTTCGAAGTTGGCCGCCGCGGGCTCACCGAATTCCTCGGGCGGCGCGAGCAGGACGACGGCCACGCGCATGCCCCAACGAGCGAGGTAGCGAGCGGCGACGAGGCCGTCTCCCCCGTTGTTCCCCTTCCCGCAGACGACGGCGGCGTGGCGCCCGTACAGACCGCCGGCGAGCGCGGCCGCCGCGCGGGCCACCTCCCGCCCGGCGTTCTCCATCAGCATGCTCGCGGGGACACCCCGCGCGCGGCTTTCGCGATCGAGAGCGGAAGCCTCTTCGGGTGATAGGACCGGCTTCATCCGCGCACCGCCACGACGAAGGCCACGGCGTGCGTTCGCTCGTGTGCGAACGTCACCAGGATCCTCTCGACACCCAACACGTCCGCGCGGAGCTTCGCGTTGCCCTGGAGGTGGATCGCGGGAGCACCGCTCGGCGCGCGTGTGACGCTGGCGTCCTGCCAGCGCCTTCCCGGATAGCCGCCCAGAGCTTTGACCACCGCCTCGCGCGCCGCGAAACGTCCCGCGTAGGACTCGGCAGGGCGAGCCCTTGAGTCACAGTAGGCCTGCTCCCCCGTAGTGAACACCCGCTCGCGCATGGTCGGGTGGCGCGCAAGAGCCCGTTCCATCCGCTCGATCTCGCAGATGTCGACGCCGAGCCCAACAATCTCCACGGCGCATAGGTTAGTCCGCCGCGAGGGGGCAACGCGCCACAAGCGGTCGCGACCTGCTCGGCGCTGCTGCTCGGCGCTGTTGCTCGACGCTGCTGCTCGGCGCTGCTACTCGACCGTAACGGACTTGGCGAGGTTCCTCGGCTGATCCACGTCGCAACCGCGGAGCACGGCCATCTGATAGGCGAGCAGCTGGAGCGGCGGCGTGACGACGACGGGGGCGAGCAGCTCGGGCGTCCGCGGAACGTGGAGGACGTGCTGGGCTATGTCCCCGATCGCCTCGTCTCCCTCGGTCGCGATCGCGATCACCTCGGCACCCCGCGCCCGCACCTCCTGGATGTTGGAGAGGACCTTCGGGTAGACGTGGCACTCCGTTGCGATGGCCACGACCGGGACTCCGGGCTCCACAAGCGCGATCGGACCGTGCTTCAGCTCCCCGGCCGGGAAGCCCTCGGCGTGGATGTAGGAGATCTCCTTCAGCTTCAGCGCACCCTCGAGCGCCACCGGGTAGCCGACGTGCCGCCCGATGAACAGGAAGTCGCGGGCCTGCTGGTAGCGCTCGGCCAGCTCGCGCACCTGGGCGTCCAGCCCCAGCGTCCTTTCCACCTGGCTCGGCAGCTCATGCATCAGCTCGACGATCTCCGCGATCTCGTCCGGGAACATCGAGCCGCGTACCTGCGCCAGGTATAGCGCCGTGAGGTGCAGTGCCACCATCTGCGTCGCAAAGGTCTTCGTCGCCGCAACACCGATCTCCGGACCGGCGTGCGTGTACAGGACGCCTTCGGCCTCGCGCGCCAGCGACGACCCGACCGTGTTCGTCACCGCCAGGACGTGCGAGCCCTGCCGGGCCGCGTGCCGCACGGCCTCGAGCGTGTCGATCGTCTCCCCCGACTGCGACACGGCGAGGGTCAGCGTGTCGGGACCGAGCACCGGATCTCGGTAGCGGAACTCGGACGCGATCTCGATCTCGACCGGGAGCCTCGTCCAGCGCTCGATCGCGTACTTCGCGACGAGTCCCGAGTGGAAGGCGGTTCCGCAGGCCACAACGAACACCTTCCCCACGTCTTGGAGCACATCCGGAGACAGGTGCCCTCCCTCGAGGTCGAGAGTCCCCTCCGCGGACATCCGAGCGGCGAGCGTGTCGCGGATCGCCGCCGGCTGCTCGTGGATCTCCTTCAGCATGAAGTGGTCGAACCCGCCCTTCTGGGCCCTCGCGACGTCCCAATCGATCCGGATCGTTTGCGGTTCGAGTGGGGCGCCGGCGAAATCGGTCAAGGAGACGCCGTCGCGGCGCACCACCACCACCTGACCCTCCTCGACCGGGATCACCAGGTCGGTTCGTCCCAGAACCGCCGGGATGTCCGAGGCAAGGAGCGTCTCGCCGTCGCCGAGGCCGACAACGAGCGGCGACGACACCTTCGCCCCAACGATGGCATCGGGCTCGTCGAGGGAGCAGACGACGATCGCGTACGCGCCCTCCAGCTCCCGCACGGTCGCGCGGACCGCGTCGGCGAGCGATCCGCTCTTCTCCTCGATCAGGTGCGCGACGACCTCGGTGTCGGTATCGGACTCGAGCGTGTGACCGCGCTTCTCGAGCCCGGCTCGAAGCTCCGCGAAGTTCTCGATGATGCCGTTGTGGATGACGGCGATGCGTCCACGGCAGTCGACGTGCGGGTGAGCGTTCCGGTCGTTCGGCACGCCGTGAGTGGCCCAACGCGTGTGACCTAGGCCCACCGAGCCGGTCGGGGCCTCGTCATCCGCGAGCGCCCGCTCCAGCTCCGCAAGCTTGCCTGCGCGCTTGACGACACGTAGTGCCCCGTCGATCAAGGCGACGCCGGCGGAGTCGTATCCCCGATACTCGAGACGCCGCAGCCCCTCCAGGATGACGGGGAGCGCCTCGTCGGGCCCGACGTAGCCCACGATGCCGCACATGGATATCCGAGCCTAACAGCAAGACCGGTTCATGGAAGCGGGGAGCCAGCTTCGACTAGGAGAGAGCTGCCCGGACTGCTGCCGTGAGCGCCTCGGCGTGCCTGCGCGCCTCGACCTCGGACTCGGCCTCGACCATCACGCGCACGAGCGGCTCTGTGCCGGAGGCGCGCACGAGCACCCGTCCCGAAGCCCCGAGCTCGACCTCAGCGGCGCGAACGGCACCCCAGACCTCGTCGGCATCGTCCAGGCGCTCCTTGTGCGCCACCCGAACGTTCTCGAGCACCTGAGGGAATCGGCGCATCACGGAGGCGAGCTCCGCGAGCGAGCAGCCGCGCGCGGCGGCCAGCGAGAGGAATCGGATCGCCGTGAGCACCCCGTCGCCTGTCGTAGCGTGCTGCCGGAAGATGACGTGCCCCGACTGCTCTCCCCCGAGAACCGCCCCGCAGCGGAGCATCTCCTCCAGCACGTACCGGTCCCCGACCCGCGTCGTGACGACGCCGATGCCCGCCGCCTCCATCGCCCGGTGGAACCCGAGGTTCGCCATGACGGTCGTGACGACGGTGTTCCCGTCGAGCCGCCCGGCGTCCCTGAGCGCCAAGGCGCACGCCGCGAGTACGTGATCGCCGTCGATCACTCGGCCGTCCGTGTCGGCGAACATCGCCCTGTCCGCGTCGCCGTCGTGAGCGACGCCGGCATCGGCGCCATGCGCCCGGACCGCCTCGGCGACGACTTCCGGGTGGAGCGCCCCGCACCCGGCGTTGATGTTCCTGCCGTCTGGCTGGTCGAAGACCGGGATCACCTCCGCGCCGAGCCGCCGCAGCGCCTCCGGAGCCACCTCGAAGGCCGCGCCGTTCGCGCAGTCCACCACCACCTTCATGCCGGAGAGCGAAGCCTCAGCCGCCTCCGCGAGGTGGTCGAGATAGCTCCGCTCGCCACCGGGGAGCGGAAGGATGCGGCCGGGCGGGCCGCCCAAGCCGCCGCCTCGCCGGTACTCCTCCTCGATCTCGTCCTCAAGATCGTCCGGCAGCTTGTAGCCGAGCGGACCGAAGAACTTGATGCCGTTGTCCTCCGCCGGGTTGTGGGAGCCGGAGATGACGACGCCGGCGGCGGCATGCAGGTCCGGCGTCATGAACGCGACGGCCGGGGTCGGCTGGACGCCGGCCAGGATCGCGTCCGCGCCGGCCGCCTGTATCCCGTCGACGAGCGCCAACTCAAGGAGTCGGCCGGAGGCGCGGGTGTCCCTCCCGACGACGAGAGTGGGCCGCTCCTCCTCATGGCGCCCGTCGTGGCGCCGGAGCACGACGGCCGCCGCGCGCCCCAGGCCGTGCGCGATCTCGATCGTGAGATCGCGCCCGAAGACCCCCCGCACTCCGTCTGTTCCGAACAGCCGACCCATGCGGGGGCAAGGCTACCCGAGGCACCGGGCACCCGTCCCCACGGCGCCGGCCCATCCGATGCCGACCATGGTCCCGCAGACCACGGGACTTGCGACCGGGCACGAGCCCGCGATCGAGCAGCAGACTTCGGGCATGGACCTGTCAACGATCTTTGAACGATCACGAGCCGAGCCCGCTCGGCGCTTCCAGGCCGTGGCGGACCCGGCCAGGCTGGCCATCCTCAGTGAGCTCAGGTCCCAGACGCGCTGCGTCTGCGAGCTCCAGGAGACCCTGGGCATGGCACCGAACCTGCTCTCATACCACATGCGCATCCTGCGAGAGGCAGGCCTGGTCAGCGGCTCGAGGCAGGGCCGGCGGGTGGAGTACAAGATCGAGGCGTCCGGATTCCGTGCTCTCCGCCGCGAACTCGAGCGGCTCGCGCCTGACGCCGACGCAGACGACGGATGAGCACCCGCAACACGCGACTGAAGCTCGCCGAGGCCGACCTCCGGCTGTGGATCATGCTCGGACTCGCGGCGCTCGCGTGGGTCGCGCTCTACTGGGCTAACGGGCCCTTCTGGAACTGGCTCCTGTTCGATGTCTTCGGCCTCTCGCCGGACAGACGCCTGGGCGAGACCATCCGGTTCTTCGTCTTCGACACTACGAAGATCCTCCTGCTCCTGTCCGGGATCATCTTCGTCGTCACGTTGCTCCGCTCGTTCATCACCCTCGAGCGGACTCGTGCCCTGCTGGGAGGGCGGCGCGAAGGCATCGCGAACGTGGCCGCCGCCGGCCTCGGGGTCATCACGCCCTTCTGCTCGTGCAGTGCGGTGCCGGCGTTCATCGGGTTCGTCTCGGCCGGAGTACCGCTCGGTGTGACGCTGTCGTTCCTGATCGCGAGCCCGCTCGTGAACGAGGTCGCGGTCGTTCTCCTGTACGGGATGTTCGGCTGGAAGATCGCGGCTCTGTACGCGTCGGCCGGATTGGTCATCGCCGTCCTCGCCGGGTTCACCCTCGGGCGTTTGCATGCGGAACGGTGGGTCGAGCCGTTCGTCTTCGCAACGAGAGTCGGAGAGGTTGGGGCCGTCGGCACACGGCTCCGCTGGCGCGACCGCGTCGAGATCGGTCGCGAGGAGGTCGCGAAGATCATCGGAAAGGTGCTGCCCTACCTCCTGATTGGGATCGCGATCGGCGCCGTGATCCATGGATGGGTGCCTGAGAGCTTCTTCTCGCGGTTCGCCGGGCCCGGCAACCCTCTCGCCGTCCCGTTCGCCGTGCTGATCGGCATACCGCTGTACTCGAACGCCGCAGGGGTGCTTCCGTTGGTGGAGGCCCTCTACGCGAAGGGTCTCGGGATGGGGACCCTCCTCGCCTTCATGATGGCCGTCGTCGCCCTGTCCCTGCCCGAGACAATCCTGCTCCGACGAGTGCTGAAGCCCAAGCTGATCGCCGCGTTCATCGGCATCGTGGCGGCCGGGATCATCCTCGTCGGCTACCTACTCAACGCCATCCTCTAGGAGGGAGTCATGACCATGCAGATCCGCGTTCTCGGACCAGGGTGCGTCAGGTGCCACGCACTGCTCGCCAACACCACCGAGGCGCTCGCCTCGCTCGGGCTCGACGCCGACATCGAGCAGATCGACGATGTGACCGAGATCCTCGCGCGTGGGGTTCTCGCCACGCCCGCCCTGGTTGTGAACGACGAGGTCGTCCTCGCGGGCCACGTTCCCACCGCCTCGCACATCCGCGACCTCCTGGCTTCCAGAGCCGAAACGTGAGCTAGAGCGTTCCCACCGACGGAGGACGGCGCCTCCCTCAGGCTCCGGCGGGCGCGAGCTCGGGCAGCAGCTCCAGCACCCGGCGATCGATCTCGTCGCGGATCGGCCGCACCTCCTCGAGGCTCTTGCCGGAGGGATCGGGGAGATCCCAGTCCAAGTAGCGCTTGCCAGGGTAGATCGGGCACGCGTCGCCGCATCCCATCGTGACGACTACATCGGCGGCCTGGACGTACTCGTCCGTCAAAGGCTTGGGGAACTCCTTCGAAAGATCCAGACCGAGCTCGTTCATGGCCGCGACCACCGCCGGGTTGATCTCATCCGCCGGCGTGCTCCCTGCCGAGCGCACGTGCACCCGCCCTCGAGCATGGTGATCGAGGAGGGCGGCTGCCATCTGACTCCGGCCCGCGTTGTGAACGCAGACGAACAGGACCTCGGGCACGTCGCTCATCGCTCGAACCCTATCCGTGCGAGGTGTCCGTCAAGTTGCCAAGACGTGAAGGTGGTGCGAACGGCTTCACAGCCCGGACGACGGCGGCGAACATCCGGTCGGCGACCCAGTGTGTCGGCGTGACGTCGATCTCGACGAAACCTGCCCGCTCCAGCTCTCGCTCGTACTCCTCGAACGAGAGCGCTCCCGCGATGCAACCGACGAAGCTGCCCCGTTCGGCGCGGTCCTCGGGAGTGAGGTCGTTCGCGGCGACGATGTCGCTGATGCCGATGCGTCCACCCGGCCGGAGCACCCGCGCCATCTCGCCGAACACGCGCGGCTTGTCGACCGACAGGTTGACGACGCAGTTCGAGATGACGACGTCGACCGACCCCTCGGGCAGCGGAACGTCCTCGATGTAGCCCTTCAGGAACTCGACGTTGTCCAGCCCAGCCGCCGCGGCGTTCTTGCGGGCGAGGTCCAACATCTCGTCCGTCATGTCGAGCCCGTAGGTCTTGCCGGTCGGTCCGACGCGCTTGGCCGACAGGATCACGTCGATCCCTCCACCCGAACCGAGGTCTAGGACCGTCTCGCCCTCGCGCAGCTCGGCGACGGCGGTCGGGTTTCCGCAACCGAGGCTCGCGAGGGCCGCCGCCTCGGGAACCTCCGCCAGCATCGCCGGACCGTAGAGGCCCGTACCGAAGCCCTCCTCCTCTTCGCAGCACGCGGCGCCCGAGCATCCGCAGCTCGCCGCCAAGGCGGCATCGAGCGCCGCACGGGCGTACCGGTCCCTGACCTCATCCCTGATGTCCGTCACGATGTCACCTCCCTCGGGCCGAAGACGGTCGACAGGCGCGCCAGGGCCTCTCGGTTGACCGAGTAGTAGGCCCAGACCCCACGCTGCTCGCGATCGACGAGTCCGGCCTCGACGAGCTTCTTCAAATGAAAGCTGACGGTCGGCTGCGACAACCCGAGCTCGGGCGTCAGGTCGCACTCGGGACATGCCGGTGTTCCGGCGTTCGCCAGGAGGTTCACGATCCGCACACGGTGGGGATCCGCGAGCGCTTTGAACACGAGCGCGATCGTCTTGGCGTCCTCCTCCGACATCCCCACTGCCTCCAGCGGCGGGCAGCACGCCGCGGGTGTGAGATCGTGGACTTCCGGCTGCCGTGCCATCAGGCGATCCTCGTGGCCAACGTCCACCCCTTCATGCGGTGCACCTCGTTTCGATACATCGAAGTCTGTCGATGCCAAGTGTGCACATTCCATCCATACCTGTCAATGCCTGCAAAGGCGAAGTCCTGAGTCGCACGGCAGAATGGGTGGATGCAGGAGGACTTCGTACGCGTCTACTCGGCCGGATCGGTCCCCGAGGGCTATCTGGCGAAGGGCCTCCTGGAAGCAGAGGGCATCCCGGTGCTCGT
>JBFMCN010000005.1:0-21681 GCA_040754475.1 Actinomycetota bacterium | reverse complement strand
TTGCGGCTCTCTTCGCCCCGATGATGAGGAAGTCGGGAGTCCCGCGCAGTGAGGCGGTGGCGACTGCGTACGCCCGCAAGCCCTTCTTGGCGAGATCCTTCAACTCGGAACGCAGGCCTCCGTCGGTGAGGAACCGCATCGCAGGTCAGATCCCCCTTCCGAGGCGGTTCGCGTACGCCATGATCCGATCGGCGGAGACCAACCGCAGGCTCACGGCCAGCGCCAGGTAGGCTCGACGCTCTCTCCAGCTTGTCCGAAGCGTTCGGATCGCCCATTCGCGGGCTGCCCGGCGATCGCCCGCCGCGGCGTGATAGAAGGCGATCTGTCCGTAAATCCGCGCGAGCCCCCTCGGTTCTTCGTGGAACTCAGGGTGTTGCTCCAGGAGGTGGGTGTGCGCGGCGATGAGCGTCTGCCATCGTTCGGAGAACCACGAACGCGGCTGCCAGTCGATGCGCACCAGGGCCTCTCGAACCACGGCGATCGGTCCGAGGCGGGCGGCCCGCAGCAACCAGTCGTAGTCCTCGTTCTGGCTGTTCGGGAGCCGCTCGTCGATCAACCCGATGCGGTCGATGAAGTCGCGACGCCTGACGAGGAGATTGGACGAATGCAGCTCCATGCTCCTTGACAGGAGCAGGTCACGGAGCCGGATCCACTCAACCGAGGGGACGCGGCGAACCGTGCGCCCCCGCGTGTGGAGGTAGATCCCCGAGCTCACAACTATCGCTTGCGGATCACGGCTCAGGCGTTCGACTTGGCGGTGCAACTTGTGCGGCAACCACTCGTCGTCGTCGTCGCATGAAGCGAGGAGCTCTCCCGTCGCTGCGAGGGCGCCCGTGTTTCGCGCGCCCGCCAGCCCGGGGGTCCTCACGTTCCGCAGGGCGTCCAGGCGACGGCTCGCCGGGATGGGGAGGTTCGGAAGGGTGGGCTCGCTCTGATCGAAGACGACCAGGCATTCGATCTTCCCCCCATAGGTCTGTCCGAGCACGGCCTCGATCGCCCGCCGGAGCAACTCGGGGCGATCTCGCGTGGGGATGACCACCGACACCGAGGGGAGGGGCTCCCCGTCGATGGGAGGCTCGGGAGGACCCGGCGCTGCGCTTGACCGAAGGTCAGGATCGGAGGGCATATCCGTAACGCCTCATGAGCGGCCATGTGATGAACGACACCATGGCGCGGTGCTTGGGGGCCAGCCGGACGCGCCACTCGTCGTCGAGCCGAAGCTGTGTCTCTCCCGACCGGAACCGCATCGGATTCCCCGACACCGAATGGATCGGCTGCAGTCTTGCCGTATCGGTTCCCAGGAATCCGAGGAGCTCGCCCGTGTCCTTGACGCCGGCGAATCTGAGGACCCGGCCGACCTGCCGCCGCGCGTCTGTGACCAGGCTCTCGTACCGAAGGTGCATGGATGGCGTTCCGGTCGTCCCCGCGACGTCGAAGAGCGTGTTGTAGAGGAGCCATTCCACACCCGCCCTGGCCGGATGGTAGGAGGGCATGTACGCGCCTTGGGCGTCGACCTCCGGCCGTCTCACGCGCTTTGTCGCCGAGTAGGCGACTCCCCGGCTGTCCCTGATGAGGTGAAGCATGCGGAGGTCGATCTCGGGCATCGTGCGAAGTACGAACAGATAGGAGGAGCTCTTCGACGAATCCACGACCGTGGAGCCGCTGACCTCGGCGATCGCCCGGTAAAGGGCCGCGAGGATCTCGGAAAACCGTTCGAGGCGGCCCCTGTAGGAAGAGGAGAGATCCGGCAGAGCCATCAGCGGCAGGTATCGATGGCGGTCGACTTGGTGCTTCAGGGCCACCATCTCGTCGGGATCTAGAGCGTCCCAGCCTCCGAACGCCTCGCGCCCCACCTCGGCCCAGAAGGAACAATCGCGGAAGGGGACGCCGCATCCGCATAGCTGATTGGCAGCGAGCCCGCGTTCCCAGAGGTGAACGAGCTCCCCGCCGGAGCAGAAACCTTCCACCTCGCCGAGCAGGCGTTCCAGAAGCGTCGATCCGCTCCGCTCTGTCCCGGCGATGAACAGGACGCGAGGACGCCCGGGTCCGTCGTCCCCGTCGCGGCGAAGGAGCGGCGTCACGGCTGCGGCGAACGACTCGACCGCCGGCGACGAATCCGTCAGCTCATGCACCAGCCGAAACGCCGTCGGATCGTCGATCGCCCGGTCCAGCAACCGGCTGAGCTCGTCAGCCGAGTCCGCGATCATGGCCCGACCTTCGGAGGCCAGCCGCTTGGTGAAGAGCACCTGGTGGTCATCGACCGCCTCGCCGAAGGCCCGACGGCGCGGAACGACGATGGGCACCAGCTGGTGCTCGAGGATCTCGAGGATCGTCGGCCCCGCACCGTGGCACACGACGGCCACCGCCCGCCCCTCTGCCGCCTGCAGGTCGGCGTAGGGAAGGAAGGTCACGGACTCCGCGCCGTCGGGAGGAGTGGAGGATCCGCATTGAACCAAGACCCGGGCCCGATCCGACCCTCCCGCGCCAAGCCAAGCCTGGAGCCATCGCATCAGTCGATCGAACGCGAAGGCGTCGGTGCCGACCGTGACCAAGACGAGCGGCTTGTCCTCGGGCATCGTCTTGGTCCAGCCTTCCTCTCGCCGGACGGCCGTATGCAGTCCGGCCGCCCCCCGTACAAGTAGGCTAGCTCGCCCGAGCGCAACTCGGCCCTGGCAAAAGGCGCGAACCGCCGCTGATCCAATGGGACTTCCAGGCTACGCCCTCCGTCCGATCGGTTCCGGTGCGCCCCGGTCGCGATCTCCGTCGCCCTGAGGCGTCTCTACAGCCTGATCGCGGGTTGCCGAAGGAACCGCAACAGGTCTCGCCAGAGCCGAGCGACGAGCGGCGGCCGGAACCTCACCTCGATCTCTAGGCGACTCCCCGGGGTCCCGTCGAACACGGCTTTGCCCTCGACTACGCGCATCCCGGGGCTTGTGGACGAGATCGCCATCCCTTCGGGTGGAGCGATCTCCACGTGGAGCCCGGTCGGCCGGATCGTCGTCTGGTTGGCGAACGTGAGCCGGTAGATTCCTCCGGAGTCGTTGCCTTGCCATGCGTCCACGAGGCCCCTCGAGACAGCGAACTCGGCCGACTCGCCGCTCTGGATGGGGAAGTAGCTCTGGACGTACGGAACCGTCAGATCCGTGCGGGCCACGGCTCGCGCCGGTGCGCCATCCAGCGTGGGTTGGGCACTGGGGACGCAGCCGGGGGCGCAGTAGACGTTCATCAGAGCCACGCTCTCACCGGGCCGTACATCCTCCAGAACGGGCCCCACCCTGCCGTCGGCCTCCGCGGGTCGATACGGGCCGATCACATAGGGCGGCTGCCCCGACGTGGGGGCTTCGTTCGACAGAGACACGACCGCCGTGCTGTGGGCAATGCCGTCGTCCTCGAGCTGGACCGAGTACGAGATCGACCGGCTCTGGTAGTAGTCGACCTTCGATCCGGCCGAGCTGTTCACGACTACCGAGAGGAAGTCGCCGCCACCCGGCCGAATGGCGCCGCCGACGGAGGAGGCCCGCAGCCCCGCCTCCATCACCGGATTCCCGCTGAAGACCTGGATGTGTCCGGCAGCAGCCGCTGTCGAGAGCACCCTCAGGTCGCGGAACGAGGGAGAAGCCTTTGCGACGAAGCGCTCGAACACGCTCTTCGCAGCGTCCCCCAGGACGCGCTTCCGGGTCTCCGGGCTATCGAAGAGGCTGTACGCCTGGTTCGTCGTGAAGTCGATGACGTTGTTCGTGTCGATCGTGACGTCGTAGCCGGGGATCTCACTTGGCCCGGTGGTCTCGAGCAGCGCCTGAAGGGCGAAGGGATCGGCCGTGATCACTCCGTCGAGCCGCTGCCCCTCTGCCGCTTCATAGGCGTTCAGGATGGCTTGCGCGACCGAGGGGAAGTCGGGCATCAGATTGATCGACGTCCAGAAGCGTCGCCCGCCTCGGAACTGGTCGTAGTTCCGCGCGTAGTCCGTGTTCGGTGCTTGAACGTCTCCAAGCTCCAGGATCGGCAGGCTCTGGATCGGACGGAACGAAGAGAACTCGAAGCGGCCAGCGTCGATCGTGAGGATCGAGAAGGCGCCCAAGATCCCTCCCGTGCCTCGAAGCTCGGCGGGGTTCTGCGCCCCGAAGAAGTAGCGTTTGGGCCCGTCCTGCCCGAGGAATTCGGGCAGGCCAGAGAGGATCTGGGCTGCGGTGTGGACAGTGTCGTTCAGCTCGCGGAGCCGGTCCTCCGCCTCCCACCGGGCGGATCCGATCCCTATCAGGAGCGTGTCGGGAGCGTCGACCACGGTCTGGAGAGCCTGGCCGATCAGTACGTCCGCACGACCGACGGCCGCGGTCAGCGGTTCGATTCGGTCCACGCGGATCGCACCGCTGGAAGGAGCAAGCGCGGCCAGGCCTCCGGGTAGGTCGGCAACCGCAGACGCGATCCCGATCGCTGCCTGCGACGTCTCGGTCCCGGCCGCAGCGATCCCCACCACGGCATCGGGTGTCCTCCCGATGATGGGGAGCCAGCCGACAGCCCGGAGGAGGGGGTTACCCGCCCAGGACTCCGCCTCGGAGAAGCGGTCGTGCGCGTGTTCGAACGACGCGCGAGCGGCTTCGGTGTCTCCAGCGAAGAGCTGCCGCTTCCCGCGTTCGAGCGCCGCCTTCGCGTCGAGCAGGTCGGCGCGGACGGAGACCGCGGAGATCGCCGTCAGCGTGCCGAGGGCGCCCAGCCCTGCCGAGACGGCCAGGACGATCCACAGGCGTCGACGGCCGCGGGATCGGCGGCCGCCCCCCGCGCGCTCGGCGGTGGGCGCTGGAGGGCCCTCAGCGCCGCCGCTCGGTGGGACCTCGTCGGATCGGGAGGCCATGGGGGCTCTACCCTACCCCCGCGCCCGCCCGCGCGCCCTCCGCCCGCCTGCCTGCTAGTTGCCTCACGTCAAGATGTCCTCGAAGCGTCCACCGGTTGCCTCACCAAAGATGTCCTCGAAATCTCCCTCCAGGAGAGCTTCTCTCCGGGGGCGGGGTGCCCGGGGCGGTTCACCTCCTTCCTTCGATCCGGCTTGGCCCGGTTGATCTGGAGCAGCCTGTCCTGGCACGCGGCGATCCGCCGCTTGAGCTCGGCCGGGTTGAGCCCCAGGTAGGTGCGGGCGAGCGCCTGCTTGATCTTCTGACCCACATGGGGCGAGAGAAGGATGCGCTGGTAGGGCGTCCGGGCCGTGTCGTAGCGGCGGGTGACCTTGGCCCCGTGACGGGTCTTGGACACGAGCCTCATCTGCGGCTGGAAGAAGTTCACGTACAGCCGGAGCACGGCGTAGAGCTCGTTCAGGCACTCGAGCTCGGCGGAGGTGTCGTAGCGGGCGTAGCCGACGGCCTGGCGCACGACCGGCCAGTTCTTCTGCTCCACGAAGCAGTTGTCGTTCTTGCGGTAGGGACGGGACCTGGTGAAGGTGATCCCCCGCTCGGTGCAGTATCGGAACAGCTGGTCGTTGATGAGCTCCGAGCCGTTATCCGAGTCAAGGCCAAGCAGGGGAAAGGGCAGGGACGCCTCGATATCGAGCAGGGCCTCGAAGCACCACCGCTGAGCCTTGTTCCTCACCGCCCGGCACTCGGTCCATCCCGTTGCGACACAGGTAAGGTCGAGCGTCTGGCAGAACTCCCCGACCGGACCACCCCCGTCGTGGGCCACCAGGTCGACCTCGCAAAAGCCCGGTCGCGCATCGTCCCACTCGGCGAAGGTCCGGATCGGGATCTGTCGTTTGAGCAGGCTCCCAGGTTTGGTGCCCTGCCGGCCCCTTACCCGCAGCCGGCGCCGCTCGGGCGCGAGGATTCGGTCGATGGTGGCCGCCGAGATCGAAAGCAGCTTTGACCTGACCTCCGGGCTAACCTGCAGCTCGCCGGCTCGCTCCAGGGCGGCCACGATCTCGGGCATGAACGGCGCCAGGCGCTTGCCCGCGGGGCCGTTCAGCGTTGCCCAGATCAGCCTGAGAGGCTCCAGCACCTCGGGGCCGTAGGTCCGGGCCCTGGGTGGCCTCGGGGGTCGATCGGGCGGACGGATCGCCTCGGCCAGAGCCCGAATCGCGTGCCACGGGTCCACCCCGTAAGCTCGCACAGCTCGTTTAGCATCCGACCCTTCTCCTTCTTCGGGGCCTTCGCATACCGCCTGGCCACCTGCTTGGTCACCGCCTTGCGCTCTGCCATCGACAAGCCCACCGCACCCCTCCTCGGGGGCCGCAACGCCCCGGAAGAGGGTCAGGCCTTCGAGGACATCCTCAGGTGAGGCAATGAAGCTGTTTCGAGGACATTTCTGGTGAGTCAACTCGCTCTGTTGCCTCACAGCAGTCGCCTGGGTATCCTGTTAGCACTCACATCGGCTGAGTGCTAACCGCAAGGAGGAAGGAATGGCGAAGAAGTTCAGCCTGAAGCCCCTCGACGACCGGATCGTCGTCAAGCCGAGCGAGGAAGAGGAGACGACCGTGTCCGGCATCGTGATTCCCGACACGGCCAAGGAGAAGCCCCAGGAGGGCGAGGTCGTTGCGGTCGGCCCCGGCCGGTTCGAGGACGGTCAGCGCGTGCCGCTCGACGTGGCGGTGGGCGACAAGGTCATCTACTCGAAGTACGGCGGAACCGAGGTCAAGGTCGAAGGTCAGGAGTACTTGATCCTCTCGGCGCGGGACGTCCTCGCCGTCATCAGCAAGAAGTAGCCGCGAAGGCATCGGTCCCCGGGGGCTCGTGCGCGACGCGCCGGGCCCCCGATCCATCGCGAACGGAGGGCGCATGGCATCCAAGGTTCTGAAGTTCAGCGAAGAGGCGCGGCGCGCGCTCGAGGACGGTGTGAACAAGCTGGCCGACACCGTCGCCCTGACGCTCGGCCCCAAGGGCCACAACGTAGTCCTGGACAAGAAGTGGGGCCCGCCGACGATCACGAACGACGGCGTCACGATCGCCAAGGAGATCGAGCTCGAGGATCCGTGGGAGAACATGGGTGCCCAGTTCGCCAAGGAGGTCGCCACCAAGACCAACGACGTTGCCGGCGACGGCACGACCACGGCGACCGTGCTCGCCCGCGCGATGGTTCGTCACGGTCTGCGCAACGTGGCCGCGGGCGCGAACCCCATGGGCCTCAAGCGGGGCATCGAGAAGGGCGTCGCCGCAGTGGTCGGGGCAATCAAGCGCCAAGCCAAGGACGTCGAGTCTCGAGACGAGATCGCGCAGGTGGCCGCGATCTCGGCCGCCGATCCGCAGATCGGCGAGATCCTCTCCGAGGCGCTCGACAAGGTCGGCAAGGACGGCGTGGTCACGGTGGAGGAGTCGAACACCTTCGGCATGGAGTTGGAGTTCGTCGAGGGCATGCAGTTCGACAAGGGCTACATCTCGCCGTACTTCGTCACGGACCAGGAGCGGATGGAAGCCGTCCTCGACGAGCCCTACATCGCGCTGGTCAACAAGAAGGTCGCCAGTGTCCAGGAGTTCCTGCCGCTGCTCGAGAAGGTGCTGCAGGCTGGGAAGCCGCTCCTGCTCGTGGCAGAGGACGTCGAGGGCGAGGCTCTTGCCACCCTAGTCGTCAACAAGATCCGCGGCACGTTCAGCGCCGTCGCGGTGAAGGCTCCAGGCTTCGGTGACCGCAGGAAGGCGATGCTCGAGGACATCGCAGTTCTTACCGGCGGACGGGTGGTCTCCGAGGAGGTCGGGTTGAAGCTCGAGAGCGTCGGGCTCGACCTGCTCGGTAAGGCTCGTCGCGTCGTCGTCACCAAAGACGACACGACCATCGTCGAAGGCGCAGGGGCCGACAGGGAGGTCAAAGGCCGGGTTGCACAGATCAAAGCTGAGATCGACAAGACGGACTCCAACTGGGATCGGGAGAAGCTCCAGGAGCGCCTCGCGAAGCTGGCCGGCGGAGTGGCCATCGTGAGGGTTGGGGCCGCGACGGAGGTCGAGCTCAAGGAGAAGAAGCACCGCATCGAGGACGCGCTCTCGGCCACGCGCGCGGCCATCGAGGAGGGCGTCGTCTCCGGCGGCGGCGTCGCGCTGATCCGGGCCGAGGCGGCCCTGGACAAGCTCCGCCTTACGGGCGACGAGGCGACCGGCGCGAAGATCGTCCGCGACTCGCTTGCTGAGCCGGCGCGCCTGATCGCGCACAACGCCGGCGCAGAAGGCGCTGTCGTCGTCGAGCGCATCCGGTCGGAGGCCGGTACCCGCGGCTACGACGCCGTCAAGGGTGAGTGGGTCGACATGGTGAAGGCCGGCATCATCGATCCGGCCAAGGTCACCCGCTCCGCGTTGCAGAACGCTGCCTCCATCGCGGCGCTCGTGCTCACGACCGAGAGCGCCATCGCGGAGAAGCCCGAGAAGCAGGAGGAGCCAGCCGGCGCAGGCGGCCACGGTCACATGCACTGAGCGGCTTCGGTGCGGTCGGTGGGGGGCGGCGGGGCGGCGGTCTTCCCGCCCCCGC
Source organism: Actinomycetota bacterium (assembly GCA_040754475.1). GTDB lineage: Bacteria > Actinomycetota > UBA4738 > UBA4738 > HRBIN12 > JAJPHY01. The sequence goes on along the minus strand of JBFMCN010000005.1, from coordinate 13,251 downwards.
CCGGTTGGTAGGATGCTGCGGAGCCGAGGCGGGGCGCCCGGCTCCGTTTCCTGGCGATCGGTCTTGCAAAGGAAGGACCATGACCGAAGGACCACGGGTCGCCGTGATCGGACTGGACTGCGCGGCCGCGCCGCTCGTGTTCGGTGACATGGCGAACGAGATGCCCAACATACGCGAGCTGGTGGGCCGGGGGATGCACGGGCCCCTCGCCAGCATCACGCCACCGATCACCGTGCCGGCATGGGCGTGCTCCATGACCGGGAACACGCCCGGACAGCTCGGCATCTACGGATTCCGCAACCGGAAGGACAACACGTACGGGGGGCTCTCGATCGCAACCTCCGAGTCGGTGAAGGAACCCGCGGTCTGGGATCTGCTCGGGCGGCGGGGCATGAAGTCCCTCCTGATCGGTGTTCCTCCCAGCTACCCGCCGAAGCCGGTCGACGGGTGGCAGGTCTCCTGCTTCCTGACCCCGCCGTCCGCGAGGAGCTTCACACACCCGGCGGACCTGCAAGCGGAGATCGAGGAGGAGCTCGGCGGCGAGCCGTACATCTTCGATATCCCGAACTTCCGCGAGAAGGGGATGGCCCACGTCCTGAAGCAAGTGTTCGTGATGACCAAGCGCCGCTTCCAGGTCGCCCGGCGGCTGCTCCGGACCAAGCCCTGGGACTTCTTCATGATGGTCGAGATGGGACTCGATCGCCTTCAGCACGTCTTCTGGCAATGCTGGGACCCCGGCCACCCCAAGTACGAGCCCGGGAACCCTTACGAATCGGTATTCCACGACTACTGCCGGTACCTTGACTCGGAGATCGGGTCCCTGCTTGAGACCTTGCCGGAGGACGTCGTCACGATCGTGATGTCCGACCACGGCGCCCGCCGGATGGAGGGCGGCGTCTGCGTCAACGACTGGTTGATGCGTGAGGGCTACCTGGCCATGACCGAGTCCCTCTCCGGCAAGACGCCGATCGCAAGGGCGCCGATCGACTGGGGGCGCACCGCCGCGTGGGGCGACGGCGGCTACTACGGCAGGGTCTTCCTGAACGTGAAGGGCCGTGAGCCGCAGGGTGTCGTCAGCCCCGAGCGCTACGAGGAAGTCCGTGACGAGCTGATCGCCAAGCTGGAGGCGGCCCTGGGGCCTGACGGCAATCCGCTCGGAACCAGGGCGTTCAGACCTCAGGAGGTGTATCCGGACGTCCGCGGCGTCGCTCCCGACATCATCGTGTACTTCGGCGACCTCTCGTGGAGATCGGTCGGAACGGTGGGCAACCCCGACGTGTTCACCTACGAGAACGACACCGGGCCCGACGGGGCCAACCACGACCGCGCCGGCATCTTCGTGATGAAGGGGCTGCCGGGCCAGCCGTTGGGAAGGGTCGAGGGGCTGAACCTCATCGACGTCGGACCGAGCATCTTGAGGATGTTTGACATCCAGACACCCGAGACAGCGGCCGGAAGAAGCTTCCTGTGACACCGGGTTCTGAGGAGAAGGGGTTCACCGTCTGGTTCACCGGGCTGTCGGGCTCCGGCAAGTCGACGATCGCAGAGATGCTCTACCACGAGCTGAAGGCTCGGCACCTCAAGGTCGAGATCCTCGACGGCGACGTGGTCCGGCAGAACTTGAGCAAGGGACTCGGGTTCTCGAAGGAGGATCGCGACACGAACATCCTCCGGATCGGGTTCGTCGCCGAGCTCCTGACGCGCAACGGCGTCGCGACGATCTGCTGCCCGATCTCGCCCTACCGGGAGACGCGCGACAAGGTGCGCGCGATGATCGGCGACTTCGTCGAGGTCTACGTCCACGCGACGGTCGAGGAGATCGCAGCCAATCGAGATCCGAAGGGCCTGTACAAGAAGGCGCTCGCCGGCGAGATCACCGGCTTCACCGGGGTGGACGATCCCTACGAGCCGCCGCTTGCCCCCGAGCTCGTGGTGGACACGATGGTCGAGGAGCCTGAGGAGTCGCTTCAGCACGTGCTCGACAGCCTGGAGGAGCTCGGGTACATCGAGGACTCCGGGATGCTGGTGGAAGGACCGAAGGTGCACTCGGGCCTGACCGATCTCCGAGTCACCGACACCGGGCACGTCGCGGAGGGCAGGTAGCCCGGGTCGTTCTGGGCGACCTCTCAGGCGCGGGCGGCCGTCCGGCGTCGATCTCCGTTCGCTCCGGCTCCGTCCAGGTCGGGAAGCACGATCACGCCGCTCGGGTGTTCGACGCCGATCTCCCGAAGCTTGGCTTCGGCGCTCGAGGCCCGTTCGTGCGCGTTCAAGAAGTCGCGCCTGGCGGCTGCGATCTCGGCTCGGAGCAGATCATGGAGCTCCTCTCGTTTCTCGAGGGTGTCTTCGGCCTCGAGTAGACGCGCCGTCCGCTTCTCGAGATCGTCCAGGAGCGCCCGGGCCTCGTGCTCGAGCTCTCCTGTGCGACCGACCTCACGCTCGATCCGGATCGCGTGTTCTTCGCAATCCCGGATCCGTTCTTCAAGCCGGAGCATCCGGAGCTCGCGATCGGCAACCACGAGCCGCGTGCTCTTGCCGGAGTAGCCGAACAGCCCTCGTCTGAGCCGGGGTGCCTCCATGGGGGGTGTCCTCTCGTAGGCGGAGGAGCCGCCTCGCGATTATTCGGCGCCGGGTGGGCCGGTTCAACCACTCAAGGCTTGGACCGACGCATCGCAGGCACACGATCGCCGTCTTCCCGCGCCGAAGGAGCGCCCCGGGTGCAGGGGCGTGGTACCTTCCCTTCATGTAGGACGTGACGCCCACCCGGGTCGGGTGGGCGTCCTGCGCTATCTGGGGGAGACGCATGGCTGAGATCGAGATCGGCATCGGCAAGACGGGGCGACGGGCGTACGGATTCGACGAGGTGGCGATCGTCCCCTCGAGGCGAACTCGCGATCCCGACGACGTGGACATCTCCTGGGAGATCGACGCCTTCCACTTCGGCCTGCCGATGATGGCCGCAGCCATGGACGCCGTCGTGTCGCCGGGGACGGCGATCCTGATCGGCAACCTCGGCGGCCTTGCCTGTCTGAACCTCGAGGGGCTGCATACCCGCTACGAGGACCCGGCGCCGCTCTTCGAGGAGATCGCATCGCTTCCCGACGAGGAGGCCACGCGCCGGATGCAGGAGATCTACTCGGAGCCCGTCAAGGACGAGCTGATCGCGAAGCGGATCCGCGAGGTCAAGGAAGGCGGGGTCGTAGCATGCGCGTCCCTCACGCCTCAGCGAGTCCGGGAGCACGCCGAGCTTGTCCTCACGGCCGAGCTCGACATCCTGGTCATCCAGGGCACCGTCGTGTCGGCGGAGCACGTCTCGACCCGTACCGAGCCGCTCAACCTAAAAGAGTTCATCGCCGCCTACGACCTGCCGGTGATGGTCGGCGGGTGCGCGTCCTTCCAGACGGCCCTGCACCTGATGCGAACGGGCGCCGTGGGCGTGCTGGTCGGGGTTGGCCCGGGCAATGCCTGCACCACGCGGGGGGTGATCGGCGTTGGCGTGCCCCAGGCGACTGCGATCGCCGACGCGGCCGCCGCGCGCTCGGAGCACCTCCGTGAAACCGGCCGCTACTGCCACGTGATCGCCGACGGCGGAATGAGGACCGGCGGCGACATCGCGAAGGCCATCGCGTGCGGGGCAGATGCCGTGATGATCGGCTCGCCGCTCGCGCGTGCGTACGAGGCGCCGGGGCGCAGCTACCACTGGGGCATGGCCACGTTTCACCCCACGCTTCCTCGCGGGACGCGCGTCCGGACGGAGCAGGTCGCGTCCCTGGCGGAGATCCTGGTCGGTCCCGCCCACGAGAACGACGGGACGCTGAACCTCTTCGGCGCGCTCGCCACGTCGATGGCAACTACCGGGTACGCGACGGTTAAGGAGTTCCAGAAGGCGGAGCTGGCCGTCGCGCCGGCGATCAAGACCGAAGGCAAGACGTACCAGACCGTCCAGCGGGTGGGGATGGGGCACTGAGCCGGTGAGGGAACCGACGGACCAGCGCCCGATCCTCGTCGTCGACCTGGGGGCGCAGTACGCGCATCTCATCGCGCGACGTGTCCGCGAGTGCCGCGTCTACTCGGAGATCGTCCCGCACGACCTGCCGATCGCCGACCTGAAGGCGAAGCAGCCGGCGGGGCTCATCCTTTCCGGCGGTCCGGCATCGGTATGCGAGCCGGGTGCTCCGGAGGTGGATCCCGAGGTCTTTGGCCTCGGGATTCCGGTGCTGGGGATCTGCTACGGGCACCAGCTGATGAGCAGGGCGCTCGGAGGCGAGGTCCGGGCGACCGGCGCGCGCGAGTACGGGCGCACGACGCTGACGGTAGACGAAGGGGGAGGAGCCCTTCTTGCCGACCTTCCGAGCGGGGACACGGTCTGGATGAGCCACGGCGACGCGGTGATGCAGGCTCCCGAAGGGTTCCGCGTGACCGCGCACACCGAGTCCACGCCGGTGGCGGCGATGGAGGACCTGCGGCTCGGACTGTTCGGCGTCCAGTTCCATCCCGAGGTCGCGCACACCCCGCGTGGGCTGGACGTCATGAAGCGGTTCCTGTACGAGGGCTGCGGGCTGCTTCCCGACTGGACGCCGGCCAACTTCATCGAACGCGCGATCGCCCGGATACGCGAGCAGGTTGGCGGCGGCCGGGTCGTGGGCGCCCTCTCGGGTGGGGTCGACTCCTCGGTGTCGGCACTTCTCGTCCACAAGGCCGTCGGCGAGCGGTTGACCTGCGTGTTCGTCGACACGGGGCTCCTTCGCGAGGGCGAGCCCGAGCAGGTGGAGGACATGTTCTCGCATCACCACCGGGTGCCGCTGGTCCACGTGAAGGCGGCCGACCGGTTCGTCGGGAAGCTCGCCGGCGTGACGGACCCCGAGGTCAAGCGCAAGACCATCGGCGAAGAGTTCATCCGGGTCTTCGAAGAGGCCGCGCGACCGATCGGGGCTCGGTTCCTCGTGCAGGGAACGCTCTATCCGGACGTCATCGAGTCGGGCTCCCGGACCGCCGCGAAGATCAAGAGCCATCACAACGTCGGGGGGCTGCCGGAGGAAATGGATTTCGAGCTGGTCGAGCCGCTCCGCGAGCTGTTCAAGGACGAGGTGCGCCGGGTAGGGGAGGAGCTCGGGTTGCCAGAGGAGATCGTCTGGCGGCAGCCATTCCCCGGACCGGGGCTGGCCGTGCGGATCGTCGGCGAGGTGAAGCCGGAGCGTCTGGAGATCCTCCGGGCCGCCGACCACATCGTCCAGGAGGAGATCAGGCGGGCAGGCCTACAGCGGCAGCTGTGGCAGTGCTTTGCCGTCCTGGTCGGAGACGTACGGAGCGTCGGCGTGATGGGCGACGAGCGGACCTACCAGCATCCCGTCGTGATCCGTGCGGTCACCAGCGAGGATGCGATGACGGCCGACTGGGCGCGTCTGCCTCACGAGGTCCTCGACCGGATGTCCTCCCGCATCATCGCCGAGGTTCGTGGTGTGAACCGCGTGGCCTTCGACGTGACGAGCAAGCCCCCCGGCACGATCGAGTGGGAGTAGCCGTCGGGAGCCCTAGACGCGGTCGGCCGTGACGATCAGGCGCCTGGAGGCCGAGTACGGCGGGTCGCAGGTCGTGAGCACGAGCGTGGGTTCCCCCGTCTGATGCAGCACGACGCCGGACCCGGCTGTCGGGATCGAGAACACGCGGGTGACGGCGTACCGGAAGGTGCCGTACTCGGTCTCGAGGACGATGGGGTCGCCCACCCGCACCTGATCCAGGTGGAAGAAGGGATGGAGATAGGTCGTTCGGTGTCCCGCGATACCGACCCGGCCGTGGTCCTGCCACGGATAGGCGGTATCCGTGTAGTGACCGGGTCCCTTCACCAGGTCGGCCGAGTCGGTGCCTTCGACGACGATGATGTCGAGGGAGATACCGGGGATCTTCAGGATCGCCACGGCGGTTCCGGGCAGGCGCACCTTGACGGCGTCTGGATCTGTGGGCCTCTTCGTGTTGATCGCCTTCTCGAACCCGGCCCGGTGAGCTGACTGCCAGCGCTGGGTTGCAAGACCCGTGCCCCAGAGCAGCCACCCGATGTATCCGGCGATGCCGAAGGCCACAGCCAGGCACAGCGTCCCGAGAATCCGAAGCAGGCGGCGCAGACCGAAGGCACGCCGCGGGACGCCTGCGCCGGCATCGGTACCCGTTGGGGAGGTGGCGTCCTGCACGGGAAGAGTGTCGCAGAAGTCGCCGGCGATCCTGTGGTCGGTCCTCTTCCCTAGAATCTCGTCCGTGGCCGAGGCGTCAGCCCTGCTGGAGACTCTCAATCCCGTTCAGCGCGAGGCAGTTCTGCACACGGAGGGTCCGGTGCTGATCGTGGCCGGGGCCGGCTCGGGAAAGACCCGCGCGCTCACACACCGGATCGCCTACTTGATCCGCGAGCGGAGCTTCTCTCCCTACGCGATCTTGGCGATCACGTTCACCAACAAGGCGGCCCGAGAGATGGCCGATCGGATCGAGGGCCTCCTCGGCGAGCGGGTCGCCCACGGGATGTGGATCCTGACGTTCCATTCGGCCTGCGCCCGGATCCTTCGCCGAGAACACGAGCGTGTGGGCTTGCCGTCCACCTTCACGATCTACGACGAGGGCGACACCGAGCGGCTGATCACCCAGGTCCTCAAGGATCTGGACGTCGACAACAAGCGCTACCCGCCGCGCGCGATGGCGGCGGCCATCGGAAGGGCGAAAGACCACCTGCTCGGGGTCGAGGAGTTCGCCCAGGCGGCCGGCACGTTCTACGAGCAGACGATCGCTCGGGTCTACGAGGGCTACGAGCGGCGCAAGCGTGCCGCGGGCGCGCTCGACTTCGACGATCTCATTGCCGAGACCGTGCATCTGTTCCGCCAGCACCCCGAGGTGCTCGAGCACTACCAGGAGCGCTTCCGCCACATCCTCATCGACGAGTACCAGGACACGAACCGTGCGCAGTATCAGCTCGTGAACCTCCTCGCGGCGAAGTACCGGAACGTGTGCGTCGTCGGCGACGCCGACCAGGGCGTGTACTCATGGCGGGGTGCGACTATCCAGAACCTATTGGACTTCGAGCGCGACTATCCCGATGCCGTCGTGTTCGTCATGGAGCAGAACTACCGCTCGACCTCGAACATCCTCGCCGTCGCGAACGCGCTCATCGAGCACAACGTCCAGCGCAAGCCGAAGAGCCTGTGGACCGAGACGCCGGGCGGCGAGCTCGCCGTGCGGTTCCGTGCCGAGAACGAGCACGAGGAAGCGCTCTTCGTCGCGGAGGAGACGTATCGGCTGGTCGAGGAAGAGGGCCACCGCTACTCGGATATCGCGGTCTTCTACCGGACGAACGCGCAGAGCCGGGTGATCGAGGACGTGTTCATGAGAGCCGGGCTCCCCTACAGGGTCGTCGGCGGGCTCCGGTTCTACCAGCGCAGGGAGATCAGGGACGTCCTCGCCTACCTCCGGCTCCTTGTGAACCCGCAGGACGTCGTCTCCGCGCGCCGGATCATCAACACCCCGAAACGGGGGATCGGGCCGCAGACCGTGGCCGCCCTGGAGGAGCACGCGCTGGCCGAGGAGGCCCCGTTCCTCGAGGCGTGCCGTCGGGCCGAGGAGATCGACGTGCTGGGACCGCGGGCCAAGGGAGCGGTCCTCGGGTTCGTGCAGTTGACGGACCGGCTCGCCGAGCTCCTGGGCGAGGGCGCGGGACCCGCCAGGATGGTTGAGGCGGCGGCGACGGAGTCCGGGTACCTGGCGGAGCTGGAGGCCGAGCGCACGGTCGAGGCCCAGGGCCGCGTCGAGAACATCAGGGAGCTCACCGGGGTGGCGGCGGAGTACGAGGAGAGATCCCCGGAGGAAGGCCTGCCCGGCTTTCTCGAGCAGGTGGCGCTCGTCTCCGAGCAGGACGAGTACGACGAAGAAGCCGGGACCGTCACGCTGATGACGCTTCACAACGCCAAGGGCCTCGAGTTCCCGGTCGTGTTCGTCGTCGGGATGGAAGACGGGGTGTTCCCGCACTACCGATCGATGGGCGACTCGGCCGAGCTCGAGGAGGAGCGGCGTCTCGCCTACGTCGGGATCACTCGCGCGCAGGAGCGCCTGTACCTGTGTCACGCGTGGAGCCGTTCACTGTTCGGAACCACCTCGTACAACCCGCCGTCGAGGTTCCTCTCCGAGATCCCGAGTGATCTGCTCCGGCAGATCGAGGAGGACGAGGAGGCGGAGGGCAGGATCATCGGCCGGGGCGCCGGTTCGATTGTCCGCGAAGCCGTCACGTCCGCTCGCCGTGAACCGGTCCTCATGGCGCCCGGCGACACCGTGCTTCACGACCGGTGGGGCGAGGGCGTCGTGCTCACGGTCTCCGGGTCCGGGTCCGACGCGGAAGCAACGGTGGTCTTCGAGGACGTGGGGGAGAAGCGGCTGCTGCTCGCCTACGCACCGCTCAGAAAGGTGGGCTGACCGGACGGAGCTGCTGATGCCCCTTGTGGGGCTGGCCGACACCGATTGCGAACGGGCCGCGGCTGGCCTGGTCGCGCAGCCGGCGAACGCCCTCTCCGGATTCGCATTCCTGCTGGCCGGGGCGTGGATCGTTCTTCTGGGGGTCAGGGCGTCGCCGTACCGCGTCGAGCTCGCGGTCTTCGGCCTAGCGGTCGCGAGCAACACGGTAGGCGGCTTGCTGTTCCACGGGTTCCAGACCGCGGGCGCCAGGTGGGTCCACGACCTAGGCATCCTCTCGGTGCTGGCGTTCATCGTCGTGTTCGGCGTCGCGCGGTCTCGGCGGCGCGGGACCTTGTGGACGCTGCAGGTCTACGCTGCCTTCGTCGCCGCGGTCGGCGTGTTCCTGGCGCTCGTACCCGCCGCGACCGACGTGCTGTCGGCACTGCTCGGAGCTGCTGCAGGCGTGAGTGCGCTGTGGGAGTACCGGCACGAGCTGCCGGCGATCCGGACCGAGGGGCTCACGGCCCGGCGGGCGGCCAGGCTCGGCGTGCTCGTGGCTCTCGCGCTCGGAGCGACCGCGTTCCTCGTGGGCCGTACCGGCGGGTGGCTTTGCAGACCCGAGAGCGTGTTCCAGTGGCACGCTGTGTGGCACGTCCTGGCAGCGGCGGCCATGGGGCTGTACGCGTACGGGGCGATGGCGCCCCACCCGCTGCCTCGAACCGAAGGTCGGGTTCCAGGCCTTCGTTAGACTGGGCGCGGATGGCCGAGAAGCACCGCGTAGTCGCCGACCTCAGGTCCTAGATGGATCTGTACGAACACCAGGGCAAGGAGCTGTTCGCCCGCCACGGCATCCCTGTGCCGCGGGGGATCATCGCCCGAACGCGCGAGGCGGCCAGGGCCGCGACCGAGACCCTCGGCGGAACGTCGGTCGTCAAGGCTCAGGTGCAGGTCGGCGGTCGGGGCAAGGGCGGGGGCATCGTGCTGGCCGACTCGCCCGACGAAGCGGAGACCGCGGCCGCCCGCATGCTGGAGGAGGGGTTCCAGGGGCGTCGCGTCACCCGTGTGCTTGTGGAGGAGCGGCTGCCGATCGCCAAGGAGTTCTACGCAGCGATCATGCTCGACCGCTCGACCGGCACCGACCTTGCGATGGTCGCGGCCGAGGGCGGCGTCGACATCGAGGAGCTCGCGCTCGCCAAGCCCGAGGCGATCCGTCGGCTCCACATCGACCCAGAGATCGGTCTGCACCCGTACCATCTGCGCGCGCTGACCAGCGCGCTGCCGCCGGAGGCGCGCGACGTGGTCGAGAACGTCCTCGCCGGCCTCTACGACGTGCTGACGAAGGAGGATTGCACCCTCGTCGAAGTGAATCCCGTGGTCCTGCTGACCGACCATCGAGTGTTCGCCCTCGATGCGAAGGTGACCGTGGACGACAACGCCCTGTGGCGGCAGCGCAAGACCGAGATGATGAAGTCCAGCTTCCCGACGGACCCGGTCGAGTTCCGGGCAAGGAAGGCCGGACTGCAGTACGTGAAGCTCGACGGCGAGGTTGGGGTCGTCGGCAACGGGGCGGGGCTCGTGATGTCCACGCTCGACCTCGTGCAGCAGGCGGGCTCGGCCGCGGCGGACTTCCTCGACGTCGGAGGCGGAGCGAGCGCCGAGAGGATCGCGACCTCGCTCGAGGTCGTCCTTTCCGACCCGGGCGTGCGGGTGGTGCTGGTCAACGTCTTCGGCGGCATCACCCGCTGCGACCTCGTTGCGCGGGGCATTCTCGACGCGCTGGAGCGCATCAAGTCGAGCGTCCAGACCGTCGTGCGGCTCGAGGGCACGAACGCGGCCGAAGGCCGGCGGATCCTGGAGGAGGCCGCCGATCCCAGGATCGTCCCCACGTCGACGATGCTGGGAGCCGCGCAGACGGCCGCGGAGCTGGCGAAAGGGAGGGCGGCGTAGGTGGCGGTCCTGGTCGACGAGACGACGAAGGTCGTCGTCTCGGGCATCACCGGTCGGGAGGGGATGTTCCACGCGCTTCGGAACCGCGCGTATGGGACCCGGGTCGTCGCCGGTGTTACGCCGGGCAAGGCCGGCCGAGACGTGGAAGGGATCCCGGTCTTCGACACGATCGGCGACGCCGTTGCCGCGACCGGCGCCAACACGTCGCTGATCTTCGTGCCGGCCCGCTTCTCCACCGAGGCTATCTACGAGGCGGCCGACGCCGAGCTGCGGCTCATCGTCTGCATAACGGAGGGGATCCCGGTGCGAGACATGGGTCGTGTCGCGAGCTACCTGCGCGGGATGCCGTCCACGCTCGTCGGCCCCAACTCACCGGGCGTCATCTCGCCCGGCAGGGCGAACGTGGGCATCATCCCTGGTGAGATCTGCACGCCCGGCCGCGTCGGCGTGGTCTCCCGGTCCGGGACGCTCACCTACCAGATCGTCCATGAGCTCACCCAGCGGGGGATCGGGCAGTCCACGTGCATCGGCATGGGAGGCGATCCGGTCCACGGGATCGGGTTCATCGATTCGTTGGAGCTCTTCGAAGAAGACCCCGAGACCGATCTGGTCGCGATGATCGGCGAGATCGGCGGCGACGACGAGGAGCGAGCCGCGCGGTTCGTCGCCGAGAAGATGTCGAAGCCGGTCGTCGGCTACATCGCCGGCTTCACCGCGCCCCCGGGCAGGCGGATGGGCCACGCAGGCGCCATCATCACCGGGACCAGCGGAACCGCTCAGGCCAAGGCGCATGCCCTGGAGGCTGCCGGTGTGAAGGTCGGGCGGACTCCGACCGAGGTGGCCGAGCTGGTCGAGGCGACGCTGTCGTGAGCGAACCCCCGTCGTCCCGCCGCCCGGAGTCGGCGCTGGCGGCGGGTTGGGAGACTGCGCTCGTTCGCGGCGGGCTTGCCTTCGCCGTCATGGCGCTGCTCGGCCAGGCCGCGGCGCTTGCCGTCTTCCTGGTCGAGCGCCGGTACCTGTCGGGGGCGACCGCCGCCAGGCTGGGGTGGTTCTACTTCGGCTGGTTCCATCACGTTTCGGCTACGGCGAGCCTGCGCAGCTCCACGTTCGAGACGCTGGGAGCTCCGGTCGAGCTCTCGACGCACCTGGGCGTCGCGTTGATCGCGATGGCCGTCCTTGCGGCGTTCCTGCTGTTCCGTGCCGGCCGGGCCGTTGCAGAGCGCGTGGGCGGCGGGGTGCTCGCCCGAACGCTCCACGGCGCGAAGGTGGCACCCGCATACGCGGTGCCGTCGTTCGTGCTCTCGCTGGTCGTTGCCGGCCGGATCGCGGTACCCGCGCTGGACCGGTTCGGGGGCTACGTACAGGTGCGCTCGTCGCCCGCCCAGGCTCTGGTCTTCCCGCTGCTGATCGCCGTTGCGGCCGGCGCGGCCGGCGGGTACTCCTCGGCCGGGGCGCACATCGAGACCGGGCCGCCCCTGCACCGCCGGCTGGCCGGGGCGCTCGCCGGAGGCGTTCGGATGCTGGCGCTGGGGCTCCTCCTGTCCTTCGCTGGCCTGCTCGTGCTGGCCGTGGCGAAGCCGGACTCGACGAAGGCCTACTTCGACACGGTGACTCGAGGGAGCACGGCGGAGACGACCTTGCTGATCGGTCATCACGTGCTCCTGCTGCCGAACCAGTCGATGTGGGTGCTCGTTCCGGCGATGGGCGGCTGTGACGAGATCCGGGGCCCGGGCGGGTCGTCACCCTTCCTCTGCTACTGGAGGTATCCGAGGAGCGTGAGCGTTTCGGCGAACCTTCTGACCGGCGTCCACGCAACCGCGCCGTTCAAGACGGTGCCTTCCTGGTACTTCCTGTTCCTGCTCGTGCCGCTCCTGTCGGTGCTCGGCGGCGGGAGAACGGCGGCCGAGCGGGCGGGCGCCCGAGATCCGAGGGAGGCGATGACCGTGGGAGCGGCCGCGGGGGCGGTGTTCGCTGCCCTGGTGGTCGGTGCCGCCCTGCTCTCCTCGCTCTCGGTGGGCCTTTCCGCCGGGTACCGAGGGCTGTCTACGGGAGGGACGATCCGAATGGGCCCGAGCGCCATGACGGGAGGCCTGCTCGCGCTGGTCTGGGGGGTTGCGGGGGGAGCCGTCGGCGCTTGGTGGCAAGCCCGGGAATCGCCAAGGGAAGCCGCAGGGGAAGCGGTGCCGGTGCAGGACTAGCCGTACGGGGACCCCTGGTTCAACCAACCCGCGAGTATGAGAAGGCTGAAGAGCACGCTGACCACAATGCCCGCGACGGACATCGCAAAGGCACGCTTCGGGTCCTCTCTCCTATTCACGAGAAAGGCGATCAAGCCTCCGACGAATCCGAAGAGGATGGGTAACAACCACCAGGCGACGGAGGCCTGTCGCCTGGGTTCCCCAAAGCCGTACGGAGCAGTGCGCTGTCCACCGGAGGGAACGGCCGGCTCGTCCTCCGACGGCGTGGGTGGCCGCACTCGCGGCCCGATCGCGACCTCCGTGTTGTACGGCTCCTCCGCGGCGAACCGTAGCCAAGCCTGGCGCCATCCGTCGTCTGTCCGAGGGAACCTGGCGATCGGGGGGCCCGGCTGTTGCCGGTCCCAGATCCCGAAGCAGTCGCGGCCCATCCCGAGCAGGTAGCGACGACCTGAGTGCGTGTACTGGAGCACCTCGTCCGGACCGGCGGACGCCGCGGGCGGGGGAGGCAGGGATACCGTGCCCGCGTGTGGGACTTGGCCGGTGAGCATGCTGCGGCACCACCGGCACTTGATCGCGTCGTCCTGGATCTCCTCGGCGCAGTAGGGGCACTTCCTCACTGCGATCTCCGCCACCAACCGTTTGGGGGGGGGGCGGGCGGGCTAGCCGATACCGCCGCCCGTGCCGCCGG
>JBFMCN010000004.1:0-33498 GCA_040754475.1 Actinomycetota bacterium | reverse complement strand
TACCGGCCGGCCGCCTAGCGTCGAGAAGAACTCCTCGTAGGCCTCCTGCGCGACCGGCGTGGACATCCCGTCGGCGGCGTTCAGCCGCGCGAGCGGGGCCACGGCGAACACGCCGCTCTCGGGTCCGTCGGTGAACCCGTTCCACCCGACGTCCTTCAGGTAGGAGAACTTGATGAAGCTCCACGGCTCGACGTGCTCGGTGACGTGGTCCAGGTACTCCTTCACGCCGAACGTGAGGAACTCCTTACCGTCGGGGCCCACGACCCGCAGGCGGCCGTCGTAGAAGTTCGTCCGGTTCTGCTCGTCCACAAGGCCCATGTAGTAGGTGCGATGCGTGTAGGCCTCGGACGTGACGAGGTCCACGTACTCAGCGTTTGAGAGGACAACGTTGCGGAAGACCTGCAGTGCGAACTTGCCGAATTCGACCGCGTGTGCTGCGCCGGCCATGAACCGGTCACGCAGCTCGGGCGAGATGGGCTGCGAGACGCCGCCCGGCAGTCCGAAGACCGGGTGGATGACCTTGCCGGCCGCGTCGCTGATGAGCTCGCGCAGCTCCTTCCGGACGCCGATGACCTCCTTGCCGATGTCGAGCCCGACCTTGGCGACAACGCCGAGGATGTTGCGCTCGGCCTTCGGCGCGGTCGGGCCGACGACGAAGTCGGGTCCGCCCAGGTAGAAGAAGTGCAGCGCGTGGTCCTCGATCATGAAGGCGTCGTAGACCATCTCGCGGACCTTCTTCGCCACCGAGGGCGGGTCCACGTGGAACAGGTCGTCGAGCGTCTTCGCCCCGCACATGTGGTGCGCCATCGGGCACACCCCACAGATTCGCGAGGTGATCTGCGGCATGTCCTCGGCGCGGCGTCCCTGCGCGAACTTCTCGAAGCCGCGGAGCTCCGGGATCTGCAGGTATGCGCGGTCGACGGTTCCGGCGTCGTTGAGGAAGATGTGGATCCTCCCATGTCCCTCGAGCCGGGTTATGGGGTCGATCAAGATCTCGCTCATGATGCGGGCCTTCCGCTCGCAGGAGCCGGCTCCACACGGCGATGTACCAGCGATGCCGGCAGGCTGTATCGGTAGAACGTGCCGACGGGGTCGGCGATCTCGGCAGCGAGCGCGCTGATCTCGTCCCCGTCGTCGGAATCCAGGAGCGACGCGATCGCCGACAGCGCCTTCGCCCCGTAGTCGACGACCCTGCTCGTCGGGCCCATGCAGCCGGTGCACGGCATGTTCGCCGCGACGCACACCGCGCCGCAGCCAGAGCGCGTGGCCAGCCCCAGGCACAGCAGGCCCTGCGCCAGCAGGCAGGTCTCGGGATCGGCGACGATCTCGTAGGGCCGGTAGAACCTCTCCACCTTGAGGTCCTCGGGCTTCGTCGCGGCGCGCGGGCACTCGGCGCACAGCGCCACGTCCGGCGCGAGGACCGCGCCCTTCTTCGGCAGCGTCCCCTCCACGAGCCCCATGACCGCTGCGCGGATCAGGTCGACCGGGGGCGGACAGCCGGGAAGGTAGTAGTCGATATCGATGACCTGACCGACCGTGCGGACGGAATCGTCGAAGGCGGGAAGGGTCATGCGGCCCTCGGGTACATCGATCGCCTCCTCGGGCACCGTCTCCTGGCCCTCCTCGAGGCTCGGCGACTCGTGGTACACGTACTCGAGGATCGACTCCCTGCTGTAGAGGTTCGCGAGGCCGGGGATGCCCCCGAGCCACGCGCAACTTCCAAAGGCCACGACCGCCCCCGACTTGCGGCGCAGCAGCTCGGCCATCTCTAGCTGCTCGGACGTGCGGATGGCGCCGTTGATGAAGGAGGCCGCGAGCTCACCGTCGGCGAGCGCCTCTACGTCCTCGACCTTGAAGTCCATGGCGACCGGCCAGAAAGCGATGTCCACGGCCTCGACCACCGTCAGCACGTCTTCGGCAAGATCCACGATGGCCTCCTCGCAGCCGCCGCACGAGGCGCACCAGTAGAAGGCGACCTTCGGCTTGCTCATGGCACCTCCTGCTCGACGAGACCCTCGGTCACTTCCACGAGCACCGCGTCGTTCTGCGAACCCGGGGCAGGGGCGAGCCGGAGCGGCCCAAGCATGCGCACCTGCTCGGTCATCTCGTTGCACACCCGTTGCACCTTGTCGCCCTCGGCGGCCGAGATCCACTCAATCCGCAGTCGCCCCTCCTCGATCCCCATGTCCCTCAGCATCGGCCTCAGGAGAGCGACGCGACGAAGAGCGTGGAAGTTGCCTTGCTGGTAGTGGCAGTCGCCCGGATGGCAACCGCCGATCAGCACCCCGTCGGCACCATCCCGGAAAGCAGCCAGGACGAACTGCGGATCCACCCTCCCCGAGCACATCAACCGAACGACGCGCACGTTCGGCGCGTACGTCATCCGGCAGATACCCGCAAGGTCGGCGGCTGTGTACGTGCACCAGTTGCAGAAGAAGGCCACAATCCGTGGCTCGAAGGTCTCGTCCACGGCCTCAGACATACTGCAGCACCCCTTCGATCTCGGAGAGAATCTGTTGGTCGGTGAAGAGGTGCTGCTGCGCGGCGCCAGACGGGCAAGCGCCGACGCAGATCCCGCACCCCTTACAGACGACCTCGTTCACGGCCGCCACCTTTCGCTCTGCGTCGTAGGTGATAGCCCCGAAGGGGCACAGAGCCACGCACGTGCGGCAGCCCGAGCACGCGGCGGCGTCGACGAAGGCCGTGCTGGCCTCCAGCTCGACGGCGCCCCGATCGACCATCGCAAGCACCTCGGCCGCGGCGGCGCCGGCCTGCGCGACGCTGTCGGGGATGTCCTTAGGGCCCTGGCAAGCGCCCGCCAAGAAGATACCGTCGGTGAACGTGGACACCGGGGCGAGCTTGGGGTGCCGTTCGGTGAAGAATCCCTCCCCGCCACAGCTGATGTTGAAGAGCCGGCGAACCTGCTCGGCGTCGGACTGAGGCTCGAGGCCCACCGCGAGCACCACCATGTCGACGGGGACCCGACGCACGAACCCAATGAGGGTGTCCTCGGCCCGGATGACCAGCCTGCCCTCTTCTTCCTTCGACATCGCCTCATCGGTTACCTCGGCGACTCGGCCGCGGATGAAGTGGGTACCCTCCTGCAGGAGCTTCCAGTAGAACTCCTCGTAGCCCTTTCCCGGTGCCCGCATGTCGATGTAGAAGTTGTAGACCTCTGCGCCCGAGCGCTCCCTGATCAGGTGCGCGAGCTTGAGGGAGTACATGCAGCACACACGTGAGCAGTAGGAGTTGTACTTGACGTCCCGCGAACCGACGCAGTGGATGATCCCGACGGTCTTCGGCCTCCCTCCATCCCTCATCTCGATCTCGCCCTGCGTTGGACCGGCGGCATTGAGGAGACGCTCCACCTCCGGGCTGGTGTAGACGTTCGGGTATCTGCCGTAGCCGTACTCGAAGATGCGGGACGCGTCGAACGTCTTGAAGCCGGTAGCCAGCACGATCGCCCCGACCTTCACCTCGTCGAACTCCTCCCGCTGCTCGAAGTCGAAGGCGTCCCGCTCGCAGGCGTCCACGCACGTCCTGGGGCATTTGCCGGTCTTGAACCAGATGCATTCGTCCGGGTCGACCACGACCACGGGGGGCGTGGCCTGCGGGAATGGGATGTAGATCGGCTTGCGCTTCCCAAGCCCCTCATTCCACTCGTCTCGCACCTTCGCCTTCTTGTTTATGCAGGCGTCGATGCACGCCAGGCATCCCGTGCATAGGTCCTCCCTGACGTAGCGGGGACGGTGACGGACCCGCACGGTGAAGTTGCCCGTGAAGCCCTCGACGCCCACCACATCGGAGTAGGTCCAGAGCGTGATGTTCGGGTTGGACCGCACCGCCGACATCTTCGGCGTGAGGATGCAGGCGGAGCAGTCGAGAGTGGGGAACGTCTTGTCGAACTTCGCCATGTGACCGCCGATGGTGCTCTCGCGCTCCACCAAGTAGACACGCTTGCCAGCCTCTGCCATCGTGAGAGCCGCGTGGATCCCCGCGATCCCACCGCCGACGACCAGCACGTCCGGCAGAACCGGGGCCTGGCGGCGCTCCAGGTCCTCGTGCAAGGCCACGCGCCGCACGGCTCCCGCGATGAGCGCCTCCGCCTTCTCGGTTGCTTCCTCACCGTCTGCAGTGACCCAGCTCACATGCTCGCGGATGCTGGCCATCTGGAAGAGGAAGGGACTGAGGCCGCCCGCGGCAGTCGCTCCTCGGAAAGTGGCCTCGTGCATGAGCGGTGAGCAGGAGGCCACGACGACCCGGTTCACGAGGCCGTCGCGGATGTCCTGCTGGATCAGCTCTTGGCCCGGATCCGAGCACATGAACCTGTAATCCCGGGCTACGGCGACGTCCGGCAGCGTGCTTGCGAACTCGACCAGACGCTCGACGTCGACCTTGCCCGCTATGTTCAGACCGCAGTGACAGACATAGACACCGACCTTCGGCGCCGTGGCCATCGACTCCGGAGGTGATTTCACCTCGCCGTCCCCATCAGGCAGGTGCATGGACCCCTCCTTGTGCCGCCCGCCGAGACTCCGGAAGGTTCCACCGCAGCATGCGGTGAATGCCCAGCGTTCGCTCGTCGAGACCGAGCGCAAGTCCGAGCAGCTGCGTGATGAAGCCGACGTTCACCTCGAGAGTCTCGCCGAACTCGCGAGACATCCGGTCCTGGAACCCTTCGAGATTGAACGCGCAAAGTGGGCAAACCGTTGCGATCACGTCCGCGCCGAGCTTCTTCGCTTCCTTCACAAGCTCGTGGCTGAGCTGAAGCGTGGCCTCCGGCATAGCCCCGATGAGGGGGCCACCACAGTAGCACGAGCCGCCACAGCAGCGCGTCTTCATGGACCAATCGATGGGCTCCCCTCCGATCGCTCGTACCAGCCGATCCATGGAGGTTGGGTCGCGAGTGTCGTCGAAGGTGGCGTACGGGCGAACGACCAAGCACCCGTAGTAGCAGGCGACCTTGAGCCCATCCAGCGGCCGCGTGACGGCCGCTCCGATCCGGGTGACCCCGATTTCGTTCACCAGCACGTCCAGGGGGTGACGGGTCCGCGCTCGCCGTTCCGATCGAAGGCCCACGGTCTGAAGCGCGAAGTCGACCCTCTCGGACACCTCTCCTCGCTCCTCCAGAGCACGCTCGGCCTTCAGCAGCGCCCGGTAGCAACCGGCGCAGGGGGCTACGACGTCGACCGGATCCGTACCCGGGTTGGCCTCCTCAGCCAGCGCCAGGTTGCGCGCCGACAGGGCGACCGCCTTGACGTCGTCGACCGACGGCCATGCGGTAGCGCCACAGCAGTTCCAGTCCTCCAGCTCGTTCAGCCCCGACCCCAACTTCTCCAGGACGGCAACGAGCGACTCTACGTACGATCGTCCGGTGCCCAACGCGGAGCAGCCGGGGAAGAAGGCGTATGTCATGATCCACCCCCCGTCGCAGCCACGGCGAGGCTCCCAACGGACCCAGTAGAAGTGCCCCTTGCAGGGACGCGGGAAGCAGGTGTCTCTACCGCCTCGAGCATCCTTCTGAGCTCCGCCGGACGGCGGATCGACTCCCGTCCAAAGCCCAGCCTTCCCAGTCGCGCGAGCCGGAGCGCGAGCCGGTAGTACTTGAGCAGCTGGAAGGGATTGGTCTTCAGATACAGCTTCAACGAGATCCACGACTCGGTGCTGCGTCCATGCCTCTCGATCATGCCGACGAACTCGCGCGCCATGATGGGCGTCGTGAACCGCCTCGGATACTCCCCCTCCCGCAGAGCCGTCCGCTTGAGAGCATGCATGATCTCAGTAACCGGGACCTGCTTCGGGCATTCGACCGTGCATGCGTAGCAGGATGTGCACACCCACGGCGACAGGCTGTGGAGCACGTCGTCCCTGCACCCGGCCCGCGTCATCGCGATGAGCCGCCGAGGCGTGTAGTCCATGAACGCGCTCACCGCGCATGCGGCGCTGCACGTGCCGCACTGGATGCATTCGTGCAGCCGTTCACCATTCGGGATCGACGTGATCTCTTGCGTGAACCCCGGATCGAGCTGTTGCTCGAACCGCGACTGGTCCGTGACCCGTCGCCACTTCTTCCATGATCCGCGCGTCGACCCGTTCTTCCGAGTCTCGCTGGTTGGTGCGGTCGTCTGCGCCACGATGGATCTACCTCCAGGCAGCCTCGCTGCGATGCCGGCTGGGCCGGACACCGCGATCCTTCCCGATGTGGATGTGTCCAAGCCCCCGCAACCCCTCATCGTGGGTCATCCTGCAGGCGCGGGAGTCCTCCGGGATTCGAGGAGCCGGACTTGCCCCCACTACGGTTGGGTAGACCGGCATCGTATCGGACTCGATCGGGCCGTGCATTCCGAGGGCGCCCCGCCGGCGCTCCCGCTCGTGGAAGACCTGCATGGGGTATCTCCGGGGCATGCTGTTCTCCCCCTGAAGGCCTGGGCACGAGGACTCAGAGAGCACCTGCGCCTCGGCCAAGATCTGGCTGGCCAGCTCGGGCAGAGCGACACGCACGGCCGGGGAGAGGGGCCGACCCGCGGCGACATCGGCAGCCACCATCCCGAGGAAGACGATCCGGGGCGCCCCGCCGAGCGCCGCGGCGAGACCGACGGCCTCGGCCAGCCCGAACCCATGCGAGGAAAGCGACGTCCCGGCGCCCCTCAGAATCCCGTCGTTGCCGACATCGACCCGGACGATCTCGCCCGGCGCCCGGCCACCGCCCGCCACCCACACCGCGTCGACGATCACGGCGGCGTCGACCCACTCCAGCAGGTGGACGACGTTCAGAGCCGGACCGGCCTCGACGACGTCGACGCCCGGGACTCGCTTCAGATGGGGGCGCGCCTCCCTGACCGCGATCAGGCCAACAGCGTCGTCGCCCGCGTCGGGGTTGCCGCACCCAATAACCCGGACTCGGGCCATCTTCATCACGCCCGCCGGATGTCCAGGCGCAGGAAGTGGGTCGCGCACGAGATGCACGGGTCGTAGTTCCGAACCACCATCTCGCACATCCGCGTCAGGTCTTCGTCCGAAGCATCGAGCGCGCCGGGAACGAACAACCTCAGGTCCTCCTCCATGTGCCGCAGATTCTGAGACGTGGGCGGAACGATCTTCGCCTCGAGGATCCTGCCGTCGTCGTCCACGTCGTAGCGGTGGTAGAGAATCCCCCGCGGTGCCTCCGTCACCCAGGCTGCCCGTCCGGCCCGCGGCCTGACCTTTGCCGTGGGAGGCTCGGGCGGCTCGTAGTCTCGGATGAGCCGGATCGCCTCCTCAAACGCTACGGCGATCTCCACGACCCGCGCGGCCACAGAGAAGAACGGATCAGCTTGAGGGACCGAGAGGCCGGTCCGCTGCAAACACTCCTGGGCGACAGGCGTCAGCCGCTCCGCATTCAGGTTCACGCGCGCGAGCGGTCCAACGAAGTAGGGGGTTCCCTTGTCGCTCATGAGCGAGTGGAGCGCGTTCGAGTGCTCGACGTGCACCTCGTGAGTGACATCCTCGAACGTAAGCGCGTCGAACGACCTCCCGCTCGTGGACCCCAGAGACCCCTCGTTCATCGGGTACTCATCTGGGTGCACGAGGGAGACCATCTCCGCCGGTCGCGTGAGAACGGGGCTCTGAAAGCCGGCCACCAAGTCGGCAATCCCGGGCATTTCCCCGAGAGCCCATTCCAGGCGAGGAAGCAGCTCCTCGAGATCCCGGCGCCGCGGGGTCTTCGAGAAGCCGCCGACGTGCGCCGAGACCGCGTGCATCTCCCGGCCCCCTATAGCCACTTTCAGGTCGTTGCCGATACGCTTCATCTTCAGCGCCGCCTTGACCACGTCGGGCGCGGCCGTGGCCATGTCGATGGCGTTGTCGAACCCAAGGAAGTCGGGTGCGGCCAAGAGGAACACGTGGAGAACGTGGCTCTCGATCCACTCTGCGCAATACAGGAGGCGCCGCAGCTCACGCGTACCTTGCGGCACCTGGATCTCGAATAGGCGTTCGAGACCGTGGGACGCGCTCATCTGGTACGCGACCGAGCAGATCCCGCAGATCCTCGCCACTATGTCCGGGACCTCGGAGAAGTGTCGGCCGGCCAGGAACGCCTCGAAGAAGCGCGGGGGCTCGTAGATCTCCAGGCGGAGGTCGGTGATCTCGTCGTCGCTCACCGTCAGGTGCAGCGCTCCCTCTCCCTCCACGCGAGCGATGACGGGAACCTCGACCGAGCGGCGGGTCATGGCTTGGCTACCCCCTTCTCCGGCTTCTTGCCGTTCTCTATCGCGTCGGCGGCATCCCGGAAGGCCGGCGCCCAGCCCGTGATGAACCGGAACTTGTTGGCGACCTCCTTCTTCGAGACCCCCAGCGCAAGGAAGCGAGCGCTCAACGCTTCTGTGTTCGGCGGCTGGGACGGACCGAAACACCCATAGCAGCCGCGCCCGAACCTGGGGCAGAGCGCGCCGCACCCAGTACGCGTTACCGGACCGAGACAGGGCTCGCCGTTCGCCACGAGCACGCAGACGTAACCGCGCCGCTTGCATTCGACGCACACCGGCGATGTCGACACGCGTGGAAGGGTGCCCGTCAGCAACGCAGCTACGGCGCCGAGGAGCTCGTCGCGATCGACGGGGCAGCCGGTCAGCTCGAGGTCGACCTTGACGAAGTCCGAGACCGCGTGCGAGTCCTCGAGCGTCTTCAAGTACTCGGGCTTCGGATACACGGTGTTCACGAACGCATCGGTGTCGGCGATGTTTCGCAGCGCCTGGATACCGCCGGAGGTTGCGCAGGCACCGATCGTGACCAGGAACTTCGACTGCTCCCGGATCTCCCCTATCTCCTCCTCACCTCTGGGCGTCGCGACCGAACCCTCCACGAACGCGATGTCGTAGGGCCCAGGCTGGATATTCGAAGACGCCTCCGCGAAGTTCACTATGTCGACCGCGCCGGCGAGCTCGAGAAGCGCCTCCTCCGCGTTCAGCAGCTGCAATTGGCAGCCACCGCAGGAGGACATCTTGAAGACCGCGACGCGGGGCTTCACTTTGGCGCTCACAGCTCTCGCACCTCCAACATGTCGCGGACCTCGTCCCACCGGAACACCGGGCCGTCCTGGCAGACGAACTTCGGTCCCAACTGGCAATGGCCGCAGAGCTTGATGCCGCACTGCATGTGCCGCTCCAGCGAGACGTGCACGCGCTCCGCCGGTACACCCATCTCGAGGAGCCCCTTTGCCGCGAACCACATCATGATCTCCGGCCCGCATATGAACGCCGTCGTATGGGCGGCCTCGAGCTCGGCCTTCGGATACAGCGTCGTCACGACGCCCTCGCCGTACTTCCAGTCGGCGTCGGCCTCGTCGACGGTCAGATGCAGCTCCACGCCGATACGCTGCATCTGCGCGACCCACTTCTCGAGCTCGTCCTTGTACGGGAACAGGCTGGGCTCGCGCGCGCCCATCAGCAGGATCAGCCGGCGGAACTGATCCCGATGGCGCATGGCGTACTCGATAGCCGGCCGCACCGGGCAGATCCCAACCCCCCCGGCCACCACGACCAGGTCTCCGCCCCGCGCGCTGTCGAGCGGCCACGGCCGGCCGAACGGCCCTCGCACCCCGATCTCGTCGCCGGGACGTAGGTCGCGGAACACGTTCGTCACGCGCCCGACGGAACGGATCGTGTGGCCGATCAGCTGCGGATGCGACGGATCGGAGGAGATCGAGATCGCGACCTCGCCGACTCCGAACAAGTACAGCATGTTGAACTGGCCCGGCTCGAACGAGTAGCCGTCGCCCTCGCCGGCCCGGAACCTGGCCCAGTAAGTGGAGGAATCGGGAGTCTCGGGCACTATCCGCGTGATAACCGCGATGCGTGTCGGCGGCCCCTCGGGATCGAGAGCCCGGGTCCGGATGGCTGCGGTCTCGGCCCTCATGACGCCACCACCTCCACTTGGCCGTCGGTGGCTCGGATCGCGGCCACCTCCTCGGTCACGTCGATCCCGACCGGGCACCACGTGATGCACCGGCCGCAGCCCACACATCCGGACGTTCCGAACTGGTCGATCCACGATGCGAACTTGTGGGTGAGCCACTGACGGTAGCGGGCCTCACGGCTGTGGCGCATGACCACCCCGGCCGCCCAGCTGTACTCCTCCGAGAAGCACGAAGCCCATTCGCGTGTGCGGGTCGCCTGGTCTCCGGTCAGGCTCACGCCCTCGACGATGTCGTGGCAGAAGCACGTCGGGCACACCGAAGTGCAATTGCCGCAAGCCAGGCAACGCGCCGCGACTTCCTTCCACCTGGGATGCAACCGGTTCCGGTAGAGGAGAGCCGGCATGTCCCACTCGTCCATCTGGCGACCCATGTTCGCGATCGCCGTTTGCTCGATCTCTGCGACGGCGGAGACCTCAGCCTCGGTCGCCTCGCGGGCCGGGACCCGTCCGAGCAGCGCCTCCCCCTTCGGTGAGCCGACCTCGACCGCGAAGCCTCCTTCGAGCTCCGTCAGCGCCAGATCGAATCCAGACGTGCATCGCGGCCCGGTTCCCATCGAGGCACAGAAGCAAGTGGCACCGGGGTCTGCACAGTTGACTCCCACGAACACGGCCGATTCTCGCCGCCTCCGATAGCTAGGATCGGCCTCCAGGAACACCCGATCCTGGATCGCTATCGCGTGCAGATCGCACGAGCGGAGCCCGATGAAGGCGAGGGGCTTCGCCTCCTCCTCCTGCTCGGCGCCGTCGAACGTGCCGCCCTCGCGACGCATCCGCGCGAGCAGCTCTCTGGCAGGGAACAGATAGCGCTTCGCCGAGTCGGGGCCGTGGGCCCACCCGAAGAAGCGACCGTCGTCTCGCCGGGTCAGGCGGTACTGGCCCGGCCCCTGCTCTTCGCCTATGCCGCAGGGCAGCTCGCCCACCCCCTCGATGCGCTCGAGCACGATCGCCCCGTCCCGGACGGTGGGGCCGACGAGCTCGTAGCCGCTCTCGACGAGGCCTGCGAGGAGTCGCTCTAACCCCTGATGATCGAGGAACCGCATGCGCCACCTCCCCCCACATAGCCTTGCGGCGAGTTCCAGATGGCCATATGGACGAAGGACACCCGGCGCTCGGGCCCATGGTCCCTGTGAACGCGTCCTTCGCGTAGCCTTGGACCATGGCGGGAGCCCTGCTGACCGACCTCTACGAGCTCAACATGGCGGCGAGCTACCTCCGCCGCGGGATGGAACAGGCGGCAACCTTCAGCCTGTTCGTCCGCCGTCTCCCACAGAAGCGTGCATTCCTCGTGGCCGCTGGTCTCGAGCCCTGCCTGGAGTTCCTCGAAGGATTCGCATTCGAGGAGGAAGACCTCCGCTATCTCGCCGACTCGCTCGGATACGACCAACACACGATCGAGCGGTTCCACAGCCTGCGGTTCGAAGGGGACGTCTGGGCCGTGCCGGAGGGAAGGGTCGTGTTCGCGGACGAACCGATCCTGGAGGTCACGGCACCGATCGCCGTCGCCCAGCTCGTGGAGACCTACCTGCTCAACCAGATCACGTTCCAGACCACGATCGCCTCGAAGGCAGCCCGCTGTCGGATGGCGGCTCGGGACCGGGAACTGGTCGACTTCGCCTTCCGGCGGACGCAGGGAGCCGACGCAGCGATGGCGGTCGCCCGGACGACCGCCATGGTCGGGTTCGTCGCGACGAGCAACGTCGAGGCCGCGCGCCGCTACGGCCTCCGCGCGGCGGGCACGATGGCTCACTCCTACATCCAGTCCTTCCCCAGCGAGGCCGAAGCGTTCCGCGCGTTCGCCGAGGACTTCCCCGATCGGACGACCTTCCTCGTCGACACCTACGACACGCTCAACGGCGTGCGCACGGCGATCGAGGTCATCGAGAAGCTGGGCATCGGATCTTCCGGTCGACTCGGAGTGCGCCTCGACAGCGGCGACCTGGGAGAGCTGGCGCGGGCCGCGCGAGCCCTTCTGGACGAAGCGGGCCTACCCAACGTGCGGATCTTCGCGAGCGGCGGCCTGGACGAGACCGATGTCGACCGACTCGTGTCGGCCGGCGCTCCAATCGACGCCTTCGGCATCGGCACGCGTGTCGGCGTCTCGGCCGACGCCCCTTACCTGGACTCCGTCTACAAGCTGGTCGAGTACGAGGGCCGGCCGGTCCTGAAGCTCTCGGAGGCCAAGGCCACCGAGCCGGGGCGCAAGCAGATCTTCCGAGGACCGGACGGCGACGTGATCGGGCTCAGGGACGAGCCCGCTCCGACTGGGACCCAGTCGATGCTAGTTCCGGTGATGCTCGGAGGGAAGAGAACGGGACCGCCGCGGAGCCTCACGACCGCTCGCCGGCTGTTCGAGGCCGACTTGATCCGGATCCCCGAGACGGCCAAGCGGTTTCGGGACCCACGCCCGATGAAGCCGACGTTCTCCCGCGCCCTCGTCCGACTCACCAAGGAGACTCGCTCCGAGGCCCTCCGGCGCGCCGGCGTCCGCGCATGAGATCACGCGGGGACGACGAGACCCCTGCGGGCGCGCACCCGCCGATCGACGAGTGAGAACAGGAAGTCGACGCCGATCCCGACCAGCATGATCACGACCATCGTCGCAAGCATCAGCGGCGTCTGCCAGAGCGCGCCGGCTCGCGCGAGGAAGTGCCCAAGCCCACGGGCACCGGCCACAAGCAGCTCCGCCGCCATGAGCGCACGCCACGCGAGCGCCCACGCCTGCTGCAGTCCCGCCAGATAACCGGGAACCGCGGCGGGGAGGACCACATGGCCGTAGAGATCCCAGCGGCGGGCGCCGAGCGTGCGCGCCGCTCGGGTCAGCGTCGGCGGCACCAGCCGCACGCTCGCGGCCGTCGCGATCGCGACGGCCGGTAGGGCTCCCATCACGACCACGAAGAAGACCGCCTTCTCCGTGATGCCGAGCCACAGGGTCGCGAGAGGCAGCCACGCGATCGACGGCAGAGCCTGGAGCCCCACCATCAGGCTCCCCACGCTGCGCTGTGCGGTCTTCCAGGCGGCCATCGCAAGCCCGATCGGCGTCCCGATGACCATGGCCGCGGCAAGACCGAGGAACAGGCGGAGGATGCTGCGTTCGGCGGCGACGAGAAGCCCGGTGGGGCCAGTTACGTTCCCCCATAACGCTCTCCAGACGCGGGCCGGCGAAGGCAGCAGCACGCGATCCCAGTAGCCCGTGGCGTAGACGGCCCACCACAAGAGCACGATGACCGCGATGATCGCGGCCCTAGGCCAGATCTGGGCGAGCGTCCTCTTCAGGCGCGACAACCCCCTCCACCTCCTTCAGCAGGTGGTCGTGCACGTCGACGACGACCTTCGCCAGAAGGACGTCCTCGAACTCACGCGGCCTCGGCGACGAGATCCGGTGCTCCGCGACGAGCGTTCCCGGGCGAGCCGACATCAGGACCACACGATCGGCGAGGAACACGGCCTCACGCACGTTGTGGGTGACGAACACGAACGTGTTGCGGGTCTCCAGCCACACGGACTGCAGCTCGCGCTGCAGAACCTCCCGCGACTGAGCGTCGAGCGCCCCGAACGGCTCGTCGGCCAGCAGCACCTCCGGCTGGCAAGCAAGCGACCGCGCCAGGACCGCCCGCTGACGCATGCCGGGCGAGATCTCGTGCGGCTGCGCGTGCGCGAAGGAGGCGAGGTGCACCTGGCCGAGCCAGTGCATCGCGAGAGCGCGGCGCTCGGCTTTCGGAACGCCGCTCAGCCGCAGCGCGAACTCGATGTTCTCGACCACGCTCATCCACGGGAAGAGCGCCGGGTCCTGGAAGAGCACGGCCCGGTCGGGACCGGGGCCCACGATCGGCTGCCCGTCCATGAGGATCTCGCCCTCGTCCGGCCGGTCGAGCCCCGCAACCAGGTTCAGGAGCGTCGACTTGCCGCATCCTGTGGGGCCGATGAGGCACACGAACTCGCCGGCAGCGACCTCAAGCGACACATCGGCGAGCGCCGGCACGATCTCCCCACTCGACTGGCGGTAGGACTTCGTGACCGCCCGAAGCGACAGCTTCGAAGCCGCCGGTCCGGTGTCCGGAACGGCACGCAGAGGGCGAACGTTGCTCACGTCGACTCCATCGTCCATCGCAACTCGAGCGGGGGAAGGCCCTCATCCTTGAGGACCGCGTCGAGGGCGTCAAGGCGATAGACCCCGCGCACGCGTTCGGGACGAGCGAAGAGCACGCCGAGCGCGTGGGCGTTCTCCGCCACCCTGATCATCGACTCCGGCACCGGATCCCACGTGAACGTCAGCTTCCGCCAGGCAGCGTCGATCACCTCCGCGCTCATCGGCGGTACACCAGCCGACTTGTGAAGCTGCCGCTCGGCGATGCGCTGGGACCTGGTCGGATGCTCTGCGAGGAACCGGATCGCGTGGACGTTCGCCCGAACGAGGTTGTCTACGACATCCGGATGCGCGCGCATGTAGGGCTTCGAGACGACGAGGTTCGCAGTGAGGAAGCGGCCGGGTGCCCAGAGCGACGCCTCGTCCACGAGCTCGTCGGCGACTCCTTCGTCCAGCAGCCAGCTCACGTAGGGCTCTGGCACCCAGGCGCCGTCGAGACGCCCGGTCTGGAAGAGCTGCAGGAGCTCGGGGCAGTCCAACTCGGTGATGGAGACGTCGCCGCCCTCGTCGGTGGCCTGCATTCCGTTGCGGTGTAGCCAGGTTCGCAAGGCTATGTCTTGGGAGTTGCCGACGTTCGGTACGGCGATCCGCTTGCCGCGAAGGTCCTGCCGTGCGTGGACCCCCGCGCCGCGCCGCACGACGAGCGAGGCTCCGCCGACGCTCGCGCCCGAGACGACCGCGATGTGACCGGATTTCAGGTACACGGACGCGGCCGGCCACGGCTCCATGTAGGTCGCATCTATCGAGCCCGAGAAGAGCGCAACGCCTGCCTCGTAGCCTGAATCGAAGACGTGCAGCTCCACTCGGGTCGGCGCGAGATCCGCCTCGAAGATCCCCGAATCGATCCCGACATAGGCCGGCGCGCTGCTGAGCATGGGCAACACACCGAGTCGAAGGACCTCAGCGCTACCGCGGGCGCGCGCGGCCGAGCTCGTGCACCCCGTAGCGGCCAACGACGAGACGGCCAGGAGCACCGAGACGACGAAGATCGGAAGCGAGCGTGAGCCTCTCATCCCGGCAGCGCTCCTCTCGCGGTCTCGGTCCGGATCACGCTCCCGCCACATGGGTTACTCGGTGACGGCCGGCAGATCGCCCGCCGCACGCTCCTGTCCCATCCCTTCGGCGGGTGCAGCCGCGTCGGACGCCCGGAACGCCCGCGCCCGACGCATCTCGACACGCACCCTGGAGCCGAGGTTCACCCCTTCCAGCTCGTCGTTCGGCACCTCGGCGGTCAGCACCTCGCCGCCGTCGAGCTGCAGGGTCACACGCGACAGCCACCCCAGCATCGTGATCCGCTCGACCGTTGCCTCGGCGATGCCGCCCTCTCGCCCGTTCGCAAGAACGAGGACGTCGTGTGGCCGAACGTAGGCCCGGGCGGCCGTTCCCTCCTCGAGTCGATCGGAGACCGCCACGCGGTGCTCGCCGAACTGCACGTGGCCGCCCACCATGTGCCCGTGGAGGATGTTCGCGCTCCCGACGAACCCCGCCACGAACGCGGTCGCCGGCTCGTTGTAGATCTCGTTCGGGGTACCGACCTGCTCGACGCGACCCTCGTGCATAACTACGACCTTGTTGGCGAGCTCGAGCACCTCGTCCTGGTCGTGGGTCACGAGCAGGCTCGTCACCCCGATCTCGCGGTGCAGCTCGTCGAGCCAGCGACGAAGCTCCTGCCGCACACGGGCATCGAGCGCCCCGAACGGCTCGTCGAGCAGAAGAACCCCGGGTCGCGGCGCCAGCGCTCGTGCGAGCGCCACGCGCTGGCGCTGGCCGCCGGAGAGCTGGTCGGGGTAGCGGTCGCGGAAGGGTCCGAGCTGAACCAGCTCCAGTAGCTCGTCCACGCGCCCAAGCTGCTCGGGCTTCGGCATCTTCCTGACCACGAGACCGAACGCGACGTTCTGCTCGACGGTCATATGGCGGAAGAGCGCGTAGTGCTGGAACACGAACCCGACGCGGCGCTCCTGGACGCTCTTGTGCGTGTGCTCCTCCTCGCCCATCCAGATGCGGCCTGCAGTGGGCGTCTCGAGGCCTGCGATCATCCGGAGCACGGTGCTCTTGCCCGACCCGCTCGGCCCGAGCAGCCCGGTGATGCTCCCCGCCTCCGCTGTGAACGTCACGTCCCTGACCGCCTCGAAGTCGCCGAAGCGCTTGGTCAGGTCCTCGACGCGGATCGGCTCGCTCATGCCTCGTCCTCTCTGATCCTCTTGTGCTTGAACCACTCGATCGCCGCAAGGATCACGATCGATACCGCGGCCAGCGTCAACGCCACGACGTAGGCGGAGGCCGTCTGGCGCTCCTCGAGCGCCCGCCAGATGTACAGCGGCGCCGTCTCGGTTCTTCCCATGATCAGCCCGCTTACGATGAAGACCGCGCCGATCTCACCCATGGATCGAGCAGTCGAGAGCGCTACCCCGTACAGGAGTCCCCACCGGATGTTCGGGAGTGTGACCCTGAAGAAGGTCTGCGTCACCGACGCGCCGAGGGTCCTGGAGGCGTCTTCCTCCTCCGTACCGATTTCCTCCAGCACCGGCTGCACCTCTCGGATCACGAACGGGATCGCGATGAAGATCGTTACCAACACCATCGAGGGCAACGCGAACACGATCTGGATTCCTCGCGCTGCGAAGAACTCATGGAACCAGCCTCCTCGGCCGAACAGCAGCACGCAGGCCAGGCCGACCGTCACCGGGGAGAGCGCGAAAGGCGTGTCGACGAGCGCGTTCAGCAATCCGCGACCCAGGAACCGCTGACGCACCAGCACCCAGGCCACGACTACTCCGAAGAACCCTGTAACGACGACGGTGATCGCCGTAATGATCGCCGTCAGGTAGAAGGCGTGGAGAACGTCGGGATGCGAGAAGGTGCCGCGGACGACGCCCCAGCCCGGCTCCAGGGCCGTCCATGCGACCCCGATCAGCGGTGCCACCAACAGCAAAGCCAGGTAGGTCAGACAGGCCGCGAGCAGTCCGGCGCGGACGAGACGACGCCGACGCCGGCGAAGGGCGGCATCGCGTGGCGCCACGGGAACTGCGATGTCGCTCACGACTCCCTGCCCTTCTGAGTGCGTACCAACCTGGTCGTGACCAGGACGACCATGAACGAGATACCGAACAGCACGGCTGCCACCGCCGCAGCCTGGTCGGGCTTGAACTGCGAGGCCAGCTGAGTGATCAGAACCGGAGCTGTGAGCGTCTTGAATGGCATGTTGCCGGACACCAAGACGACGCTTCCAAACTCGCCAAGAGAGCGGGCAAACACCAGAAGCGCACCGGCCGCGATCGCCGGCCGGATCGCCGGCAGCACGATCTTGCGGAACGTCGTCCAACCGCTCGCCCCAAGTGTCTGGGCCGCCTCTTCCTCCGCCGGATCCAGCTCAAGCAGAACGGGCTGGACGGCCCGAACAACGAACGGCAGGGTGACGACGCACAGGGCGACCAGGATGCCCAGCTTCGCGAACACGACCTTGATGCCCGCACTGGCCAGGGCTTTCCCGAGCACCGTGTTCGGCCCGTAGAGCACACCCAGCATCACTCCCGTCACCAGGGTCGGGATCGCGAGCGGCAGATCCACGATCGCGGAGAGGAGCTGGCGCCCCCGGAACCTGTAGCGCACCAGGGCGTATGCGAGCATCGTCCCAAAGAGAGCGTTCACGGTCGCAGCGAGCGCCGACATCTGAAGCGTGAGGATGATGGCTTCCTTCCCACCGGGGTACGCGAAAGCCTCACGCAGAGACGTAAGGCCCCTCTCGAACCCCTTGTCGATGAGGGCCGCGATCGGCAGCGCGATCATCAAGGCCAGATAGAGGATGGCGATGCCGCGGAGGCTACCGTGCCGCAGGCGGGCGATCGTCCGGTAGGAGATGCCCCTCCTGCGCTCGACCGTCTCCGCGGCGCTCGCCATTCCTACTCAGTACCCCCTAGCCCGCCGCTTCGGCTATGGCCTTCGTGGCGATGCCATCCGGGATGCTGAACAGCAGCTCGTCCAGGGCAGGCCAGCCTCCGAAGTCGGCCGTGGTCCACAGATCGTGAATGGGCGGGAACCCATTCGCCGGGTCCCCCTTCCTGGCCTCGGCGAGGTCGGTCGGCCGCAGGAACCCGACGCTCTCGTACATCTCCTTCGCTTCCCGCGAGTGGAGGAACTTGACGAACGCCTTGGCAACCGGCATCACACAGCCCGCCCGGGCGTTCACGTCCACGATCGCGGCGGGGTTCTCGATCAAGATCGTCGACGGTGGGTAGACGGCCTCGTCTGGGAGGCCCGCCTCATTGGCGGTCTTCACCTCGTTCTCGTAGGTGATCGCCACGTTGCCGTTGCCCGACTCGAAGTTCTGGATCGAGTCGCGAGCGCTCTTGTCCAGGGTAAGGATGTTCTTGGCGATCCCGTTGATGAGGGCTGTGGCCCCCGCCTCGTCGCCTTCCTGGTTGCCGGCGTACCCGCGCATCGCGGCGCCATACGCAGCCACGAGATTCCACCTTGCGCCGCCGCTCACCGCCGGGTCCGGGGTCAGGATCTCCACCCCGGGGTCCGTCAGGTCGTCGAAGTCCTCGAGACCGAGCGGGTTGCCCGGCCGGACGTCGAAGACCACAACCGAAGTGGAGACCATCCCGTCGTCGGGCGCCTTCGTCCAATCGTACGTGATGAGGCCGGCCTCCCGGATCGCCTCGACGTCAGACGAGAGCGACAGCACGACGACGTCGGCCCGCTGGCCATTGATGACGTTCTGGGCCTGCGTAGTCGAGCCAGCCCAGGACTCATAGAAGGTCACCGACTGGCCGTCGTGCTTCTCCTTCCACATGGACTGGAAAGCCGGGATGATCTTGCCGTACACCTCGCGGGGCGTGCTGTATCCGACGAGGTAGATGGCGGGGTTCTCTGCCATCGTGCACTCTCCACCCGAAGCCGTCGAATCGCCTTCACCGCCGCCACAGGCGGCGGCGACGAGCGCAAAGGCCGCCAGGAAGACGAGGACGCGGACTGCGCCGCGCACGAAACGAGGTCGCATCTGGACTCCTTTCGACCAACCGGCTACGGACACGACCCAACGAGGCCCTGATCTCCGGTTGTCCGGTCAATCGAAAGGGCGACTGGCTCCTTCGGCTTCGGCCTCCGGGCGTCCGGTCAGCCGAGCGACCCCCAGCTAACCAGCAGCGAGAGCGAACGTCAAGGCGACGAGCGGCTGAGCGCTGCTACCTCAGGCGGATCTTCTCCGCCATCTCGATCTGCACGACCTTGCCGTCCTGGACGACCAGCAGCACCGTTCCGAACTTCAGCCGCCTGAGCACGTCGACGACCTTCAGCACGATGGCCTTCTCCTCCTCGGTCAGATCGTCGAGCGCGTGAGGCACGTCGGACGCCACCATCGCCTCGGACGATACCGCATGGGCCGGGTGCCCCCAGGGCCGGGGCCGGCTCGCACGTCCACCATGCTCGTGCTAAACATCCCAGTGATGAGACGCCTGCTCATGGTCGTCGCGGTGGGTTCGGCCCTGCTCGCCGCCTGCGCGTCGGACTCCGGCACATCGGGCCCCACCAGTCCGACGGCGAGCGAGTCCTCCTCGTCGGAGTCGCCCTCTCCCGCGGCGCCGTCGCCGTCCGAGTCGCCCCTCCCACCGCTTCCACCAGCCGTGGAGAGCGTCATGCACGGGGGGACCTACTTCGGGGTCTACCTCGCCGTAGGAGAGGCGGGCGATCCGGCGCTCACCGCCGCCGTTGAGCAGGCGAACGCCCTCGGCTACCAGGCGTTCCCCGGTGACATCGCGTGCGATCAGGGCGCCGCCGAGGCGCTGGGAGTCGCCGACAACCTCATGGCCGTGGCCATCTACTTCGAGCAGGTGGAGCAGGCCAACGATCTGATCCCCTGGCTCCACCAGCCACCGCTCGGCGTCGTCCGGGTCCAGACCTACTGCGCCGACTGACCGCCGGACGACTGCGCCCGCTGACCGCTGGACGGCCCTGTCAGTCCTCCGGGCGACCCCACCCGGCCGAAGACGGATCATCCGATGCACCCATGTTCGGCTGCAGGTGCCCGCCGATACCTGTTCTTAGGTACTTCCTCCTGGGAGGTGGTGGCCCGATCAGTCTTGCGTGATCGCGGCATCGAGGGGAACATTTGTCGGATATCCAACACCCACAGCGCGGCGCACACGCGGCCGAAGCGCAGGGGGCGCCGCAGTTCGCGCCCGACGTCTGTCCAACGTTGCGGGGTCTGCTCTCGCAGATGCCCGTAGCCGTCTGGACGGTCGATCGCAGCCTGCGTTTCACCATGTCCGAGGGCGGAGGCCTTGCCTCACTCGGTATCGAGCCGCGCGAGAGCGTCGGGCGCACGCTCTACGAGTTCTTCGGCACCGACGACCCGACCTTCCCTCCGATCGCGGCGCACGTGCGCGCGCTCGATGGAGAGGCGGTCACGCAGGAGCTCAGCTGGATGGACAGAGCGTTCGACGCTCGTGTCCAGCCACTCCGCAACAGCAACGGGGAGGTCGTCGGCGTCATCGGCTTCGCCATCGACGCCACCGACCGCGCTCGTGTGGAGGCTGCTCTTCGCGGCAGTGAGGAACAGCCCCAGGCGCTGGCCGACAGCGCACGCGACCTCATCATCCGGTACCGCGTGCTCCCATCCCGCCGCTTCGAGTACGTGAGCCCCTCGGCCACCGAGATCAGCGGCTATACGCCCGAGGAGTTCTATGCCGACCCCGATCTCGGCGCGAAGGCGATCCACCCGGATGACCGCGCCTCGTACGAAGCACTCGCGCAGGCGCCGGGGACGTGCGACGAACCTGTGGTCCTGCGGTGGTTCCGGAAGGACGGGCGGCTGATCTCCGTCGAGCAGCACAGCGTTCCGGTGCGCAACGAGAACGGCGCAGTGACGGACGTTCACACCATCGCGCGCGATGTCACCGAGTGGGAACGCACCGAGGAGGACCTACGCCGCCGCGACGCCATCCTCGGTGCGCTCACGTTCATCGCCGAGCGCCTACTGGTCTCGCCCTCCTGGCAGGAGAGCATGAAGAACGTGCTCGCCAGGCTCGGCCGGGCAGCCCGGGTGAGCCGCGCATACGTCTTCGAGAACTCGACCGCTCCGGACGGCACGCTGCTGATGAGCCGCCGTTTCGAGTGGGTCGCCGAGGGCGTCGCCCCCCAGCTCGCAA
Source organism: Actinomycetota bacterium (assembly GCA_040754475.1). GTDB lineage: Bacteria > Actinomycetota > UBA4738 > UBA4738 > HRBIN12 > JAJPHY01. The sequence goes on along the minus strand of JBFMCN010000004.1, from coordinate 12,258 downwards.
ACCCCGCTCTTCAGGATCTCGCCTGGGAGCAGGGACCATTCGCACGATGGATGGGCGTCCTGCGGCGCGACGGCATCGTCTGGGGTCTCGTCACAGAGCTGCCCCAGCAGGAGGCCTCAGCGCTGGCCGCACAGGACGTCTGTTCGATCGTAGCCGTCCCCGTGTTCGCCGGTGAGACATGGTGGGGGTTCCTCGGCTTCGACCAATGCGACTCGGAACGGGAGTTCTCCCGCTCCGAGATCGACGCTTTCCGGGCCGTGGCCGGCACGCTCGGCGCCGCGATCCAGCGCAGGCGCGCCGAGGAACTGCTCCGCGAGTCGGACGCAAGGTACCGGACGCTCGTCGAGCACCTCCCCACCATCATCTACATCGCCGGGTTCGGACCGAGCGGGCAGTGGTTGTACGTGAGTCCGAAGATCCAGGAGGTCCTGGGCTACTCACCCGAGGAATGGATGAGCGAGCCGAGCCCGCTCGTCTCCCGACTCCATCCCGATGACCGGGAGCGCGTGCTGGCCGAAGAGGCAGCCTGTCAGGCGAAGGGAGACCCGTTCCGTTGCGAGTACCGTGTCCTGGATCGCGAAGGCCGCGTCGTGTGGCTCCGGGACGAGGCGGTGCCAATGGCGTCGGCGCCCGAACTCTGGCAGGGCGTCATGCTCGACGTCACCGAACGCAGGCAATCCGAGGAGATGCTGCAGCGCACGGTCGCGGTGCTCAGGGAGACGGACGACGAACGGCGCCGGCTCCTTGCCCGACTCGTCGAGGCCAGGGAGGAGGAGCACCGGCAGATCGCGGCCGAGGTCAACGACGGTCCGATCGAGAAGATGTTCGCGGTGGGCCTGCGTCTGGAGGTGCTCAGGCGCCGGGCTCAGGACCCGGAGACGCTGAAGGCCATCGACGAGCTCACCCAGGTGGTCGAGGGCACGACGCGTGAGCTCCGGAGCCTGCTGTTCGAGCTCGTGCCGCCCGCGCTTCAGAGGAGCCGGCTCGCCGACGCCCTGCGCGCGATGCTATTCGACGTCGCCGACGACTCCGTACCCCAGATCCGCCTCGAGGACCGCCTAGACGTGGAGCCCATGGAGCCAGCTCGGACGACGTGCTTCCGCATCGCTCGGGAGGCCGTGCGCAACGTCGTCAAGCACGCCGCTGCGAGCTCGCTGGAGCTCGCGCTCGAGACGGCCGAGGGAGGAACTCGCGTCACCATCAAGGACGACGGCTGCGGATTCGAGCCCTCCGAGGCCGCCATCGACGAGCACTTCGGACTGACCGGGATGCGGGAGCGAGCCGAGGCAGCCGGCGGACGACTGAGGATCGACAGTACGCCGGGCGAGGGGACCAGCGTCGAGTTCTGGCTCCCCGACCCGGAGCTCTCCTCTGCGCGCACTCCTCTGCGCGCCGGGAGGGAGTCGAACCCCCAACCTTCTGATCCGTAGTCAGATGCTCTGTCCATTGAGCTACCGGCGCTCACGACAAGCATAGCGGCCTCTGCTTCGGGACCCCCGCTCTGCGGAGACGGCGCGATTCGAACGCGCGAGGGAGCTCAACACCCCCTAACCGCTTAGCAGGCGGCTGCTTTCGGCCACTCAGCCACGTCTCCGCGGCGATTCTACGGGACGGGCAACCCGCCCTGAACGCATCGGGGTCCGGTTCCCGGAGGAGCCACCGAGACCGCAACGCTAGGACGACGTGCTGGTTATGTGGATCTCGGTGTGGGAGGCCGGTCGCTTCTTGGCGCGCTTGGCTGCGCGCTTCTCCTTGATGTTCTTCTGTGCGGCCCGCTTCTGGTGCTTCTCGCCGCCCTTGTCCTTCGCGTGCACGGTGTCCCTCCGGGTCTCTCGACGAAGGACATTATGCGACGCGATGACGCCAGATCAGCCCAAGGGTCCAACAGACGGTCTTCGCACGACGTCCCATACCAGCGAGACGAGCTGATCCGGCCGGAAGGGCTTCGTCACGTACTCGGCGGCTCCCATCTCCAGCGCGCGTTCTCGCTCGATGTCGCTAGCCTGGCCCGTGCAGACGACGACCTTCGGTGGATCGGGGCGATCGCGCAGCTCCGCAAGCACCGACCATCCGTCCATCAGCGGGAGAGTCAGGTCCAGAAGCACGACGTCCGGACGCTCGGCTTCGATCCTCAGCATCGCGGTCGAGCCGTCGGCCGCGAGCGAGGTATCGAATCCAGCCCCCTCGAGGTTCGTGCGGAGCACGATCAGGATGTCCGGGTCGTCCTCAACGATGATCGCTCTGGGGCGGCGAAGGCTCATGTGACTACCATGGTCGACCACGATGTCTCCTCCATGAGGCCCCATGGGTATCGGAGCGAAGGACGTAGACCTTGATGCCCGATTTTCTGAAGCTGGGATGAGCCCCTGATCAGCCGAAAGGCGGGAGGGGTGGGATTCGAACCCACGAGCGAGTCGCCCCGCTAACGGTTTTCAAGACCGTCGCCTTCGTCCGCTCGGCCACCCTCCCGCCCCGAATGTAGCCGCGGCGCCACCCCGCGGCAAAGGTGCACCGAGGAATCGCCGTTGCCCTCGGACCACGGCTTCGGCTTAGATGATGCGCATGGTCGACGCCGGACTCTGGAACCTCCAGCAGCTCCTCGCCGAGAGCCCGTTCACCTCCGTCGCCGAGCTGTACCGCGTCTTCATCGAGCAACTCCCCGCGGTCGCCTACCTGGACACCAACGAGCGGAACCCCCGGTCTGTCTACCTGAGCCCGTACGTGGAGCGCATGCTCGGCCGCCCGGCCCCCGACTACCTCGCAGACCCCGACGCATGGATGAGTCAGATCTATGCAGCGGACCGCGACCGCGTGACGGAGGAGTGGGTGAACGCCGTCGCCACGGAGGAGCCGTTCGACTCCGAGTACCGGATGACAAGACCCGACGGCGCGATCATATGGGTGCGCGACCGATCACGACCCTTGCGCGACCGCAACGGGCAGGTCGTCTTCTGGCAGGGCGTCGTGCACGACATCACGGCTTCGAAGAAGGCAGAGGCCGCCCTCCGTGAGGCGGAGGCAAGGTACCGAACCCTGGTAGAGCAACTGCCCGCCGTCGTCTACATCAAGGCGCACGAACCCACGCCCCTATGCCTGTACGTGAGCCCGCAATGCCAGGACATGCTCGGGTACCCACCCTCCGCCTACCTGGCCGACCCCGGACTGTGGGCAAGGGCCGTCCACCCCGACGATCGCGAGCGTGCGGCCGCGGAGTGGGCGCACGCCGTGGAGACGGGGCAGCCGCTCGAGTCCGACCTCAGGATCGTCAGACCGACAGGAGACGTCATCTGGGTCAGGTGTGGTTGCGTTCCGGTCCGCGCGACCGACGGAACGGTCTTGTTCTGGCAAGGCGTGATGAGAGACGTCACCGACTCGAAGGAGACCGAGGAGGCTCTCCGCCGTTCGGAGTCCCAACACCGCGCCCTGGTCGAGAACATCCCGGCCGTCGTCTACGTCGTCGCGCCCGACGACTACCGGATGACGCTCTACGTGAGCCCACAGGTGGAGACAACGCTCGGATACACACGCGACGAATGGCTCGACCAGCCCGACATCTGGATGGAGCTGCTCCACCCCGACGACCGCGAGCCCACACTCGCTGCCTACGACCTTGCGAACGAGACCGGGCAACCGTGGAGCCGGGAGTACCGGCTGATAGCGAGCGACGGCCGCGCCGTCTGGTTCCGGGACGTGGCGACACTCGTTCGCGACAAGCATGGAAATCCGCAGCACTGGCACGGGGTCCAGCTCGACATCACCGAGCTGAAGCAGGCCGAGGAGGCCCTCCGGCTGGCACGCGACGATCTCGAGCTCCGTGTCATGGAGCGGACGACCGAGCTCGAAGAAGCCAACGAGATGATGGTCCTCGAGATCGCAGAGCGGAAGCGCGCCGAGCAGGACCTGCGCGCGGCCGAGCATCGGTACCGCTTGCTCGTCGAGCAGATCCCCGCAGTTACCTACGTCTGGGAGGTCGGCCCGGACCTGGACGGTCCCAGGCTGTCCTACACGAGCCCGAGGATCGAGCAGCTCCTCGGCTACACCGTCGAGGAATGGCATTCGACGGCCGACTTCTGGATGTCACGCCTGCACCCGGACGACCGCACGCGCGTGCTGGCCGCTGCGCTCCGCTCGTATGCGACCGGCGAGCCTTTCGTTCAGGAGTACCGCTTCCTCGACAAGGGCGGCCGGGTCGTCTGGGTCCTCGACCAGGCGGTCTTGCTCGAACGCGACGCGCGCGGAAACCCCAAGACCTTCCACGGGGTCACGCTCGACATCACGTCCCGCAAGGAGGCTGAGACGAGGGCAAGCGAGACCGAATCAAGGCTCCAGATGCTGGCCGATCACGTCCCCGCCCTCCCCTACACGTGGGTGCTTCGCCCCAGTCCCGAGGAGCGGGGACTCGAGTACACCAGCCCGAACGTCCGGCAAATCCTCGGATACACGCTCGAGGAGTGGCGATCACAGGACGACTTCTGGGTAACGATCCTGCACCCGGACGACCGGGAACGGGTCCTGGAGGAGATGCGCAGGCTGGAGGACGCAGGAGCGCCGTGGAGCATCGAGTACCGGATGATCGCGAAGGACGGGTGCGTGGTCTGGTTCCACGACGAGGGGCGCGTCGTCGAACGTGACGCCGCGGGTCGACCCAAGGTGGTCCAGGGACTGATGCTCGACGTCAGCGCCTGCAGGCGCGCTCAGGAGGAGCTGAGTGAAACCGAGCAGAAGTACCGCACCCTCGTCGAGCAAGTCCCGGCGATGATCTCCATCGAGCTGCCCGGCGGGGGGCCAGCCGAGTCGCGGTTCCTCTACCTGAGCCCCCAGACCCTCGACATCCTCGGCTACGCGCCAGAGGAGCTGATAGCGAACCCCGACCGCTTCGGCGAGATGCTCCACCCCGACGATCGCGAACGGGTTCAAGCGGCGAGCGACCGCTGCGAGAAGACCGGGGAACCCTTCGACCAGGAGTACCGGATAGTCGCGAAGAACGGGCGTGTGGTCTGGCTGCACAGCAAGTCGACACTCGTTCGCGACCAAGGTGGGCGTCCCCGCTTCTGGCACGGGGTCGCCCTCGACGTCACCGCCCGCAAGGAGGCCGAGGAAAGCCTCCGCGAGCTCGAAGGGCGCTTCCGTCGTCTGACGGCACCACCGACGGGCACTCCTCCTGACCTGACGTCCTAGCCCGGCTTCTACCCCCGTCTGGGGTGAACCGTCTACCTGTAACCCGGGTCATAGGACTACCTGACCTTGGGGCGCCTCGGGTACCGCAAATTAGGTAGAAGAGACTATCGTCCCAGCTAGGCCCGCATGCCGAAATCTCTACTGAGGGAAGGAGCAACGGTGGAAATGGCGATCCGCAGGCCGGGAGTACCGAGGGAGAAAAGGAAGGGGGTCCTCTCTCGGATCTTCGCCACCCTGTTCATCGCCGCCACCCTCGGGCCGCTCGCCGTGTCGAACGCGGTAGCGGCTCTTGGTCAGTCACCACCGCAGGAGGAAGCCTTCGCTGCCGGGACCGTCTACCTCAGGAGCGACGCAGGCGGCCGCGCCGTACTCTCGATGCCGAACGGCGGTCCCGGCGACTCGGCGACCTCCTACATCACGATCGACTACCAAGGCTCCATCCCCTCCGGCGTGCGCTTGTACGCCTCGATCTCGGGGACCGGCCTCGCGCAGTTCCTCAGGGTGACCGTCACGCGCGGAACGGGCGAGGGATCAGCGTTCATCCAGGACTCCATCGACTGCGTGGGGGCCGGTCCCGGGGTCGTCTATCGCGGAAGGCTTTCGGACTTCCCATCACGATGGGCCGAGGGGATCGTCGACCCGGACGTCTGGGCGCAGGGTGATTCTCACTCCTACCGGTTCGTCGTCCGGATGATCGGTGACCCGGCGGCGCAGGGATTGACCGCCGGAGCCAGCTTCCATTGGGAGGCTCGGCCGTCCTGAGGTCCGGGCGGCAGCCCGTCTAGTCCTTCACACGAGGAGTGAGAACGCGCAGCGTCTCCGGTAGATACGCGCGTAGCGCCTCGGGCAGCCGAACGGTCCCGTCCGCCTGCTGGTGGTTCTCGAGGATCGCGATCAGCGTGCGCCCGATCGCCGTCGCCGTGCCGTTCAGGGTGTGGAGGGCCTCGATCCGCCCGTCGGGGCGCCGAACGCGGGTCCGCAGACGTCTTGCCTGGTAATCGGTGCAATTCGAGCAGGACGTCAGCTCCCTATACCTCCCCTGCCCCGGTAGCCAAACCTCAAGGTCGTACTTCTTCGCGGCTGCGCTCCCAAGGTCGCCCGCTGCGATGTTCATCACGCGGTACGGCAGCTCGAGGCTGCCGATGATCTGCTCCTCCATCCCGACCATGAACTCGTGTTCGTCCCAGGAGTCCTCGGGTCGCGTGAAGCTGAACATCTCGACCTTGTCGAACTGGTGCACGCGGAACATGCCCCCGAGGTCCTTGCCGTAGGAACCCGCCTCACGACGGAAGCACGTCGAGTATCCGGCGTAGCGGATCGGCAGCTCGGATTCGTCGATGACCTCGCCCATCCGGTAGGCAGCCAGCGCGACCTCCGACGTGCCGACCAGGTACAGCTCGTCCTCTCGCGTGACGTAGATGTTGACCTCGTCGGTCGGCAGGAATCCGGTTCCGTACATCGCCTCTTCGCGCACCAGGACCGGGGGGATCACCGGGGTGAATCCGCCTCCTGCCAGAACGTCAATAGCGTGGCGGACCAGCGCGAACTGCACGTGCACGATGTCACCGAGCAGGTAGACGAACCGCGAGCCGCTCGTTCGAGCACCCCTTTCGGTGTCCAGCACGCCCAGAATCTCGCCGAGCGCCGCATGATCCCTCGGCTCGAACCCGAGCACGGGGGGGGAGTCATGGTTGCGCCGCACCTCGACGGCGTCCTCTTCGGTGAACCCATCGGGCGCGGACTCGTGGGGGACGTTGGGCACGCGCGCGAGGAGGTCTCGAAGGCCGTTCTCCACCTCCTCGAGCTTCGGTTCCAGCTCCTTGATCTTCACCGAAACCGCACTGACCTGCTCGATCAGGGCCGCTCGATCGTCCCCTTCCGCCTTGCCGATGGCTTTGGATGCCCGGTTCTGCTCGGCGCGGAGACCCTCCACCTCCCCGGTGAGCACACGCCGCCGCTCGTCCAGCACTAGCAGCTCGTCGACCGCCTTCGCCATGCCACGGCGACCGAGCCCCGCGCGGAAAGGCCCGGGGTCGTCGCGGACGGCTTTGACGTCCAGCACCTATGGACCCTTCGCCAGCTCGACGACGATCGTTACCTCACCGGCCCGGTCAGCGGCCATGATTCGCCACCCGTGTCGCGCTCCTCGATGACCTAGACGTCCTCTCGCCTCCAGATCATGTGATCACCTTCTCTCGCGGCGCCGCGAGAGCCTGCCTGATCGCCTCCTCCTCTTCCACCGACAGGTTGTACGGGCTCTTGCCATCCGTGACGGGCTTGGCGTACACCCTCGTGTCTTGCCGTCCGTTGATGGACGTCACAACCACGCCGCTGCCATGGTCGTCTAGGAGCGCGCACGAGAACGACAACCGTCCACCCACGTCCTCGAACGCGTCGTAGCGGAGGAGCCCGACGTGGCGCACGGCGCCCTCGATCAGCTGCTCTTGCCTGCGGTCGGTGGAATTCAGCGCGCGAACGGCTTGCTCCAGGCGCTGGATCGACCTCGCCTGGCCCTCCAGGATCCCTCGAAGGGCGCTATCGAGCTGGATCGGCCCACGTGGTTCGCGCATTCGTCTGCCTTGATTCAGTGCAAACAGAGCCAGCACGAGCCCGGACAGCCCAAGGCTGAGGAGGACGAGCAGGCTGAGCGTCTTTGGCGAGAAGGTCATGGATCCCTCACCGGTTCCTGAAAACCCAAGTCTACCTGGGCTTCTGCAGAGCCCGAAGTATACAATCAACGTTCCCGTGGACGAGCGTACCCTGGCCGATCTGCTCGACCGAGTGGCCTCAGGCGAGATCGCCGTGGATCGGGCGATCGAGGACCTCCGCCAGCTTCCTTACGAGCGCGTTCCCGACGCGAACATCGACCACCACCGGGAGCTCCGCACCGGACAGGCCGAGGCGGTGTTCGCTCCCGGGAAGACTCCGATGCAGGTTCGCGACACTGCCGCAGCGCTCGTCGCGCGCACCACCGGCGCTGTCTTCGTGACGAAGGCGACGCCACAGCAGTTCCACGCCCTGATCGAGAAGGTGCCCGACGCAAGCTACAGCCCTCGGTCCGGCTTGATCGTGGCCAAGCGGGCTGAGCCTCCGCGTTCACTGGGCACGCTCGCCGTGCTGTGTGGGGGAACGGCGGACCTCCCGGTGGCCGACGAGGCGACTCAGACCGCCGAGGCCCTGGGGATGGCGACGTCGCTCATCGCCGACGTGGGAGTCGCAGGACTACACCGACTGACCGACCGACGGGCCGAGATCGAGTCGGCCGATTGCGTCATCGCCGTGGCGGGCATGGAGGGGGCGCTCGCCTCGGTCGTGGCGGGGCTCACATCGCGGCCCGTCGTGGCCGTCCCCACGAGCGTGGGCTACGGGGCCACCTTCGAAGGACTGGCCGCTCTCCTCTCGATGCTGAGCGCCTGCGCCCCCGGGGTGGCCGTCGTCAACATCGACAACGGGTTCGGTGCCGCGCTGGTCGCCCATCGGATAGTGCGAGCCAGGGTCACTCGATGAGGGCCGCCTACTTCGACTGCATCGCGGGCATCTCCGGTGACATGGCGCTCGGCGCGCTGATCGATGCAGGGGCCGACCTGGACGAGCTTCGCCGAGCGCTGGAGGGACTCCCGATCGAACCCTTCGAGCTTCAGGCCGAGGAAGTCGATGAGCAAGGTCTGCGCGCGGTGCGCGTCGACGTGCACCCGAAGACGCCAGGCGTTCGCTCCACCACGGCGGGAGTGATCCGCACGTATGCCAGCATCAGGGCACTGCTGGAGACCGCCGAACTCCCGCCCCGAGCGCTGGAGCTTGCACAGCGCATGTTCCGACGCCTCGCCGAGGCGGAAGCCCGGGTCCATCGCAAGGAGGTCGATCTCGTGACCTTCCACGAGCTCGGCGCGGTAGACACCATCGTCGACATCGTCGGCACCGCACTGGCGCTCACGCAGCTCGGCATCGAGCGCGTGCTCTCCTCCTCGATCCCCACGGGTTTCGGCATGACCCGAACCGAGCACGGCGCCCTGCCGATCCCGGCGCCGGCCGTCGTCGAGCTGCTGCAGGGGGCGCCCTTGTACTCCAGGGGCGTACCCGTCGAGCTGGTGACACCCACCGGCGCGGCCATCCTGGCCGCAACCGCCGAGGCGTTCGGCGAGATCCCGACCATGCGGATCGCCTCCGTCGGCTACGGAGCCGGCACGCAGCGACTCGATTTCCCAAACGTGCTGCGCATCATCGTGGGGGACCTGGAACACCTAATGGATGAGCCCGAGGCCGGATCGACCACAGAGGAGATCGTCCTGGCCACCAACGTGGACGACCTGAACCCCGAGCTCTACGAGTACGTGCTCGAGCAGCTGCTGTCGGCGGGAGCGCAAGACGCCTGGTTGACACCCATCGTGATGAAGAAGAGCCGACCCGCGGTGACCGTGCACGTCCTGTGCGCCCCCGAGCGTGCCGAGGCTGCCAGGGAGATCCTCTTCCGCGAGACCGGGACGCTTGGCGTTCGCGCGACCTTGGTGCACAAGCGCGCGCTGGCCCGTGAGATCCACAAGGTCGAGACCCGCTACGGGACGGTGGCCGTCAAGATCGGGACGTTGGACGGGAGAGTCGTCACGGTTGCCCCAGAACTGGACGACTGCGCAAGAGTGGCCCGAGAGACAGGCATCGCCGCTCGTGACGTGTACGAGGAGGCGGTCCGCATCGCCCGGGACGAACTCGGGCATCAGTGACGACGCCGGCGGCACTCTGCCCGGCAACCGGTGGTTCCTCTCAAGCGGGGTCCTGCGTGGGTCGATATCCCCTGCATGGCGGGTTGATTCCGCGGCGGGGGGTGCGATGCCGGCCGTGGGCCCCCCGGAGCAGCCCGGCGATCGGCACGGGGCGGAGGCTCTCCCCTGATGGAAGGTACGGTCGCGGAGGCGACACGGGGCCGGGCGGACCGGCCCCCCTTGGTGCTCTTCGAGTTCGCCATCATCGTCCCCGTCCTCGCGTATCTCGGATACGAGGTGCCTCGAAGATGGGACGAAGTGACGCCCATCATCGCCTTCTTCGTCGCCGCGGTGGCCGTGGTAGACCTCATCCCCATTCCGGGCTGGGGTGGGCTGCAGCTCTCGCTGAGCTTCCCGCTCCTCCTCGGGGTAGCCATCATCTACGAGCCCCCGCTCGCAGCTGCTGTTGCCCTTGTCGGATCCTTCGACCCGCGCGAGTTTCGCCGCCAGATACCGATCTTCACCGCCATCTGGAACCGCTGCCAGATGGCACTATCGGTCCTAACGGGAAGCGCCCTCTATCACGGCATCGCCCAGGTGGACTCGCCCTGGACGCGCGTCGTTCCCGGGATCGTGGTTGCCACTGTGGTCTCGTACGCAGTCAACGCGCTCTGCGTTGCCATGCATACCGCCCTGTATCGCCGGATCTCCGTCGCGAGCGTGCTCGCGAACATGCACGGGCAAGCGCCGGCCGAGTTCCTCCTGGCGTACATAGGCCTCGGCATGTACGGGGCCGTCATCGCCCGGCTCTACGTCTTCGAGGGCTTCTGGTCGGTGCCCGTCCTGCTCCTGCCCCTCGCGTTCGCCCGCCAGATGTACTTCCGGAGTCGCTCCCTCGCGGACCGGCTGTCAGAGCAGAACGCGATCCTCACCGAACAGGCGAAGAAGCTCGAGGAGCTCCTGGAGATGGAGCACCACAGGGTCGACGAGCTGAGCGAGCTGAACCGGATGAAGGGTGAGTTCGTCGCCGTCGTCTCACACGAGCTCCGCACGCCGGTGACCGCGCTCATCGGCTATGCGAGGACTCTTCACCAACCGGAGTTCGCCGAGGACCCTGCCATGCGGCACGAGTTCCTGGACCGGATGGAGCGCCAGGGGGATCGGCTGGTCCGCCTGATCGAGAACCTGCTCACAGCCTCGCGGATCGAGAGCCGCGAGCTGCCCCTGTCGATCGGCCAGGTGTCGTTCGACGAGCTCGCATGCGAGGTCGTCGAGGGGCTGGCGGTCGAGGCCGGCCGCATGGTCTGCTCGATCCCGGAGGATCTCGCGATCCTGTACACAGACCGGCACCTGCTCGGACGGGTGCTCTCGAACCTCCTCGACAACGCGCTGAAGTACTCCCCCGTCGGGTCGCCGTGCGAGCTCGGGGCGAGGGCCGACGACGGCAACTTGGTCTTCTGGGTCAAGGACCACGGGATCGGCATCTCGCCCGAGGAGCTGCCTCTCATCTTCGAGCCCTTCTACCAGGTCGACTCCTCCTCGACGCGAACATTCCGTGGCGCCGGGCTGGGCCTGTCACTGGTAAGAGACCTTCTCCGCCACCTCGGTGGAACGATCACCGCGGAGAGCAGCCCCGGTGAGGGCAGCTGCTTCACGGTGACGCTTCCCTTCCACAGGCCGAACGAGAGCGCCCCGGCCGGAGACGCGAAGGCGCAGGCTCCGAGCTGAACGGCCCGAGCGAAGACCCCGCTTGGGTCGACGCCGGCCGCATCCGATACGAGAGAACGTGACCGAATCCTCGAAGGCCACATGGCGCCACGTGGCTGCGCTCGTCGCATGTCTGGTGCTGGGCTGGTTCGCGTTCGTACGCGAAACCCGCGTACCGCTTCTCGGGCTGGTCGATCTCGGATTCCACGAGTTCGGGCACATGGTGACCTACTGGCTGCCCGACTTTGCGACGGCGATCATGGGATCGATCACGCAGATCGCCGTCCCGCTGGCGCTCGCGCTCTACTTCTTCGCGTTCCGAAGAGAACTCCTGGCGGCCGGGGTTTGCCTCGCGTGGGCGGCCACATCGGCCCAGGACGTCAGTGTCTACGTGGCCGATGCCCCGTACGAGCGGCTGGAGCTGATCGGCGGCCAGCACGATTGGGCTTTCATCCTGGGTCCGGAGAACCTGAACATGCTGTCGTCCGCCCACACGGTCGCAGCTGCTGTGAGGATCTTCGGGTTCGGGCTGCTCCTCGCGGGGATCGTGTGCTGCGTGGCAGGTTTCGTTCGAGGGAGATCACGAGGCAAAAGGGAGACCGTCGGCCGTGGCCCCACGGAATCCGTGGGGCCGACCGGTGGCGGGAGACGAGAGCCGGCCTACCGGCCCTGGGGC
>JBFMCN010000003.1:0-8293 GCA_040754475.1 Actinomycetota bacterium | reverse complement strand
ACACGCCCTGGCAGCGCGAGTTGGAGGACGCGTTCCCGTTCGAGGAGACGCGCGACCAGCTGGTCGCGATCGACGAGGTGAAGCGCGACATGGAGCGCCCGCAGCCGATGGACCGGCTGGTCTGCGGCGATGTCGGCTACGGCAAGACCGAGATCGCGATTCGCGCGGCGTTCAAGGCGGTGATGGAGGGGAAGCAGGTGGCCGTGCTGGTTCCGACCACGCTTCTCGCCGAGCAGCACTACGTCACGTTCTCGGAGCGATTCGCGCCGTTCCCCGCGACGGTCGCGATGCTCTCGCGGTTCCTCGGTCCGGCGGAACAGAAGAGGGTGATCGGGGATGTCGCCGCCGGGCGCGTCGACGTGGTCGTCGGGACACATCGCTTGATATCCGGGGATGTTGCGTTCAAGGACCTCGGTCTGCTCGTCGTGGACGAGGAGCAGCGATTCGGCGTCGCGCACAAGGAGAGGCTGAAAGCGCTCCGCGCTCACGTGGACGTCCTGACGATGACGGCGACGCCGATCCCGCGGACGCTGGAGATGGCGCTCACCGGCATCCGGAACATGAGCGTCGTGGACACGCCGCCGGAGGATCGCCAGCCCGTGCTCACGTACGTCGGCCCGTATGCGGAGGACATGGCTCTGGGAGCGGTCCGGCGCGAGCTGCTCCGGGGCGGTCAGGTCTTCTGGGTCCACAATCGCGTCGCGACGGTTGATCGCCAGGTCGCCAGGATCGCCGGGCAGATCCCCCAAGCGCGCATCGTCGTTGCGCACGGGCAGATGGACGAAGGTCTGCTCGAGGATCAGATGATGCGGTTCTGGGACCGAGACGCCGACGTGCTCGTCTGCACGACGATCATCGAGTCGGGGCTCGACGTCCCCTCCGCGAACACGCTGATCGTCGATCGCGCGGACCGGCTGGGCCTCGCGCAGATGTACCAGCTCCGCGGTCGTGTGGGACGTTCGAGTGAGCGAGCGTTCGCCTACTTCTTCTTCCCGCCTGCGCAGCAGCTCACCGAGGACGCTCACGAGCGTCTCGCGACGGTCAGCCACCACACGGCGCTCGGCTCGGGCTTCCAGATCGCGCTCCGGGACCTGGAGATCCGCGGCGCCGGCAATCTCCTCGGCGCCGAGCAACATGGGCACATCGCCGCCGTGGGGTTCGACACATATGCACGACTGCTCCGCGAGTCCGTGGCCGAGATGAAGGGCGAGGAGTTGCCCGAGGAGGAGGAGATCCGGATCGAACTGCCGGTGAAGGCCTTCATCCCGGTCGGGTGGGTCGCGCACGAGTCCCTACGTCTGGACCTGTACCGGAGGATCGCCACGGCCGGAGATCACGAGCGGCTGGGGGAGGTCCGGTCGGAGGCGGCCGACCGGTTCGGTCGACTCCCCAAGGAAGTCGAGACGCTTCTCGCGGTCGCTTCGCTGCGGATCACCTGCGCCCGCCTGGGAGTTGCCGAGATCACCACCTACCGCGACCAGGTTCGGCTCAGGCCGCTCGAGTTGACCGACGCCCAGGAGCTGAGCCTCCCCACGCGCGAGCCAATGGCTACATACCATCGGACCACGTCGACGCTGAACCTCACACCGCAGCGCATTGCGGGCGCGGATCTTCCCGGGTGGGTGGAGACCGCCCTGCTCCGCTCAACTGGATCGAAGATCGGCTCTGCTAGGATCGCGGATTGATGGTCCCGTCCCCCCGCCGTCCCCACTCGATCGTTCTTCTGGCCGTTCCCGTTGTGGCTCTTGTCCTCGCGCTGTCGGCGTGCGGCGCAGAGCCCGCGGCCGTCGTCGACGGCGAGAGCGTGAGCGACCAGGAACTCGAACGCGACCAGGCCTACTTCACACTACTGGCGGCCCTCAATCAGCAGAAGTGCGGACAGAAGCTGTCCGGCGAGACCCAGAGTTCGGCATGTGCTCGCTACACGCTCTCGTCGATCATCCAGGAGGTACTCGTCAAGCACTTTGCGGAGGAGAACGGGATAAGCGTTCCGGAGTCGGAGGTCACCGCCACAGTGGAGCAGCTTGAGTCCGGTCTCGGGACGGAGAAGCTCGAGGAGCAGCTCGAGGCGGTCGGAATGACCAGGACCGAGCTGGCGTCGTTCGCCGGACGCTTGCTGCTCTTCACCCAGGTCCGGAATGCCTTCGGCGAGAAGGACGTCACCCAGCCGGAGCTCCATGAGCTCTACCGGCAGGAGAAGCTCCGGTTCACCCAGATCCACGCCAAGCACATCCTCGTGAAGACGAGGGCGGAGGCGGATCGAATCGAGAGCCTGGTCACGGCAGAGAACTTCGGCGACCTCGCAATGGAGTACTCGACCGACCCGGGCTCGGCAGAGAACGACGGCGACCTGGGAACGTATGCGGCCTCTGCCCTCGACTCGACCTTCGTCGAGGCCGCGCTTGCGCTGCAGCCCGGGGAGATCAGCGCGCCCGTGCACACCCAGTTTGGATGGCACATCATCCAGCTCGTGAGTGTGGAGGTCACCCCGTTCTCGCAGGTCGAGAGCCAGCTCAAGGACACACTGGCGGCGCAGGCCTTCTCCGACTGGCTCGGTGATCGTCTCGCGAACGCCGACATCACCGTGAATCCGAAGTACGGGAGGCTCAACCGCAAGACCGGCGAGGTAGTCCCCGTCGAGAGCTCGCCGAGCACCTCGACCACGCCGTCGTCTTCGAACACGGCCTCCGCGTCACCAACGCCGTGAGCGAGCCGGAGGACGACGCGCTCGCACACGTCCCACAGGGCCCGGTCCCATCCTCGCAGCAAGGCGAGAGGCTCCTCGACCTCATCCGGATCATGGCGCGCCTGCGAGGGCCCGGCGGGTGTCCGTGGGACCGCGAGCAGACGCACCGCACGCTCGCCAGGCACCTGCTGGAGGAGACGCACGAGGTCCTCGACGCGATCGATTCCGACGACCGTGAGCGCCTCCGAGAGGAGCTGGGCGATGTGCTCCTGCAGGTGGTGTTCCACTCGCAGATGGCCGCCGACGACGAGGCGTGGGACGTCGACGACGTGGCGCGCGGGATAGTGGAGAAGCTGATCCGTCGACACCCGCACGTGTTCGGCGACGTGGAGGTCTCTGGCGCCGACGAGGTCCTGGTCAACTGGGAACGCATAAAGGCGGAGGAGAAAGGGGAGACAGGCGTCGAGGAGGACATCCCGCCGACGCTTCCCGCGCTCGCGCGTGCGGCCAAGGTCCAGCGCCGCGCCGCCGGCTCGGGCTTCGAGTGGGGAAGTCGCGAGAGCGCGCTCGAAGCGCTCGAGGAGGAGATCGAGGAGCTCGAGCGAGCCACGGACCCCGAGAGCACCGAGGCGGAGATCGGCGACGTGCTGTTCGCGACGGTCTCGGTGGCCCGCAAGCTGGGTGTCGATGCCGAAAGCGCCCTCCGTCGCACGATCCGCGGGTTCGCGGAGCGGCATGAGCGCTTCATGGCGAAGGCTCGCGAACGCGGTCTCGATCTCGATGCGCTGTCCGAGGCCGAGATCCGTCGGCTCTTCCGCGAGGTGCGGTGAACGCGGCAGCCGACTGCGAGCGAATCATCGAGTTCGTGCGCTCACACGAGGAGAAGCTCGCCACACGCATCGAACCGTTCGAGTGGGGGACGGCGTATCTGGATGCCCGATATCCGCTCAGGTGGGACAGCAACTTCCTGCGGGCGACCCGGTCGTTGGAAGGAGTAACTGCTGAAACGCTTGCGGCGGAGGCCGATCGGATCCTTGGAGGGGCGGGCCTTTCGCACCGGGAGATCATCGTGGAGCACGCGGCCGACGGTGAACGGCTCGCGCCGGCGTTTGCCGCGCTCGGTTTCGAGTGCGAAGACCTGGCGGTCATGACGCTTCGACGGAAGGCGGACCGACCACGAGACCTCGCTCTGGTCGAGGAGGTGGACGTCGAGACCTTCATCCCGGCGGCAAGGAACGTGTACCGGCGGACGCCGCACATCAGCTCAGAAGAGGTCGCGCGATCGCTTGCCGACTTCAAGCGAGTGCTGGCGGCGGTGGGAGCTCGGTTCTTCGTGGCCCGGGTCGAGGGTGAGATCGCCAGCATGTGCGAGCTCTACTGGGGCAAGGGCGTGGCGCAGGTCGAGGATGTGTGCACGCTGGAGGAGTACCGAGGACGCGGGTTGGCGGCATCGGTCGTGCTCCGAGCCACGCGCGAGGCGCGGCGAGACGGGTGCGATCTCGTCTTCCTCCTCGCCGATCGGGCGGACTGGCCGAAGGACCTGTACGCGAGGCTCGGCTTCGATCCGATCTGCCGCTTCTTCTCGTTTGTACTGCAACCAGCAGCTGGGGCCGGACCGAAGGGTGGTGGTCGGTTCCCCCAGGTGGGGGACCCGCCGACGTAGGCCCCAACTGGGCCTTCAAAATCCTCCGGCCCAGGACTGGACTAAACGCGTGCGAGACGCCGATAAACGGAAGTGACGGTGGACTCGTAGTCACCTGGGGCCCCGAGGGGGAGAGCGATGACCGCAACGCAGGCCAGGGGCGGCTTTGGATTCCAGCGAACCGACCCACTGAGCCGCGAGGCGCTCTTCCGCCAAGTTGGAAGCCTCGTTGGGGCTGCCCTACTGGGCCTCCTCTCGTTCGCCATGCGGCAGGTGTCCTCGGGGTCGGCGAGCTTGATCCTTCAGGCCTCCACGCTGACGGCCGCGACCGTCATCGCCACGCTGCTCGTTCCCTGGGAGCGTCTGCCCTCGATCCTCCACCGGCTGATGCCGCTGGCATATGTCGTGGTTGCCTACATGACCGCCCAGGCGACCGGGGGAATCGAATCGTCCTACGCGCAACTCGTGCTGCTGCCCGTCCTCTGGGTCGCGGTCTACGGAAGCGGTCTCGAGCTGGTTGGCGCGCTGGCCGCGGCCGCTGTCGCGCTCGGCGCGTCGGTGCTAGCCTCCGGCTCCGTCGCCGACGAGTGGCCGCGCCTGGCCGCGATGATGACCGTCGGGGCGTCGCTCGGCCTGGTGGTCAATCGATTCTTCTCTCGGATCCGCACCGAGACGAGCACGCTTCAGGTCCTGGCCGGCACGGACCCGCTCACCGGCGCTGCGAATCGACGGGCCTGGGACGAGGCGCTCGACACGGGGCTGATGCGAGCTGCTCGCGACGGTAGGCCGCTCTCAGTGGCACTCCTCGACCTCGACGACTTCAAGGGATACAACGACCGCTACGGTCATCAGGCCGGCGACGTCCTCCTCAAGGTGGTCTCGGCGGCGTGGCAGAACCAGCTGCGGGCGAGCGACATCCTGGCGAGGATCGGCGGAGACGAGTTCGGTGTCCTTCTTCCAGGCTGCCACCTCGAGATGGCGGCGACCATCGCGGAACGGCTTCGGAGGGCTGTGCCCGAAGCCAAATGCTCGGTCGGCGTGGCCACCTGGGACGGGTCCGAGGCGGCGGGGGACCTGTTCGCCCGCACCGACGCCGCGCTGTACGAGGCGAAGGAGATGGGGCGGGACCGGGTCGTCGTGCTTGCCGATGTGGCCGACCCGATGTCGGGAGGCTCGGACCTCCAGATCCCCTAGTCCGGCGCCGTTCACCTCCTGGACCGGTCGGGAGTTCTAGAATCAGGCTCCCATGCCTGCGATCGTGACGGTCGAAGCCCGCGAGATCCTCGACTCGCGTGGCAATCCCACTGTGGAGGTCGAGGTCGCCCTCGACGACGGAGCGATCGGCCGAGCCGACGTACCGAGCGGCGCATCGACCGGCGAGCACGAAGCCCTCGAGCTCCGCGACGGCGACGCGAACCGCTTCGGCGGCAAGGGTGTCCTTCGTGCCGTCGAGAACGTGGTCTCGGTGCTCGGTCCCGAGATCGAGGGCCACGACGCGCTCGACCAGCGCGGCCTCGACGCGAGGCTGATCGATCTTGACGGCACTACCGACAAGTCCGCCCTCGGGGCCAACGCTCTCCTCGGCGTCTCCCTCGCGACCGCCCACGCCGCGGCGGCGAGCCTCGGTATGCCGCTCTACCGGTACCTCGGGGGACCGAGCGCCCACGTGCTGCCGCTGCCGCTCATGAACGTGATCAACGGCGGAGTCCATGCGGACAACGAACTCGAGCCCCAGGAGTTCATGCTCGCGCCGGTCGGCGCCGCGTCGTTCTCCGAGGCCCTTCGGTGGTGCGCGGAGATCTATCAGGCCCTGAAGTCGCTGCTGAAGGAACGGGGGCTGGCGACGGCCGTAGGGGACGAGGGCGGGTTCGCTCCGCAGATCGCAACTGCCTCCGAGGCCCTCGAGCTTCTGGTCCGCGCGATCGAGAAGACGGGCCTCGAGCCAGGCGATGAGGTCGCGCTCGCGATGGATCCGGCCGCCTCCGAGTTCTTCCGCGACGGCGGGTATCGCCTTGAGGGCAAGGACCGGACGTCGGAAGAGATGGTCGAGTTCTGGGCCTCCCTGCTGGACGCGTTCCCCCTGGTCTCCATCGAGGACGGCCTGGCCGAAGACGACTGGGAGGGGTGGGCGAAGCTCACCGCGGAGCTCGGGCCGCAGTGCCAGCTGGTCGGCGACGATCTGTTCGTGACGAACCCGGAGCGGTTGGACCGGGGTCTCCGCGAGCATGTGGCGAACGCGATCCTCATCAAGGTGAACCAGATAGGAACGCTGACGGAGACCCTGGACGTCATGCGGAGGGCGGCACGCAACGGCTACGGTCAGGTCGTCAGCCACCGCTCCGGCGAGACCGAGGACACGACGATCGCCGATCTGGCGGTGGCACTGGACACCGGGCAGATCAAGACGGGCGCCGTCTGCCGGAGCGAGCGGGTTGCCAAGTACAACCGGTTGCTGCGGATCGAGGAGCAGCTCGGCGACGCCGCCCGCTACGCCGGGGGCGCCGCGATCCGCAGGAGCAGCGGATGACCGTCGGGAGCGAGGCCGGTGTCGGCCCAAGAGGCAAGCTCACCGGCCGCGCAGGCTTCCTGCTCGTGGTGGCGACGGTGCTGGGTGTGCTGTCTCTCGTACCCATCCGGGAGCTGGTCTCGCAGCGCGACCGGATCGCCGATCTGGAGCGGCAGGCGCAGGTGCTCGTGGACACCAACGACGAGCTGAGGACACAGATCACGGCGCTGCACGATCCGGCCGAGCTCGAGCGCCGGGCGCGCGAGTGCCTCGGCATGGTCGAATCCGGCGAGGTCGCGTTCGTCACCACTCCGCGAAGCGGGGACGCCGAGCCGTCGGACTGCTGAGCCCGGCTGCTAGCTGGTTCGCTGGTCCATCGCCCACGAGGACCCGTACGACTTCTTCGTGTACGACTTCATCTCGCTGGCGATCGCCACGGCTTCCGCGTAGTGGGAGAAGCTCCGACGTTCGGTGGTCGCAACGCCGATCGAGATCGAGACCAGAGGGAACCGCTGCATCCTGGCCTGCCGGTCCTCCTTCTCGATGTATCCGCGAGAGGCGTCCTCCAGGTCGTAAAGGGAGGGTGCCTCTCGATCGAAGGCCGCGATGATCCCCTCTGCGATCCGGGGCGCGAGATCTGGGGTCGTGAGGACCACGAAGTCGTCACCGCCGATGTGGCCGACGAACGCGTCGGGGTCCACTTCCTCGATGGCCACGTCCTGGATCAGACGGGCCGTGAGCTTCAGGACGTCGTCGCCTCGCGCGAACCCGTAGTGATCGTTGTACGCCTTGAAGTTGTCCAGGTCGGCGTACAGGAGAGCGAACTCCGTGTTCGCACGGATCCGGGCGTCGATCTCCTCCTGGATCCGGGTGTTCCCGGGCAGCTGCGTGAGTGGCGATGCAGCCTTGAGCTCCCTCGCTCTACGCAGCACGCCCCTTACGCGTGCGAGGACCTCGGGGGGGTCGAATGGCTTGACGACATAGTCGTCGGCGCCGGCGGCGAGGCCGTCGAGCCGGTCGGCCGACATGCCCCTTGCCGTGACCAGGATGACGCTCACGTTGGCCGTGCGCGAGTTCTGTCGGATGCGGCGGGTCAGCTCGAGCCCGTCCATCTCGGGCATCATCACGTCCGCCAGGATCAGGTCCGGGCAGCGTTCCTCGACTGCGTCGAGAGCCTCGAGCCCGGTGCCGGCGGTGCGAACCTCGTATCCCGCCCGCTTCAGGAGGAGCCGCAGCAGACCCGCGATGGTCGGCGAATCGTCGACGACCAGGATGCTCCCTGCGGTCTTCCCACCGTTGTGCGCGGTCTCGGCTTGGGTCATGGTCGTAGAGGGGCCTGTACGGCCGGGAGCGGGTCCCGGCCGGGGGCCCACGTTCGGCAGCATATCCCTTCGATGTAGTTGGTCGGTCCGTTCGCTCTGGGCCTTTAGAGAGCCGTAGGTCGCTCCGATATTGAGTT
>JBFMCN010000002.1:0-6150 GCA_040754475.1 Actinomycetota bacterium | reverse complement strand
GTCGTCGTGAACCTCTACCCGTTCCGCGAGACCGTGACGAGCGGCGCCCCACCGGACGAGGTCGTCGAGCAGATCGACATAGGCGGGCCCGCCTTGGTGCGCGCCGCGGCGAAGAACTTCGCTTCCGTCGGTGTGGTCGTGGACCCGGCCCGGTACGAAGGCATCCTGGGGGAGATCCGGCGCGACGGTGGCCTGTCGCTGGAAACGAGGAAGGCGCTCGCCGCGGAGGCCTTCGCCCACACGGCGGCGGGTTGCCCGGGTTCGTCGGCCTGGCGTTTCGGAAGATGGCCGACCTGCGGTATGGGGAGAACCCGCACCAGCGCGGCGCGCTCTACGAGGAAGTCGCCGGCCCGGGCCCGTTTGGAGGCGCTCGGGTGCTCCGCGAGGGCAAGGAGATGTCGTTCAACAACTGGCTGGATCTCGGCGCCGCGTGCTCGTTGGCCGGGGCGTTCGCGGAGCCAGCCGCCGTGATCGTGAAGCACAACAACCCGTGCGGCGCAGCCGTTGGTGGCGCGCTGGCCGACGCATACCGGCGAGCCTTCGAATCGGACACGGTGTCCGCCTTCGGAGGAATCGTTGCCTTCAACGGCGAGGTGGACGCGGCGGTGGCGGAGGCCATGGCCCACGTCTTCACCGAGGTCGTGGTGGCGCCTGCGTTTGCGTCCGACGCCCTCGAGGCGTTCGGGCGTAAGAAGGCCCTCCGCGTGGTGCAGGCGCCGCTGTCCTCCGAAGCCGGGCTCGACGTCCGCCTGCTGCCCGGCGGCGCCCTCGTCCAGGACCGGGACCCTGTGGCCGAGCCGAGGGGCGAGATGGAGGTCGTGTCCGTCCGGGAGCCGAGTGAGGCCGAATGGCGCGACCTGCTATTTGCCAGGACCGTCGCCGCGTGGGTGCGGTCGAACGCGATCGTGTTCGCGAAGAACCTAGCGACCGTGGGGATCGGCGCGGGGCAGATGTCGCGCGTCGACTCCTCGTTCTTGGCGGTGCGCAAGGCTGGGGATCGAGCCGAGGGCGCGGTCATGGCGAGCGACGCGTTCTTTCCCTTCCCCGACGCGCTCGAGATCGCCGCCGAAGCGGGCGTAACCGCCGTGATCCACCCCGGGGGGTCGATCAGGGACGAGGAAGTGCTCGCAGCGGCCGAAGCCCACGGGATGGCTGTCGTCGTCACCGGCGTCCGGCACTTCCGGCATTGACCGGCAGCCCGGCACGTCCGTCGTCCACCGGCAGTCCGATCGGCCGTGAGCGCCTGTGGGTAGGATGCCCGCGATGACGGCGCGGATCATCGACGGAAAGGCCATCGCGGCACAGGTCCGAGCCGAAGTGGCCGATCGTGTGAAGGCGCTGCTGGCGAGGGGGGTCCGGCCGGGGCTGGCGGCGGTGCTGGTCGGGGACGACCCGGCCTCTCACGTCTACGTCGGCTCGAAGCAGAGGGCGTGTGCGGAGGTCGGCATGTACTCCGAGCGTGTCGAGCTCCCCGCCGACGTGTCGGAAGCGACCGTGATCGAGGAGATCGAACGGTTGAACGCCGATCCGGCGATCAGCGGGCTGATCGTGCAGCTACCGGTCCCGAAACACCTCTCGGATCTCGCGCTGCTGCAGGCGGTCGCGCCGGAGAAGGACGTCGACTGCCTCGGGCCCACGAACGTCGGGCTGATGGTGCGAGGAAGGGGGTATCTGCTCCCCGCGACGCCCTACGGCATCGTGGAGCTGCTGGTGCGGGAGGGCATACAGGTCCGTGGGCAGCACGTCGTCGTCGTCGGCCGCAGCGGGCTCGTCGGGATGCCGCTGGCGATCATGCTGGCGCAGAAGAGCGATCGCGCCAACGCCACGGTGACGATCTGCCACACGCTCACTCAGGATGTTGGCTCGTACACGCGGCAGGCGGACGTCCTGGTCGTCGCGGTCGGCCGTCCCCGCACCGTCACCGAGGACATGGTCAAGCCGGGCGCGGTCGTCGTGGACGTCGGCATGAACAGGACCGAGGATGGACTGGTCGGCGACGTCGCCTTCGACGAGGTGAAGGAGGTCGCCGGGGCCATCACCCCGGTGCCCGGCGGCGTCGGGCCGATGACGGTGGCCATGCTGATGGTGAACACGGTCGCGGCGGCCGAGGCGCAGGCGACACGGCGCCCGGACGGGGGCATCGCCTAGACTGCGGCGGTCGGTGCGGAGGAGAGATCAGTGGCCGAGCCCGTGAAGATCGGCGGAGAGACCTACGCGAGGCGTACTCCGCTCGATGTGCTGCTCCTCAGCATCATGACGCTCGGCATCTACGCCTTCTACTGGTACTACAAGGTGAACGACGAGATTCGCCGCTTCGAACGCGACGAGACGATCAACCCTGCCCGCTCCCTGCTGGCGATCACCGTTGGTTGGCTTCTCTTGGCGCCGCCGTTCATCGCCATGTCCAATACGGCAAAGCACATCCAGGAGATGGAGGGGCGGGTGGGGATTCAGCGGAGGGTGATGCCGGCGCTCATCATCGCCGTCATGCTCTTCCTGTACCCGCTGGCGGTCATTCCAGTCGCCATCTACCTTCAGGAGCACATCAACCGGGTCTGGAATCGAGCCATGAGGGCGACTCCCTCACCGGGGGCGCGCGTGGCACGCGGCCGGCGCGCGCCGAAGCGGAAGAAGCGACGGGGCTAGCCTCTCCCGCGCTGGGTCCGGAGTGTCGGACACCGGCGAGCCCGCCTGCCACATGCCCGCTTCACCTAGACTGCTGTGTGGGTCGGTGCCGGGATCGTGCCGGTTCCGTGCGAAGGAGGGATCGATGGCCGAGCTCGTGACCGTTGGCGGAGAGACCTACACGAAGCGCAACCCGCTCGGGGTGCTGGGGCTGAGTGTCGTCACGCTCGGCATCTACTTCTTCTACTGGTACTACAAGGTTAACGACGAGGCCCGCCGGTTCCAACGGGACGAGACCATCAGCCCCACCCGGTCGCTCATGGCGCTGATCTTCGGATGGGTGATCATCGTGCCGCCGTTCATCGCCATGTACAACACGGCACGGCACGTCCAGGCGATGGAGCAGCGCGTTGGGTTGGTACAGACGGTCGAGCCCGCGCTCGCGATCGTCATCCTGATCGCCTTCTTGTTCGCGGACGGCCTCTACATTCAGGAGCACCTCAACCGGGTGTGGGATCAGGCGACCGGCACGCCTGCTATGCCGACGCTGCCTTCGATGCCGCCCCCGCCCGCGCCGCCCAGCTGAGGTGTTGTCGCTTCACCCCTAGCCTCGCTCTTCGATCGGCACGAAGGGCCGACTGCGCGGTCCGATGTACTCGGACTCCGGGCGGATCAATCGGTTGTCCGAGTACTGCTCGCGGACGTGCGCCGTCCAGCCCGACATCCTCGCCGCTGCGAACACCAGCGTCATGAGGTCGTGAGGGATGCCGAGCAGGTGGTAGACGCTGGCGGCGTAGAAGTCCACGTTCGGGCGGAGGCCGATCTCCCGGCCGACGACTCGCTCGATCTCGACCGAGATCTCGTACCAGCGAGAGTCGCCCTTGCGCTCTCCTATCTCGCGCGAGAGGCGTCGTAGGTGTGTGGCTCGGGGGTCTTCCGTCTTGTAGACGCGGTGACCGAAGCCCATGATGCGCTCGCGCCGAGCGAGCTTGCTCTTGACATAGTCCTCGGCTCGAGCCGGTTCGCCGATCTCCTCGAGCATCCGCATGGCCTCTTCGTTCGCCCCGCCGTGGAGAGGGCCCTTGAGCGCGGCGATGGCGCCGGTGATCGCGGAGAACATGTCGGAGAGGGTCGACGCGATCACGCGCCCGGTGAACGTGGATGCGTTCATCGTGTGGTCCGCGTACAGCACGAGCGTCGTGTCGAGCGTCGCCGCGTCTTCCTCGTCCGGTATCTCCCCGAGCAGCATGTAGAGGAAGTTGGCTGCGTGGGGGAGCCTCCCGTCGGGTCGTACCACGTCCTGACCGGTCCGCATCCTGTGGTACATCGAGATGAGCGTCGGCGTCGTGGCGACCAGACGCATCGCCTTGCGTTCGTTCGCCTGGGGGGTGTTCTCCCAGCCGTCCGGGTCGTATGCGGACGATGCGGAAACCGTCGTGCGGAGCATCGACATCGGCGACGCCACCTGCGCGAGGGTGGGCATGAGGTCTGCGAGGAAGCGGGAGATCTGTCGCTCGTGGGCGAGCCATTCGTTCTGCGCGGCGAGCTCGGACCGGGTCGGTAGACGACCGTTGTGCAGCAGGAAGACGACCTCCTCGAAGGTGGAGCTCGCCGCGAGATCGTGGATGTCGTAGCCGACGTACCACAGGCGCCCGGCGTTCCCATCGACGTCGGATAGCGTGGTGGATGCGGCGACGACTTCCTCGAGACCCTTCTCGGCCATACTCTGCTCCGAACCCCCTTGTCCTGATGCTGGATACTGCGCGTGCCCGGCGGCGGTCCACGTAGCCTACTCGGCCCCGCCTCCGGGTGACAGAGGGTACTCCTGCTCCGGGTGACGCAGCCCGGATGACACAATTGTCGGAGTTCCGACGGGGAGCAGAGGAATGAGTCATCGAGTCACGTTCGTCCCCGGCGACGGTGTGGGTCCGGAGATCTCGGAGGCCACGCGGCGGGTCCTGGAGGCGACCGGGGTCGGCTTCGATTGGGACGTGCACGATGCGGGTGCCGAAGTGATGGAGCTCTACGGCACGCCGCTTCCCGGCCATGTGCTCGAATCGATCCGCGACACGCAGGTGGCGATCAAGGGGCCGATAACGACGCCCGTGGGGGGTGGGTTCCGCAGCGTGAACGTGGCCCTCCGCAAGGAGCTTGATCTCTACGCGTGCCTGCGGCCCTGCAAGTCGTATCCCGGCGTCCGCTCGAGGTACGAGAACGTCGACATAGTGATCGTCCGCGAGAACACCGAGGACCTGTATGCGGGCATCGAGTTCGAACGCGGGACGGCGGAGGCGAGAGAGCTGATCGAGTTCGTCGCCGACAAGAGCGGCAAGCAGATCCGCGACGACGCCGGGATCTCCATCAAGCCGATCTCGGTCGCAGGGACGGAGCGGATCGTGCGGTTCGCCTTCGAGCACGCGAGACGCGAGGGCCGCAGGAAGGTGACGGCCGTTCACAAGGCGAACATCATGAAGTTCTCGGACGGGCTGTTCCTGGAGACCGCCCGCCTGGTTGCGGACGGGTACCCGGATATCGCCTTCGAGGACAGGATCGTCGACAACTTGACGATGCAGCTGGTCCAGCGGCCGGAGGAGTACGACCTCCTCGTCCTTCCGAACCTCTACGGGGACATCGTGTCGGACCTTTGCGCAGGTCTCGTCGGAGGACTGGGTGTGGCGCCCGGCGCGAACATGGGCGACGACGCTGCGGTGTTCGAAGCTACGCACGGGAGCGCCCCGAAGTACAAGGGCGCAAACAAAGCCAACCCGATGGCGATGATGCTCTCGGGCGTCCTGATGCTCCGTCACCTGCGGGAGCGGGACGCGGCCGACCGGCTCGAGGCGGCGATCGCCGCCGTCATCGCGGAAGGCCGGTCGGTCACGTACGACATGAAGCCGACCCGGGAGGACCCGACGGCGGTCGGCACGTCGCAGGTCGCCGACGCCGTCATCGAGAAGCTCCAGGGCTGACATCCGCGTCGCCGTCATCGGAACCGGGTACGTCGGTCAGATGACCGGCATGCGGATCGCTCAGAGAGACCTCGATGAGGTGGTTCTCGTCGACATCGTCGAGGGTCTCCCGCAGGGCCTTGCCCTCGACATCAAGGAGTCTGCGCCGATCGAGGGGTTCGAGCCCCGCCTCGTGGGCACGAACGACTATGCCGACACGACCGGCTCGGACGTCGTCGTGATAACCGCCGGATTCCCACGGCAGGCCGGCATGAGCCGGATGGATCTACTTGCCCGGAACGCCGGGATCGTCCGGAGCGTCATCGAACGGGTCGTCCCGGGTTCGCCGAGTGCGGTCCTCATCGTCGTTACGAATCCTCTCGACGAGATGACGTACCTTGCCTCTGAGGTCTCCGGGTTCCCGAAGGAGCGGGTTCTCGGCATGGCCGGCGTCCTCGACTCCTCCCGACTGCGCTACTTCATCGCCGAGGAGCTCGACGTCTCACCGCACGTCGTCGAGGCCATGACGCTCGGCTCGCACGGCGAGTCGATGGTGCCGCTGCCGCGGCACCATCGA
>JBFMCN010000001.1:0-29594 GCA_040754475.1 Actinomycetota bacterium | reverse complement strand
GAACCCGAGCCCCCGCTCGTCGTGTCCGTCGGCGACGGCGAGCCGCAGGGATCAGTGCCGTTCACTTCGACGGAGCCAGCAGCGTCGCAGGCAGAGGATGCGCCCGGAGGCGCCCCGGAGCCGCCGTTGCCTCCAACAGAAGACACGCTCGGGGATTCCGACCAGCCGACACAGGAGAACGGATGACAGGCATCTCAGCAGAACAGGTCAGGCAGCTTCGGCAGGCGACCGGAGCCGGCATGATGGACTGCAAGCGGGCCCTGGAGGAGGCGGGCGGCGACGTCAAGCGTGCGACCACCATCCTGAGGGAGAAGGGGCTCGCGTCGGCTCAGAAGCGGCGGAGTCGATCCGCCAACCAGGGTCTCGTCGAGAGCTACATCCACTTCAACAACACCGTCGGCGTTCTCGTGGAGGTGAACTGCGAGACGGACTTCGTTGCGAACACCGACGAGTTCCGCCGTCTTGCCAAGGACGTCGCGCTTCACATCGCGAGCCCGGCTTCCCCCCGTTGGCTCTCGCGGGAGGATGTCCCCAAGGAGATCGTCGAGGGCGAGCGCCGCGTCTACGAGGCGCAGGCGCGGGAGATGGGCAAGCCGGACAAGGTCATCTCGAACATCGTCGAGGGCAAGCTCAAAGCGTTCTTTGAAGACAACGTCCTGCTCGATCAGAGTTTCGTGAAGGACGACTCGAAGACGATCCAGCAGATGATCGACGAAATCTCCGGGAAGGTCGGGGAGAAGGTTGCCGTGCGGCGGTTCGTCCGGTACAAGCTGGGTGAGGACGTCGACTGAGGGACTGCGTGGGATGGGTGACGCGGATCGGGCGCAGCATGCCTCGCGGACCGTCTACCACCGTGTCCTTCTCAAGCTCTCAGGCGACGTCTTCTCGCCGGCGGATACCGGCTACGGCATCTCGGTCGACGCGACCGCGCTCCTCGCTCGCCAGCTCGCCGAGGTGCTCGACATCGGCGTCCAGACGGCGGTCGTGGTCGGGGCCGGCAACATCTTCCGCGGCCGGCAGGCTCCCGGCATCGATCGCGCCCGGGCCGACTATATGGGCATGCTGGCCACGGTCATGAACGCCCTTGCGCTACAGGACGCGCTGGAGAAGATCAACGTGACGACGCGCGTGCAGACGGCGATACAGATGGCGCAGATCGCCGAGCCCTATCTGCCGCTTCGGGCCATCCGGCACCTGGAAAAGGGGCGGGTGGTGATCTTCGCGGCCGGTATGGGCGCCCCCTACTTCTCCACCGACACCACCGCGGCCCAGCGAGCACTGGAGATCAAGGCAGAGGCCATCCTGAAGGGTACGAAGGTGGACGGCGTCTACGACGCAGATCCTCACGTGCAACCGAACGCGCGTCGGTTCGAGGAGATCGAGTACATCGACGTCCTCCGCGAGGGCTATCAGGTCATGGACGCCACGGCTATCTCTCTCTGCATGGAGAACAAGCTGCCGATCATAGTGTTCGACCTTCGCCGGGAAGGGAACATCCGCCGGGCGCTGTTGGGCGAGCCAATCGGGACGCTCGTTCACGGAGGTGCCCCGTGACTGTCGAGACCACGCTCGGGGACGCGGCCGAGAAGATGACGAAGGCCGTCGTCGTGCTGAAGGAGGAGCTTGCCGGCATCCGAACCGGGCGGGCGGCGCCGGCTCTGCTCTCGCGGATCAACGTGGACTACTACGGTACGAAGGTGCCGATCCAGCAGCTTGCCTCGTTCTCCGTGCCGGAGCCGCGGACGCTGTTGATCCAGCCGTATGACAGGAACGCCGTGTCCGCCATGGAGAAGGCGATCCTCGCGAGTGATCTCGGCATCACGCCGTCCAACGACGGGAACGTGATCCGGCTGAGCTTCCCGCCGCTCACGGAGGAGCGTCGCAAGGAGCTCATCAAGCTCGTTCATCAGCGCGGAGAGGAAGGCCGGGTTGCTGTTCGGAACATCCGGCGTCACTCGAAGGAAGATCTCGTGGGACTTGAGCGGGAGCACGCCATCTCAGAAGATGACCTCATGCGATCTGAGAAGGACCTGCAGAAGCTGACGGATCGGCACGTAGCCGAGATCGACGAGATCGTCGTGCACAAGGAGCAGGAGCTCAAGGAGATCTAGTGCCCGAAGGCGAGAACAAGGACGACCTGTTCGAGGACCTGGACAGATTCTTCGAACCCATCCAAGACGTCGACTGGCCAGAGACTCAGGCGCCTGCAATCGAGGAGGGGGAAGCCGAGGAGTCGGTCGCCCCAAAGCCCGAGCCCCCCGACGTCGGCTCTGGGTCAGCCGGTGTGGCCGATGAGCGCGAGGCGGCCGCCGGAGGAGAGGAGCCGTTCGAGGGGCCCGGGGAACCGTGGCGAGAGGAACCGGAGACCGGCGAGCTACCCGTTGAGTACGTCACCGAGGAGTACGTCTCGATCGAGGACGTCGCCCAGGAACCCGAGCCCTACGCGGAGCTCCCGGCTCCCGGGGGCGAGGAGGAAGCCGTCTCCGAGCTGGAAGAGCCGGAGGCCGAGGAGAAGCCGAGCGCCGAGGCCGTGGAAGCCGCGGCCGAGCACTTCGCCGAATCGGTGCGCGAGGAGGTGCGCGTGGAGCCGGAGCCCGCGCCGGTCGAGACATCGCTGACGGATTTGCTAGGCGGCCGTGGCGAGGTCGAGGAGGAAGTCCCGGCGGGCCTCGGCGAGCAGGAGCAGCCGGCCCGCGCGGTCAAGGTCGGGGGCGAGGGACTCGGCGGCCCGAGCTGGCAGGAACCGACCGCGATGGAGGTAGGCGCCGAGCACGAGCGGAGACTATCCGCCAGGGACATGCCCGCGGCGTTCCTGACGGGGATCATCCTCGCGGGCTTGGCGGTCGGCAGCATCGCGATCGCCGGAGGAGCCTTTGCCGTGGTGGCTTCCTTGATCGTCCTTTGGGCCCAGGGCGAGTTCTACCGGGCCCTGCAGAAACGGCACCACCAACCGGCGACAGCCCTGGGGCTCGCTTCCGGCGTGCTGGTGCTGGCCGGTGCCTACTACCGTGGAGAGGGCGCGATGATCGCCATGTTCGCGTTGGCTGTTGTCGCGACGTTCCTCTGGTACATGGCGACGCCAGCCAACCACCGCCAGAACGTCGTGTCGAATCTCTCGATGACGGTCCTCGGCGTCGCCTATGGGCCGCTGCTCGCTGGCTACGCTCTTGCGATGCTGAAAGCCCCGGACGGGCGGGCGCTTGTCACGTCGGTCATCGGGCTCACGGTTGCCTACGACACAGCCGCATTCATCGCAGGGTCGTGGTGGGGTAGCCGTCCACTCGCCCCCACGATCAGTCCGAAGAAGTCGATCGAGGGGGCGATCGTCGGGACGCTCGTGGTTGTCGCGCTTTCGGTCGGGATCGTCGCTCCCTATGTCTCATTGGTGGAGACCTTGGGCCGCTCCGTCGGGCTTGCGGTCGTCGTGGCCATCTTCGCGCCGCTGGGGGATCTGGCCGAGTCGCTGATCAAGCGCGACATGGGACTGAAGGACATGGGCGGCATTCTGCCGGGGCACGGAGGCGTGCTGGACCGGATCGACTCCATGCTCTTCGTGGCGCCGGCCGCCTTCATGTTCCTGCGACTCGTCCTTTCCTAGCCGCGCTCTCGCCACCGGTGGAGTCCCGATCGGTGACCTTCGTAGATTCGGCCTGTCGAGGGTAACCTTGGAGAGATGCGCACGCTGGCCATCCTCGGATCGACCGGATCGGTCGGAACGCAGGCCCTGGAGGTTGTCCGCCGGAATCCCGATCGCTTCAAGGTCGTGGGCCTTTCGGCCGGCACGAACCACGAGCTGCTCGTTGGACAGATCCGCGAGTTCCTGCCGACCCATGTGGCGATCGCCGACGAGGGGGCCGAGAACGACCTGCGGGAGAAGCTCGGCAGAATCCGTGGCGTCGAGATCCTCGTCGGCCCCGACGCCGCGGAGAGCCTGGCGCGCGAGGTGGATGCCGACACGGTGGTGAACGCGCTCGTCGGTGCGGCCGGCCTCGCGCCCACACTCGCCGCACTGCAGAGCGGGAAGACCCTTGCACTTGCGAACAAGGAAAGCCTTGTCGTTGGCGGCGAGCTGGTCATGGACCTGGTCAAGGGCGAGCCGGAACGGCTGGTGCCCGTCGATTCGGAGCACGCGGGGTTGGCGCAGCTGCTCCGCACGGAGCGCAAGGAGGACGTGAAGCGCTTGATCCTCACCGGCTCGGGAGGGCCGTTCCGCGGCTGGAGCCGGAATGAGCTGGCCAGGGCGTCGGTGAGAGAGGCGCTCGCACACCCCGTGTGGCACATGGGCCCGAAGATCACGATCGACTCGGCCACACTGATGAACAAGGGGCTCGAGGTAATCGAGGCCCACTACCTCTTCGGGATCGCATACTCACAGATCCACGTGCTGATCCATCCAGAGGGGCTCGTGCATGCCCTGGTGGAGTTCCGGGACGGCACGCTGCTTGCGCAGCTCGCGACGGCAGACATGCGACTTCCTATCCAGCTTGCTCTCGCCTGGCCCGAGCGGCTGCCGACCGGGATCCAGCCCGTACCGATCGCCGATCGGAAGCTCACCTTCGAGTCCGTCGACCGCGAGGCATTTCCGGCGATCGACCTCGCCTACCGAGTCGGCGAGTTGGGTCTCACCTTCCCTGCGGTGATGAGCGCTGCAAACGAGGTGGCCGTCATGGCGTTCCTCGAGGGGAAGATCCCCCTCACACGTGTCGTCGAGGTAGTGCAGGCGGTCGTCGACGGGCACGAAGCGCCTTCCTCGGTCGTCTCGGCAGTGAACCTGGAGCGGGCCGACTCGTGGGCCCGCCACCGCGCCGTCGAGATCATCGAGGCCCGTTGAGCCGGGGGCCGTGATGGCCGGCACGATCGCCGAGATCTCGTTCTTCGTGGCTCTCATCCTCGTGATAGTCGTCCACGAGGCTGCGCACTTCGGGATGGCGAAGTGGTTCGGGATCAAGGTCGAGGAGTTCTTCGTGGGGTTCGGGCCAAGGCTCTGGTCGTTCCGCCGCGGGCAGACCGAGTACGGCGTCAAGGCGATTCCCGCCGGCGGCTACGTGAAGATCGCCGGCATGAACCCGTACGAAGAGGTCCCTGTGGACGATCTGCCTCGGACGTTCGGGGGGAAGCCGATCTGGCAGCGCGCGCTCGTGATCTTCGCGGGTCCCGCGACCCACTTCGTTCTGGCTTTCGTCGTCTTCGCCATCTGGCTTGCGGCGGTGGGGCAACCGGTCGAGCACGGTCCGCTCGTCGCCGGCGTCGCGCCCACACTTGGGGGCCAGACCTCGCCGGCCGCTGCGGCTGGCCTTCGGACTGGAGACCGTATCGTTGGGATCGACGGCATCTCGGACCCGACGGACCTGCAGCTCGTCCGCTACACGCGGAAGCACGTCGGTGAGCCCGTCACTCTGCGGATCCTCCGGGAGGGGGAGGAGATCACCGTCACCATCACGCCGGTCCTTTCGACAGTGGATGGCAAGCGGGTTGGAAGGATCGGAGTGCTGCTCGGCTGGGCGCGCGAGACCGCCGGCCCGGCAGGGTCGGTCGGCGGGGCGGGGGGCCTCATCGCAACCGGGGTCGCGGATTCCGTGAAGGGCGTGGCGCGGCTGTTCGGACCCGACGGGATCGGACGGGTCTTCAAGCTGCTCTTCACCGACGCGGAGCGCAAGAGCACGGATGTGGTGAGCATCATCGGGATCGGGCAGGTCGCGGCCCAGACGGCGTCCAGCGGCCGCTTCTGGGACATCCTCTGGATCTTCGCGTTCGTAAACGTGTTCATCGGGCTCCTCAACCTGCTTCCGTTGCCGCCCTTCGACGGAGGTCACCTCGCGGTACTGGCGATCGAGAAGGTCCGGCGCAAGCGAGTCGACATGCGGAAGATGGTTCCGATCTCGGTTGCCGTGGCGGCGGTCTTCATCATCCTGTTCGTGGCGGTGGTGTATCTGGACATCACCAAACCGGTCCAGCTCCATCCGTAGGCCTTCCCCACCTGTCAACGAGCCGGCGCATTCCTTCCTTGCCACAAGTTCTCAACAACCGACCCCAGGGCCCGCGGCACTCCGCGGCTACGATTTGAACCGTGATGCCCCAGAGGGTCCTGGTCGTGGACGACGAGGAGGCCATCGCCGAAGCCGTCCGCGCGAGGCTTGAGAGCGAGGGCTACACCGTCACGGTGGCCGGCGATGGACCGCAGGCCATCGAGCTTGCGTCAGCGACGCACCCCGACCTAGTCGTGCTGGACCTCATGCTGCCGGGGATGGACGGTCTCGAGGTCTGCAGGGAGATCCAGCGCAACGGCTGGGTGCCCGTGCTCATGCTGACAGCTCGCACCGAGGAGTCCGACAAGGTGGCCGGCTTCGCGGTCGGTGCCGACGACTACCTCACAAAGCCGTTCAGCCTCCGGGAGCTGGCGGTGCGCGTGAAGGCGATCCTGCGTCGGGTCGACCGGATTCGGTCGCCCTCGACGACGGGGCCGATCAGACAGGGGTCGCTCGAGATCGACCCGTCGCGCAGGCGCGTGTCCGTCGATGGCGTCGAGGTTTCACTCACGCCGCTCGAGTTCGAGATCCTGCTGACCCTGGCTCGCGATCCGGGGGTCGTCTTCACGCGGGAGCAGCTCATGGATCGCGTGTGGGGCTACCGGGACTATGCAGGCGGTCGCGTCGTGGACTCCCACGTCGCGAGAATCCGCCGCAAGCTGGGTGAGGACGGGGTCGAGCCGCGCTTCATCCGGACGGTCCACGGCGTGGGATACGCCTTCGAGGACCGAATCTCGCGGCCGTGAGACCCCTCGAGAAGCTCCCGACGATCCGCGCCAAGCTCGGCTCGACGATCGTGTTCGCGGTCGGGCTGACGCTGGTGCTCATGTTCGTGTTCCTCGGCGTCGCCCTCCGGAGTGCCTTTCGCGAGGCGGAGCTCGGCCGTCTTGCTCGTCTGGCAAGCCAAGCGGCCGCCTCGAAGCAGTTGCCGGAGGTGCCCGAGGGGGTATCCCTGGTGGTCCTGCGGGAAGGCACGTTCACTTGGTACGGCCCACAGGGCACGGCCCCGCCTGAGTTCTCTGACGACCGGGTGCACATCGGCATCGCCGGCGGCCTTGAGTACGCGGCGGTGCCGGTCCGGGGCGCGGGCCAGTCCCCGGGGATGATGTATGCGGTCAGGCCTGCACCGGGCGTTATCCCGGCAACCGTCCGGTTCCTCCGGGATTTCTGGTGGCAGCTTCTCGCGACCGGCGCGGTCGCGGCGGCGATCGCGCTCGCCGTCGCACGCTGGCTTGCCCGTGGGATGACACAACCGCTGCGCGACATGGCACAAGCCGCGCGGAAGATGGAGACCGGCGACTACAGCCAGCGCGTCCGTACGAACTCGCGGGACGAGGTGGGGCAGCTCGCGGCGGCCTTCAACCGCATGAGCGGCGAGCTGGAGGACCTCGAGCGCCTGCGACAGGACTTGATCGCCAACGTCTCGCATGAGCTCAAGACGCCGATCTCAGCGCTCCGGGCGCACCTGGAGAACCTGCTCGACGGTGTCGAGCGGCCCGACCCCGAGACGCTGCAGGTCATGCTCGCGCAGTCGGACCGTCTCGGTCGGCTCGTCGACCAGCTCCTCGATCTCTCCCGCCTCGAGTCCGGGGAGGTGCCGCTCCGCCTGGAGGAGACAGCCCTCTACCGGATCGTTTCGCAGGTGCTGTCCGAGATCGAGGTCGCGTGCTCGGATCGCGATGTCAGGGTCGAGAATCGTGTGCCCGACGGCTTGCCTGCGGTCTTCGTCGACCAGGAGCGTGTGCACCAGGTCCTGTTCAACCTGCTCGACAACGCCGTGCGCTTCACGCCGCCGGGTGGGGAGGTGGTCGTCTCCGCCCAGCGCGTGGACAAGACGTGCGAGGTGAGCGTCGCGGACACCGGCCCCGGGATCCCCCCGGAGCACCTGCCGAGGCTGTTCGAGCGCTTCTACCGGGTCGACCCCGCCCGATCTCAGAAGGATGGGGGAACCGGGATCGGCCTGGCCATCGCGAGGTCGGTGGTCGAAGCCCACGGAGGCCGGATTCGCGCCGAGAGTGAGGTGGGGAGGGGAAGTGTGTTCACGTTCGAGCTCCCCATCGCCCCTGCAACCGAGACAAGGAGAGCCTCTTGAAGTCCTGGACCATCACGATCGACATCCCTGCGATGCAGCAGTACTCCTACCTGGATCTCACCGAGGAGCTTCAGCGCGCGATCAAGGACTCGGGCGTGACCGACGGCGCCGCGATCGCGTTCTGCGCCCACACGACGGCCGCGTTGCTCATCAACGAGTGGGAGAACGGGGCTCTCGAGGACTTCCGGAACCGGGTACAGCAGCTCGTGCCCGAAGACGTCTACTACGCACACGACGACATGGAACGTCGGACCCAGAACCTCGACGAGTCGCACGAACGGGAGAACGGCCATTGCCACGTGAAGTCGATGCTCCTATCGGCCACCTCCCACGCAATCCCTGTGGCGGCGGGGGAGCCGATGTTCGGTCGCTGGCAGCGGCTCATCCTGTTCGAGATGGACGAGCCGAAGGAGCGTCAGGTCACCTTCCACGTGTTCGGCGAGTGACCGGGTAGCCTGGAAGCGATGCTTGCGAACAGGCGAAAGTCGCGGAAGGTCCGACTGGGGGCCGTGGAGATCGGCGGCGGCGCGCCGGTGTCGGTCCAGACGATGACCACCACCAAGACGTCCGATGTCGACGCGACGCTGCAGCAGATCGCCGCGGTTGTCGCTGCCGGTGTCGATGTGGTCCGGGTGGCCGTGCCGCTGTGGGAGGACGCGAAGGCGCTGAAGGAGATCGCAGCCAGATCGACCGTGCCCGTGGTCGCGGACGTCCACTTCCAGTGGAAGTACGCGCTGGCCGCGCTGGAGGCCGGGGTCCAGGGCCTCCGAATCAACCCCGGGAACATCAGGTACCACGACAAGCTCCGTCTCATCGCCCGCGAGGCGAAGGACCGCGGAGTTCCGATCCGGGTCGGTGTCAACGCGGGGTCGCTCGACAAGGACGTCCTGCTCAAGTTCGGGAAGCGCTCACCCGAGGCGCTGGTCGAGTCCGCGATGAGCGAGGTGCGCATCCTCGAGGACGAGGACTTCAGTGACGTCGTGGTCTCGGTGAAGCATTCCCACGCCGCGACGACGATCGAGGCCTACCGCATGCTCGCGGAGAAGTGCGAGTACCCCCTCCACCTCGGTGTCACAGAGGCCGGCCCGATGCCGATCGGCGGTATCAAGAACGCGGTCGGGATCGGCACGCTCCTGGCGGAGGGCATAGGCGACACGATCCGAGTCTCGCTCACCGACCACCCTGTCGAGGAGGTCAAGGTCGGGCTCGAGATCCTCAAGTCTCTCGGGTTGCGCGAACGCGGCCTGGACCTGGTCGCGTGCCCCTCGTGCGGCCGCGCGGAGGTCGACGTGCTCGGCCTCACCCGACGGGTCAACGAGGCTCTCGCGAGGAAGGGGATCAAGGTCCCGATCCGAGTTGCGGTCATGGGGTGCGTCGTGAACGGCCCCGGCGAGGCGCGTGAGGCCGACCTCGGGATCGCTGCGGGCAAGGGCTTCGGTCACCTGATCGTCAAGGGCGAGGTCAAGGGAAAGGTTCCAGAGGGCCGCTTCGTCGAAGCCCTGGTCGAGGAGGCCGAGCGTATCGCGGCCCAGAAGGCTTCCGGAGCGACGGCGACACACTAGTCCGGCTCGGACTACCGGCCGGCGAGCGCCAGGAAGTTCTCGATGATCGTCGGGCCCTCGGGAGTCAGGATCGACTCGGGATGGAACTGCACGCCGAAGCGCGGCAGCTCCCGGTGCTGGATGGCCATGACCAGCCCATCCTCGCTCCAGGCGGTGAGCTCGAGCTGGGCGGGAAGCGAGTCTCGAAGCACGACCAAGGAGTGATAGCGACCAGCCTCGAACGGACTTCCAACGCCTTCGAGGATGCCACGGCCCTCATGGTGGACGAGCGAGGCCTTGCCGTGGACCGGCACGGCGCGTTCGACCAGGCCGCCGTAGGCGATTCCTATCGCCTGGTGGCCGAGGCAGACACCGAGGACCGGCGTCTCGGCAGGTAGGAGCTGCAGTAGCCTGGGGAAGCATCCCGCGACCTCCGGACGCCCGGGTCCGGGGGACAGGATCACGGCATCCGGCCGGCGCTCGGCGAGCGTCTCGGCCGGCGCGGCGACGCTCTTCACGACCTCCGTGCGGTGGCCGAGACTCTCGACGAGCTGGACGAGGTTATACGTGAAGGAGTCGTAGTGGTCGACGACGAGGATCATCGCGGAGTCTCTCCCGTCTCGAGGCCGGAACCGGGGCCGGCGACCGCGGGTAGGAGGGCCGCCGCCTTGGCCTTCGTCTCGGCGAGCTCGGCCTCGGGGTCGGAGTCAGCCACCACGCCGGCGCCGGTCTGCACGTGCGCTACCCGGTCGGCGACGACGGCCGTGCGGATCGTGATGCAGAAGTCGAGGTCGCCGGCGAAGGTCCGGTAGCCGACGGCGCCCGCGTACGGCCCGCGCGCGGTCGGCTCAGCTTCGGCGATCAGCTCCATCGCCCGTCGCTTGGGTGCGCCGGTGACCGTTCCGGCCGGGAATGTGACGGCCAGGGCATCGAGGGCGTCCTGGCCTTCGGCGAGCTCGCCTTCGACCGTGCTCACGATGTGCATGACCTTGGAGAATCGCTCCACGACCATCAGCTCTGTGGGACGCACGGTCCCCGGTTTGCAGACGCGAGCGAGATCGTTGCGGGCGAGATCGACGAGCATTGCGTGCTCGGCCTGTTCCTTCGGATCGGCCAGGAGCTCGTGCTCCAAGAGCCTGTCCCGAACGTCAGTCCGACCGCGGGGACGGGTGCCGGCGATCGGACGCGTCGTCACACGCCTGCCCTCCACGCGCAGGAGCGGCTCCGGCGACGAGCCGGCGAGTTCCATCCCAAGCATCCGGACGAAGAACATGTAAGGGGCCGGGTTGGTCACGCGCAGCCGCCGGTAGATCGGAAACCCACCCTCTCCGGCCGAAAAGGAGATCCGCCGGGAGGGGACGCCCTGGTAGATGTCGCCGGCCAGGATGTGCTCCTTGAATGCCGCCACGATCTCTCGGTAGCGGTCATCGGGCATGTTCGCCTCCCCGTCGGGCCGAGGTGGTTCGTCGGTGCCGACCGGCTCCGGCGCTGGCGGAACGGCCGACGTGACCGTACCGGCGAGCGCTTCGAGCGCTTCAGCACCCTCCTCGTACCGTCCTTGAGGCACGTGCGCGACGAGGAGGAGCCGCTGCCGCCAGTGGTCGAACACAACGGCGCGGTCGACGACCAGGAGCCCGACGGGTGGACACGGGGCGCTCGCCGGCTGCGGCGTCGGGTGGCCGTCGAGAAGCTCCGCGGCTTCGTATGCCAGGTACCCCATCAGCCCGCCTGTAAGGGAGGGCAGCTCGGGAAGCCTTGGGGCGGCGAGGGAGTCGGCCACCGCACGGAGCCCTTCTCGGGTCGGAGCCTCCCGGTCGGGGACAGCGATCGGAAGCGGACGGGCCATGTCGTGAACGGCGACGCCGCTGCCATCGGCCACGATGACAGCCGCCGGGTCGCCGGCCGCGAACGAGTACCGCCCCCATCGCTCTGATCGCTCCACGCTCTCGAGCAACAAGCCCGGGCCGCCCGCGGCGAGCGCCGGGAAGATCCCCACCGGGGTGGACACGTCGGCAAGCAGCTCGGTCCACATAGGGACGAGCGGCCACGCCGCGGCCAGCGCGTCGAATGTCGCGTGGTCGGGTCTGATCCTGATCGCTCACACCCCCTCATCAATGCTGAAGCCCCGGGCGGATCGCCCGGGGCCGTCTCGCGATTCTTGTCGGCTTGTCCTAGACGCGCGGCGGCTCCGGGCTCTTCCAGGCCCAGGGCCAGGACCAGCGGCGACCAATCGTGCGCGTCATCGTGCCAGTGATTCTGGGGGCTGACGTCTTCCACGTCAATGGCCGGATCCGGGCCCGTGACCCGACCCGGGCTCGCGAGTCGGGCGAGGTGTCTGGTAGCGTCGAACGGCGGTCCCCAAGCTCTGAGGAGGAACGTGAGCGCGATCCGTCGCCTCGCTCCGCCGGTCTGCTTGGCTGTGGCCCCTTGCGCTTGGTACGTTCGGCCAACCCGCGTTTGCGTCCGTGCCCGGCGGTCACGGACGTGCAGCGACCAAGCTGCCGAGCTCCTACGGCACCAGCCGCGCCCGGTTCCAGTCCGCGACGCCCGCTGCACGAGCGGCGGCCCCTGTTGCCCTGGGGAACGATCCGGTCGTCTCGATGAGCTTCGATGCGATCCCGCGGATCGGCGACGAATCGCCTGCTGATCCGACGGGCGCGATGGGGACCGACTGGATCTTGGCGGCCGTCAACACCTCCTACGCTCTGTATGACCTGGAGGGCGTGTCCAAGCTTGGGCCCGCCTCGTTCGCGCCGTTCTTCTCGTTCCCCCTGGGAACATGGCTGTTCAACCCGAAGATCGTCTACGACCAGTACAGCCAGGTGTTCGTGATGGGGTTCCTCGCCTCGAATGGCTCCCAGCGCAAGTCGTGGATCCTCCTCGTCACCGTCCCGAACGCGACCGCGGGCGACCAGCGACCTGGTGCGGTACCAAGATCGTTGCCGATCGGCTCGCCGGCGGGCAAGGTGGAGGCGGCATCGTCGGCGACGCAGGGAGGCGGTGGGCTCGCGAACCCGAACACCTTGTGGGATCCGGGCGACCTCCGGTTCGTGAACGCCCCCCACGATGCCGATCTCGGCCGCGTCTATGCGGCACACAAAGCCGCGCGGAACCTGCGACCGGACTCCAACACGGACGGCTACCTCGAGGCGACTGTGCGCTGGTACGAGCTCAAACCCGGCGGCACGATCAGCGGCTCGAAGATCACGCGGACCGGCGTGATCGGAGCACCCGAGACCGACGTGGGCTGGCCGGTCGTGGCCACCGACGGCTCGGGCAACCTGTACGTCTCCCACAGTCAAGCGAGCGCCGTGACCGGCGAGTTCCTCTCAGCCTGTGCCACGTCGATCCCGCCGGGTGGAACGGGGGGTCGGAGCATCCTTCTCGCCTCGGGAACGGCCCGGATGGAGGCGGTCGTGGGCCCGGAGCCCTGGGGCGCATACGGCGCTGCGAACCGCGACCCCACCAGCCCCGCGATGGTCGCGATCGTGAGCCAGTACGCGAGGTCTGACGGGTCCGGGGCGACGGAAGACTGGCAGCAGACGTTCAGCCTCGTCTCGCAGCCGTAGCGGGGCCGGTATCCTTTGGGCTCCATGAGGCTCTCGAAGCTCTTCGCGCCCACGCTACGTGAGAACCCGGCCGAGGCCGAGGTCCCGTCCCACCGGCTGCTGCTTCGCGCCGCGTTCATCCGGCCGGTCGTCTCCGGGATCTCAGCCACGCTCCCGCTCGGCCTACGCACGATGAGGAAGGTCGAGCGCATCGTCAGGGAGGAGATGGACGCCTCCGGAGCGCAGGAGATCCGGTTGCCGATCACCCTGCCGGCCGATCCGTGGAAGACGACGGGTCGCTATGGCCTGTACGGCGACTTGCTGTTCAAGCTCCGGGATCGCCACGGGCGCGAGATGCTCCTTGGGCCCACCCAGGAAGAAGCTGTGACACCTCTGGTCGCGGGCGACCGGCCCTCTTACAGGGATCTCCCCGTGAACCTGTACCAGATCGAGTGGAAGTACCGCGACGAGTTCCGGCCGCGGTTCGGGTTGTTGCGGGGTCGGGAGTTCCTGATGAAGGACGCGTACTCGTTCGACCGGGACGAGGGAGGGATGGCCCGCTCCTACCAGGTGATGTCTGCGGCCTACCGGCGAATCTTCGACCGGTGTGGCCTCCGCTACGTAGTGGTCGAGGCCGAGCCAGGGCAGATCGGGGGCGGGATCAACCACGAGTTCATGGCCGTGGCCGAAGTCGGAGAGGACCTCTTCGTGGAGTGCGCGGACGGCGACTACATCGCCGACATGAAGGCTGCGCGCCCACTCGTCCTCCAGCCGGACGTCCGGGTAGAAACGGAGCCACTGACCGAAGTGCACACGCCGGGCGCTGCCGCCGTCGAGGCGGTCGCGGCCTTCCTGTCGCGCGACCGAACCGAGGTTCTGAAGTGCATGATGTTCGACGTCGACGGGCGGCCGGTCGCAGTCCTCGTTCCCGGGGATAGGGAGATAGAGGAGGCGAAGCTGGAGCGCCTGTTCTTCCCCAAGCCCGTCCGGACGTTCGATGAGGAAGACTTCGTTGCACACGGGCTCGCGAAGGGGTACGTAGGGCCCCGGGGGCTGCCCGACGGCGTGCAGATCCTCGCTGACCACATGGTCCGCGGGAAGGGGAACTGGGTGACGGGCGCCAACCGCCCCGATCACCACGTCACTGGGGCGAACACTCCCCGGGATTTCCGCGTCGACCTGTACGAGGACGTCGTCGTGATCCGCTCCGGCGACCGCTGCCCGAACGACGGTGGCGAGCTCCGGGTCGGCCGGTCGATCGTCGTGGGGCACATCTACCAGCTCGGCACGAAGTACTCGGACCCGCTGAAGGCCACCTTCGTGGACGAGGACGGCTCGGAGCGGCCGTTCGAGATGGGCTGCTACGGCATCGGGATCTCGCGGATCATGGCGGCTGTTGCGGAGCAGTACCACGACGACGCCGGGCTCACTTGGCCCAAGGCGATCGCCCCGTTCCAGGCTGCCGTTATCGTCGCCAACCGGGACGACGAGCGGGCGAGCCTTGAGGGCGAGCGGATCTACGAAGAGCTCACGGAGCTCGGCGTCGACGCCGTCGTCGACGATCGCGACGAAACGGCGGGAGTCAAGTTCGCCGACGCCGATCTCGTCGGGTACCCGGTGCAGGTCGTGGTGGGCCGCAAGGGGATCGGTCGGGGAACCGCCGACGTGAAGGTTCGGCGGACGGGAGAGCGCTCGCACGTTCCGCTGGGCGAGGCGACCTCGGCTGCGGTGAACGCGCTGTCGGCCGCGCCCTAGGGCGACGCGGGCACTGCTGTTCCTCTCCAGGTGCGGCTCCGGTATACTCACGGCAACAGGAGCGGAATCACCCGGAAGTGGGCTCGCGCCCACTTTATTTTTCGAGGGTGCGAAGAGGCGAAGATGGACGTGGAGGCGCTGGTCCGGCCGGTGGTCGAGGCGGCCGGGCTGGAGTTCTGGGATGTCACCTACCGCAAGGAGGGGGGGCGGATGGTGCTCCGGGTGACCGTCGACCGCCAGGGAGGCATCGACCTGGATGCCATCTCGGCAGCGTCCGAGCGCATCTCTCGGCGGCTGGACCTCGAGGGGTTCGGCGAGTCCCGGTATCAGCTCGAGGTGAGTTCGCCCGGCTTGGTCCGTGCGCTTCGGCGGCCGCGGCACTTCCAGTTGAGTGTGGGGGAGCGCGTGAGGGTGAAGACGAAGGAGTCCGTGAGGGGGTCGAAGACGCACGAGGGCGCGCTGGTCTCGGCCGATGCGGAGGCGGTCGTGATCGCGACCGCCGGCGGAGAGCTGCGCGTCCCCTACGCGGACATAGCCTCCGCGAAGACGGTCTTCGAGTGGGGCACTGACGGGAGCAGGCCATGAATGCGGAGATGATCGCAGCGCTGAGGGAACTCGAGCGTGAGAAGGGCATCGCCTTCGAGACGATCCTTGCCGGCCTCGAGGAGGCAATGGCTTCTGCCTACAAGTCGTGGTGGAAGCAGCAGCACACAGATCTCGAGGAGGAGTCCTTCGGCGTTCGGGCGAGCATCGACCCCGAGTCGGGCGACCTTCGTGTGTGGCTCCAGGAGCTCGTCGAGGAAGAGGAGGGCGGCGAGCCCGTGACGAGGGTGGTCACCGAGAAGGAGGTCGAGGTAACCGACGAGTTCAAGGGGAGGATCGGGGCCCAGACGGC
This sequence comes from Actinomycetota bacterium, assembly GCA_040754475.1. Lineage (GTDB taxonomy): Bacteria > Actinomycetota > UBA4738 > UBA4738 > HRBIN12 > JAJPHY01. Next base: position 13,737 of record JBFMCN010000001.1, on the reverse strand, counting down.
GAAGCAGGTCATCTTCCAGAAGCTGCGGGACGCGGAGCGGGAGATGACCTACGAGGAGTTCGCCGGCCGCGAGGGGGACATCGTGACCGGCATCGTGCAGCAGCAGGAGAGGAGGTACACGCTCCTCGATCTTGGAAAGGTGGAGGCGCTGCTGCCTCAGGCCGAGCAGGTCCCTTCCGAGCCGTACAAGCACGGCGAGAGGTTGAAGGCCTACATCACCGAAGTCCGCAGAGGCACGAAAGGTCCCCAGATCGTCGTCTCGCGCACCCATCCGGGGCTGCTGAAGAAGCTGTTCGAGCTGGAGGTCCCGGAGATAGAGGAAGGGATCGTCGAGATCAAGGCCGTGGCCCGCGAGTCGGGGCACCGTTCGAAGATCGCCGTCACATCCAAGGAGCCGGGGGTCGACCCCGTCGGGGCGTGCGTGGGCCCCAAGGGATCGCGTGTCCGCATGGTCGTCAACGAGCTTCGGGGCGAGAAGATCGACGTGGTCCCGTGGAGTGCCGACGCCGCGACGTTCGTTGCGAACGCGCTCCAGCCCGCGAAGGTCAAGGAGGCACGAGTCGACCCTGACAGCCAGACCGCGCTCGTGATCGTGCCCGACTACCAACTGTCCCTGGCCATCGGCAAAGAGGGGCAGAACGCACGCCTGGCGGCGCGGCTGACCGGATGGCGCATCGACATCAAGAGCGAGACGCAGCTTGCCGAAGAGCAGCGCGGCTCGACCCGTGGGCCCGGGGAGGAGGCGGAGGTCCCGTCGAAGTCATCGGACGAAGCTCTCGAGGCACCATCGCCAACCCACGACGAGGCGGGGACCGCGGCAGCCAGCGATTCCGCTGTCGCGCTCGAGCCGGAGGGTGGGTCGCAGGAGGTCGCCGAGTCCGCCCCCTCCGATCAGCCCGCGGGGGAGCCGGTCGAAGGGTGAGGCGTGGCCGCGTGCCACGAGCCCGAGCGTACGTGCGTCGGCTGTCGGCGCAAGTCCGCCAAGCGTGAGCTGCTGCGGATCGTTCGCGGGCCTGGCGGCATCCTTCGGATCGATCCTGCGGGTAGCGGCGAAGGCAGGGGGGCGTACGTGCATCGCGACCCGGCTTGCGCGGATGTCGCGATCGGTCGGGGGGCGTTCGCCCGGGCCCTCAGGATGGGTTTGTCGGCCCGGGAAGCGGCTAGGCTAGGGGCCGAGATCGAGCGGGAAGTGAGGCAGTGAGGGTCCACGAGTTGGCGAAGGAGCTCGGCGTGACGAGCAAGGAGCTGCTCGCCGCGCTGGAGGAGATGGGCGTCGAGGGCCGCACGGCGTCCTCTTCGGTCCCTGACGAGGCCGTGCCGCGCCTGCGTGCGTCGGGTGGCAAGGCGGTGCCCGGCGCGAAGGTCAAGGAAGTCGTTGAGGCGCCGACGCCCAAGCCCAAGCCCAAGCCCAAGCCGAAGCCGAAGGCCAGGGCCCCGGTATCGGAGGGCTCCGTGGAGCCCGGTGCCACCATGGAGGCTGCTCCCACCGGCGCGACTCCCGGTGCCGAGGGGGAGCAGGGCTCCGTCGCTGCCGGCGTGGCCGTGGCGGGCTCGGGGGCCATGGCCGAGCCGGTCAAGGCCGAGCCAACCGGTCCGAGCCTCCCCCCGCTGAAGGTCGTGCGCGGGTCGACGGCACAGGTCATCGGCGACAAGACCGGCCGCACGGCGGCCGACATCGTGAAGGCCCTGTTCGGCATGGGGGAGATGGTGACCGCCACGCAGTCGCTCTCCGACGAGGCGCTCACGCTCCTTGCAGCCGAGATCGGATACGAAGCCGAGATCGTTGGGGTCGAGGAGGAAGACGAGGCGCAGGTCGAGGAGCAGGTCGACGAGAGCCGGTTGAAGCCCCGACCACCTGTTGTCACCGTCATGGGCCACGTCGATCATGGCAAGACGCTGCTCCTCGACTCGATCCGGAAGACCGACGTCGTCTCGGGGGAGTTCGGCGGCATCACGCAGCACATCGGCGCATACCAGGTGCACGTCGACGGGCGAGAGATCACGTTCATCGACACGCCCGGCCACGAGGCGTTCACGGCCATGCGGGCCCGCGGCGCGCAGATCACGGACATCGCCGTCCTCGTGGTGGCTGCGGACGACGGTGTGAAGCCGCAGACGGTGGAAGCGCTCGACCACGCGAAGGCGGCCGGCGTGCCGATCATCGTTGCGGTCAACAAGATCGACAAGCCCGAAGCCGACCCTCAGCGCGTGCGTCAGCAGATGGTCGAGCACGGTGTCGTCCCCGTGGAGTACGGGGGCAGTTTCGAGTTCGTCGATGTCTCGGCGAAAGCTCGGACGAACCTCGATTCGCTCCTGGAGATGATCCTGCTGGTCGCGGACATCGAGGAGCTCAAGGCGGATCCCGAGGGAAAGGCCCGCGGGACGGTCATCGAGGCGAACCTGGACAAGGGTCGAGGGCCCGTGGCGACGGTGCTCGTCCAGCGGGGCACGCTCGATATTGGCGACACGCTGGTCTCAGGCATCACGTGGGCGAGGATCCGGGCGATGCTCGACGAGAACGGTCGCCCGGTGAGGGCCGCAGGACCGAGCAAGCCAGTGCAGATCCTCGGCTGGTCGGCAGTGCCCGGCGCGGGGGACGAGTTCCGTGAGGTCGCCGACGAGCGAGAGGCCAGACACATCGCCCAGGAGCGCGAGGCCAGGGTGCGCGCCGCCGAGCTCGTGACGACCAGGCCACCGACGCTTCACGAGCTCATGGCGCAGGCGCGAGAGGCCGAGGTCCCCGAGCTGAAGCTCATTGTGAGGGCCGACGTGCAGGGGTCGATCGGTGCGCTCGTCGACGCCTTCGCCAAGATCCCGCAGGAGGAAGTGCGCCTCACCGTCATCCGCAGTGCCCCCGGCGCGATCACCGAAAGCGACATCTCGCTGGCCATGGCCTCGCGTGCCATCGTCGTTGGCTTCAACGTTCGGCCCGACGCGAACGCCCAATCTCTCGCCGAGCGCGAGGGCGTGGACGTTCGCCTGTACCGGGTCATCTACGACGCCATCGACGACATCCGCAGCGCGGCCGCCGGCATGCTCAAGCCGGAGCAGCGCGAGACCGAGCTCGGCCGAGCAGAGGTACGCGCGTTGTTCCGGATTCCGAGGATCGGAGTCGTGGCGGGCTGCTACGTCGTGCGAGGCAACATCCTGCGCAATGCCCGCGTTCGTGTTGTCCGCGACGGCGTCGTCGTCTACGAAGGACGCATCGGATCGTTGCGACGATTCAAGGACGACGCGCGCGAGGTTGCCGAGGGCTTCGAGTGCGGGATCGGAGTGGAGAACTTCCAGGACGTCAAGGAGGGCGACTTCATCGAGGCGTATGAGTTGCTCGAGGTTGCCCGCGAGCTGTAGTACGCCTCGCCCGCGGAGGTATCAATGCTCGTCGCGCTCGAACGGTTCGACCTCCGCATCCCCGGATGCGGCTCGCTGAAGGAGAAGCGGCACGTCGTGAAGACACTCACCGCAGGCATACGCTCCAAGTTCAACGTCTCCGTGGCCGAGGTAGACCACCACGACCTGTGGCAACGGACCACGATCGGGGTGTCCACGGTTGCCGCCGACTCCTTCCACGCTCGCAGGGTCATGCACGAGGTGGAGAGGTTCATCGAGCGATGGGTGGAGGTGGACGTGATCGAGGCCGAGCTGTCGCTCCACCACCCGGATGACTGAGATGGGCGGGGGGGGGCGTACGAGCCGCGTATCGGAGGAGTTCCGGGAGATCCTCGCCGAGGAGATCCCGAGGTTGAAGGACCCGCGGATAGGGTTCGTCACCGTGACACACGTCAAGGTCTCCGTGGATCTGCGCCATGCAGAGGTCTTCTACACGGCGCTAGGAGACGAGAAGGAGCGCGCCGCGACGCGGGCGGGCCTCCGTTCGGCAGGGCCGCATCTGCGCCGCGTGATCGGCGACCAGGTGCGGATGAAGACGCTGCCGGATCTCGAGTTCAAGGAGGATGAGACGCTCGGGGAGGCCGACCGGATCGACCAGCTGATCCGCGAGCTGCACGAGGAAGACGCGTGAGCGACCCGTTGACTCATGCTGCAGAGGTTCTTGCCGCATCCGGCACCATTGCGATCGCCTGCCATGTGAACCCGGATGTAGACGCGCTCGGGTCGATGCTCGGACTGTCCAACCACCTTCGTGCTCGAGGCGCCGAAACCGTGTGCTCCTTCGGCAACGACCCTTTCGAGCTGCCCAGGTGGGCGGTGGAGCTGCCGGGGATCGAGGCGATCGTGGAGCCCAGATCCTTCCCGAAGGAGCCGCCGGTCATGGTCACGTGCGACACGGCATCGATGGACCGGCTGGGGATGCTCGCGCCCGCGGCCAGCCGTGCCGGCGATCTGATCTGGATCGACCACCACATGAGCAACGACGGCCTGGGCACGATCTCGCTCGTCGACCCCAGGGCATCTTCGACCTCCGAGCTCGTCTACCGGCTGATCCGCGCGATGGGGGGAGAGGTGACTCAGGACGTGGCGATCTGCCTGTACGCGGGGCTCGTCGCCGACACCGGGCGCTTCCAGCATGAAGCCGTTCGACCGGACACCCTGCGACTGGGGGCGGAGCTTCGGGAGGTGCCGTTCGACCACGCGCGGCTCGCGAGGGTTCTCTACGAGGACAACGGAGCCGCGTATCTGAGGCTCCTCGGGGTCGTGTTGCAGCGCGTGACGCTCGAACCCGACGCCGACTTGGTGTGGACTTATCTGACGCGAACCGACCTGGCCGGTGCCGCCGTGCACATCTCGGAGACCGACGACATGATCGACGTCGTACGGACCGCCCGCGAGGCGGACGTGGCTGCCGTCGTGAAGGAGCAGCGGGACGGCCGGTTGAAGGTGAGCATGCGCTCGCGCGGTGGGCACGACCTCGCGAAGGTGGCGGCGGCCTTCGGCGGGGGCGGCCACCGGCTCGCGGCCGGGTACACGTCCCGGCACGGGCTCGCGGCGACGATCGAGCGACTGAAGGTCGCCCTGAGGGGCGAGCCGGTCGAGCCGTGAACGGCGTCGACGGCCTGCTGCTCCTCGACAAGCCGGCTGGGGTGACCTCACACGATGTCGTCGACGTGGTCCGGCGAGCTCTCGGGACGCGGAAGGTCGGGCACGCCGGCACACTGGACCCGATGGCGACGGGACTCCTGATCGCAGGGATCGGAAAGGGGACCCGCCTGCTGCGATTCCTCATGGAACTCCCCAAGACCTACGAGGGAACGGGGCGGCTCGGAGAGGAGACCGCCACGCTCGACTCGGAGGGCCCCATCGTTCGGACCACAGCGGTGGCGGCAAGCCGACCCGAACTCGAGCGCGCAATGGCCCCGTTGGTCGGTGAGTCGATGCAGCGTCCTCCTGCGTACTCGGCGGTGCGGGTCGGTGGGCGGAAGCTGTATGAAGCTGCCCGCAAGGGCCGGGAACTCCAAGCGGAGCCCCGGCGCATCCACGTCGACGCGTTCGATCTCCTTCAGTTCGACGGTCGCGATTTCGAGTTCCGTGTGACTTGCTCGAGCGGTACGTACATCCGCGCGCTGGTGGCCGACCTGGGCTCCGCGCTCGGCTGCGGGGCGCATCTCGTCCGTCTTGTCCGAACCGCGATCGGCCCGTTTCGATTGGAGGATGCGGTCCCGCCCGACGCACCAGGCGCACCTCTGCGGGCCGAGCTGGCCGTGGCGCACCTGCCGCGCGTCGTCCTCGAGCCCGAGGAGGCAGGGATCGCACGCCACGGCGCCGTCCTGAGCTCGATGGGGATCGGAGGGCCGTATGCGGTCTTCGCTCCGACTGGCAGGCTGATCGGTGTCTATCGCGACCACGGCCCCAAGGCCCGTCCGGAAGTGATCCTGGCCGACTAGCTCCGGTCTCGGAGCGCCGATCCGGTACCCTGCCTTGTCATGGAGATCGTCCGCGGTCTCGACGCGCTGCCGCCGGATGGTGCTCCCTCGGTCGTGACCGTCGGGTTCTTCGACGGCGTGCACGTCGGGCACCGGGCGGTCCTGCGCAAGGCGGTCGCGACGGCTCGGGACCGAGGTCTGGGCTCCGCTGCAATCACGTTCGACCGGCACCCGCGCGAGGTGCTCACGCCGGAGAAGGCGCCGCGCCTGCTCACGGGAGTCGAGCGGAAGGGCGCGTTGATCGAGGAGACGGGTGTCGACGTACTGCTCGTGCTCGAGTTCACCGAGGAGTTCTCCCGCTGGCCTGCGGAGGACTTCGTCCGGAGAGTGCTCGTCGACTCGCTCCATGCCGAGCACGTGGTCACGGGCGCCGACTTCAGGTTCGGGCAACATGCAGCAGGGAACTCCGACGTGCTGGTGGACCGCGGCCGGTCGCTCGGCTTCACCGCCGAGCGCGTCGAGCTGGTGGAGCTGGACGGTAGGCGCGTGTCGTCGTCGTCGATCCGTGACGCGTTGGCCGAGGGCGATCTCGCATGGCCCACCAAGGCTCTTGGGCGACGCTTCGTCCTGGACGGAACCGTCGTCCCCGGTGCCGGCCGCGGCCACGGCCTCGGCTACCCGACGGCAAACCTGCGCACATGGCCGAGGTTGCTGCTCCCCGGCCGCGGTATCTACGCCGGTCGGGCGAAGGTCGATGGCGTGGAGCGTCTGGCCGCGATCGACGTCGGAACCAACCCAACGTTCGGCACCGAGCCCCTCCACGCCGAGGCGTACCTGCTGGACTTCGACGGCGACCTCGTCGGATGCGAGATGGCGATCGAGTTCTGGACGCGTCTGCGCGATGAGGAGAGGTTCGACACGCTAGAGGATCTTGCCGCAGCCATGGCCGAGGACGTCAGGCGCACCCGTGAGATCGTTCGTCTCGATCAGGGCCGGGAATCGTGAGCGGGCGCCACGCACGCCGCTCCCGTTTTCCGTTCGCGGTCATGGCGGCGCTACTGCTGGGCGTCGCTGCGGCAACATGGATCCTTGCGGCGAATCGCGGGGACGAGGGGAGAGCGGCGAGCGACGGATCGCCGGACACAGGGACTCCCGCCACCAGCGTGAGCCCGAGCGGCCCGGAAGCCACGCCGACCCCCAGCCCCTCCCCGGAGCCGAAGGGCAGGCTCGTCATCCACGGCACTGGCGATGTGAGCCTGGACCCGAACTACATCCCGGCGTTTCGATCCAACGGCTACGACTGGGCATGGAGCGGGCTGAACGGGCTCTTCCGCAAAGACGACCTCACCGTCATCAACCTCGAGTGCCCTGTGACCGACGTGTACGACCCGGAGTCCAAGCAGTTCGTGTTCCGATGCGATCCGGCGGCGCTGCCGGTGGCGCGCCACTACGGCGTCGAGGTCGCCAATCTCTCGAACAACCATGCCTACGACCATGGGCCCGAGGGGCTGCTCGACTCGCTGAAGAGAATCCGCGCGGCCGGACTCGCGCCCGTCGGTGCCGGCGTGGACCAGGACGCCGCGCTGAAGCCAGCGCTGATCAACCTGCAGGGCTGGAAGGTCGCAGTGCTGGGGTTCGACGAGGTTCTCGACCCCGTTTACGAGGTGGCGGGCCCCGACAAGCCAGGGACCGCGGCGGGCCACGATTTCTCGCTGATGCTGCGGGCCGTACGCGCGGCGGCCAGGCGAGCGGACATCGTCGTGGTGACGATCCACTGGGGGATCGAGCTCGATACGCAGCCCCGCTCGTATCAGGTGGAGGAAGGCCACCGGCTGATAGATGCGGGGGCGGACGTCATCTTCGGGCACCACCCCCACCGACTCCAGCCGCTCTCGGTGTACAAGGGCCGGCCCATCTTCTGGAGCCTCGGGAACTTCGTCTGGCCGCACCTTTCGGTGGCCGGCTCCACCACCGCGGTGGGTCAGGTGATCATCACGCCGAGGGGGCGCTTCGTTGCGAAGCAGCTGCCGGTGTACATCGCCTCGAGCGGCCATCCGGAGCTTCGCTGAACCCATCTGGTAGCCTTCCGCGCTGGACATGGCACTGACGAAGGAAGCGAAGTCCGAGATCATCGCCAGTTACAGGCGCGGCGGAACCGACACCGGCTCCGCCGACGTTCAGATCGCCGTTCTGTCCAAGCGGATCTCGGATCTGACCGAGCATCTGAAGCTCCACAAGAAGGATCACCACTCACGCCGGGGACTGCTGCAGCTCGTGGGCCGTAGACGGCGGCTGCTCGAGTACCTGAAGCGAGAGGACATCGAGAGGTATCGCGAGCTCATCACACGCCTGGGACTCAGGCGGTAGCGATCCGGGGCGGCTCGGCCGCCCCTTCTTCACGGGAGGGATGCCTTAGCAGCGACCCGAGAAACGAGGTGGGGGAGCGCGACCGGTCGGTTGTCAGTCGCGAGCCCCCGAGGTGACGACACTCCTCGGTGACTCACCACTGAGAACTGGCCCAGCTCCCCGCCTCGAGACGACTGCAGAACCACGGACACGCCCTCGCGCGCGTCGTCGTCCGAAGCCAAGGAGGAAGGCCAGTGGCCACCAAGCTCACGAGGACCGTCGGGTCCCAGGGAATGATGTTCGAGTCGGGCAAGCTCGCCATGCAGGCGGGGGGCTCGGTCGTCGTCACTTACGGCGAGACCCAGGTCCTCGCCACAACCACGACCGCCGCGCCGCGGGAAGGGATCGACTTCTTCCCCCTGACCGTCGACGTCGAGGAGCGCATGTACGCGGCGGGCAAGATCCCCGGGGGGTTCTTCCGTCGGGAGGGGCGTCCGTCCGAGACGGCGATCCTGACCGCCCGCCTGATCGACCGCCCGATGCGTCCCACGTTCAAGGACGGCTACCGGGACGAGGTCCAGGTCGTCGTGACGGTGCTCTCGGCCGACATGGACAACCCCTACGACATCATCGGGATCAACGCGGCGAGCCTGTCGACGATGATCGCCGGAGTGCCGTTCGAGGGCCCGGTCGGAGCCGTTCGCATGGGGCTGATCGGCGGCGAGTGGAAGGTCGACCCCACTTACAGGGAGGTAGAGGCGGCGACGTTCGACATCGTCGTGGCGGGACGGAGGAACGATGCCGGAACGATCGACATCCTCATGATCGAGGGTGAGGCCCCCGACGGAGCCTGGGTGCTGTTGGAGGGTGAGGGTGCCGCCGCGCCAACCGAAGAGGTGGTCGCCGAGGGACTCGAAGCAGCCAAGCTGGCGATCGGCGAGATGATCGACTTCGAGCAGGAGTTCCTCGAGCTGCTCGGTGTCCGACCGCAGCCATTTGAGCCCGAGCCGCTGTTCGCAGACGAGGTGTTCCAGGCGGTCGACGGCTTCGCCCGCGCGCGGGTCGAGCGGGCCATCGTTGCCGAGAAGCAGGAGCGCGAGGCGGCGCTTGACGAGATCAAGGACGAGCTGAACGCCCACCTCCTGGAGACCTGGGGCGAGGAGTCGCTCGCCGAGCGTGCGGGGCAGGTCCCGGCGGCCTTCAAGGAGCTCCAGAAGCGCGTGATGCGCTCGCGGATCCTCACCGATGGCGTGCGGCTGGACGGACGCAAGGCCGACGAGATCCGTGCGCTGTCGTGCGAGGTCGGTCTCGTGCCGCGCGCCCACGGGTCGTCCCTGTTCCAGCGCGGCGAGACCCAGGTCCTGAACGTCACGACCCTCGGGATGCTCCGGATGACGCAGATGATCGACACGCTCGATCCGGAGGATTCGAAGCGGTACATCCACCACTACAACTTCCCGCCGTTCTCGACGGGGGAGGTCGGTCGGATCGGCTCGCCGCGCCGTCGCGAGATCGGCCATGGGGCGCTCGCCGAGCGAGCGCTCGTGCCGGTCATCCCGGCTGAGGAGGAGTTCCCGTACGCGCTTCGCCTCGTGAGCGACGTCCTGTCCTCGAACGGCTCGACGTCGATGGCGAGCGTCTGCGCCTCGACTCTCTCGCTGATGGACGCCGGCGTGCCGATCAAGTCGCCGGTGGCGGGCATAGCGATGGGCCTGATCGCGGAGGGCGATCGGTACGTGACCCTGACCGACATCCTCGGCGCCGAGGATGCCCTCGGCGACATGGACTTCAAGGTGGCGGGAACCAAGGACTTCGTCACCGCGATCCAGCTCGACATGAAGGTGACTGGCTTGCCGGCCGAGGCTCTGGCCCAGGCCCTGAGGCAGGCGCGCGACGCCAGGCTGGTCGTCCTCGATGCCATGCTCCAGGCGATTCCCGCCCCGAGGAGCGAGATCAACCCGAAGGCCCCACGCATCCTCACGATCCAGATCCCCGTCGACAAGATCGGCGAGGTGATCGGTCCGAAGGGCAAGCGGATCAACGAGATCATCGCCGTCACGGGAGCCGACATCGACATCCAGGACGACGGCACGGTCTTCATCGGCTCCCGCGAGGGCGAGGGAGCCGACCAGGCCGCGAAGATGATCGACGAGATCGCGAACCCGAAGCCGCTCGCCGTCGGGGAGCACTACTCGGGCAAGGTCGTCAAGATCACGACGTTCGGGGCGTTCGTCAACCTCGTGCCGGGGCGAGACGGCCTTGTCCACATCTCGAAGCTCGGCCGAGGCAAGCGCCTGTCCAGCGTGGAGGAGTCGGGGCTGAAGGAGGGCGACGCTCTAGAGGTCGAGATCCAGGACATCGACGCCATGGGCAAGATCAGCCTCAAGCCACTCGGCGAGGAATGGGCGGTCCCCGAGGGAATGGTGGTGGAGGAAGCGCCACGCCGTGAGCGGCGGGACGGCGACCGACCGTACCGCGGCGGACGCGACCGAGACCGTCGCCCGCGCGACCGCGAGCGCAGGGGCGAGCCAACACACTAGGCTCCGGGCATGCCGATCCGCCGGACGGAGTTCGAATCTGGTCTTCGCATCGTGACCGAGCGTATGCCCGGCGTGCACTCGGTGGCCCTCGGCTTCTGGGTGCTGGCGGGCTCGCGCGACGAGCCGCCCCGAATAAGTGGATCCTCGCACTTCCTCGAACATCTGCTCTTCAAGGGGACGAAGTTGCGGAGCGCGCAAGACATCGCGGAGGCGTTCGACGCGGTGGGCGGGGACGTGAACGCCTTCACGGCAAAGGAGTACACGTGCTTCTACTCGCGCGTGCGCGACCGTGACCTGCCGATGGCGGTCGACCATCTCTGCGACATGCTCCAGAGCTCGGCGATCCGGCAGGCGGATCTCGAGGCCGAGCGACAGGTGATCCTCGAGGAGATCAAGATGCACGAGGACACCCCCGACGATCTCATCCACGATCTGTTCAACGAGACGCTGTGGCCGACGCACCCGCTCGGAAGACCGATCCTTGGAACCGTCGAGAGCGTCACGGCTGCCACGCGGGATCAGGTTCGCCGCTTCTATCGACGCCACTACGTGCCCGGCAACTTCGCCGTCGTGGCCGCCGGCAACGTGGAGCACGAGGCCTTGCTGCGCCTCGTCGGGTCTCACATGGAGACCGGGGGGGTCTGCCCGGAGGGGAAGAGATCGATGGGGCAGGGATCGGGGGGACCGCAGGGGCGGTCAGAGGGGCCGAGCCGCCGCAAGCTGAGGGTGGCCGGCAACGCCCCGATCCCCTCGGGCAGGACGCTCGTCAGGAGGCGGAAAGCCGAGCAGGCTCACATATGCCTGGGCACCAACGGGACGTCGCGCGCCGACCCCGATCGGTTCGCCTTCGGGATCGTGAACAACGCGATCGGCGGAGGGATGTCCTCGCGCCTGTTCCAGGAGATCCGGGAACGGCGAGGCCTGGCCTACTCCGTGTACAGCTACCATTCGATGTACGTGGAAACCGGCCTGTTCGCCGCATACGCGGGAACGACGCCTGCTAAGGCTCGACAGGTCATGGACATCCTGCGTGACCAGTTGGCGAACGTCGCGGAGGGCGGCTTGACGGAGGCGGAGTTCGACCGCGCGAAGAGGCACGTCAAGGGCTCGCTGGTGCTCTCGCTCGAGGAGCCGAGCGGGAGGATGTCACGCCTCGGCAAGTCGGAGATCGGGGGCGCCGAGATCCTGACGGTCAACCAGATCCTCGGGCGGATCGACGCCGTGACCCTTGACGAAGCACGCCGCGTCGCGAAGCGGGTGCTGACACAGCCGCTGTCGCTTGCGGTCCTGGGACCGTTCGACCGGAGGGCGTTCGAGTGATCCGTGTGGGAGTGATCGGAGCGTGCGGCCGGATGGGTCAAACGGTCTGTCGCGCCGTTGCGGAATCGGCGGACATGAGACTCACCGCGGCGGTCGACCTGTCTCGGGTCGGGCAATCGATCGGGCCGATCATCGGTCATCCCAAGCTCGATGTGCCGATCACGGACGAGCTGGACCGGCTCCTCGAGGCCGAGGTCGAGGTCGCCGTGGATTTCACTCACCCCGACGTCGTGATGGACAACGTGCGCTGGTGCCTGGAGCACGCGGTCAACCTGGTGGTCGGTACTACAGGGATCACCCAGGAGAACCTGGAGGAGATCCGGCAGATGATCGACGGTGGGGACGGCGAGCCGAACGTCATCGTCGCGCCGAACTTCGCTCTCGGTGCCGTCTTGATGCAACGGTTCGCGGCCATGGCTGTGCGGTTCTTCCCGGCCGTCGAGATCGTCGATCTGCACCACGAGGGAAAGGCCGACGCTCCCTCGGGGACCGCACTCTCAACCGCGCGCCGACTCGTCGACGAGCGAGAGGCCGTCTATCGCGGGCCCGATGCCGAGTCGGTCGAGGGCGCGCGCGGCGGCGACCTCGAAGGCGTGCGCGTTCACTCGGTGCGACTCCCCGGGCTCGTGGCCCACCAGGAGGTCATCCTCGGCGGCCAGGGTCAGACCCTGACGATCCGCCACGACGTAGTCGACCGGAGTTCGTTCATACCCGGCGTCCTCATGGCGATCCGTGCAGTCTCGACGAGGCCGGGCCTGACGGTGGGTCTCGAGCCGTTGCTCGACCTTCCCGGGTCCTGACGGAAGTCATCGTCTACGTCTTCAGCCGTCACACGATCGACTCTCGGACGCGTAGGCTCACTGACGTGATGGACATCGAGATTCGAACGATCGCCCTAGAGGAGTTCGAGACCTACTTCGGGATGCTGGAGACGTCGTTCGGTGGGCACGCTCGGCCCGAGGACCTCGAGCGGGAACGGCGCGTCGTCGAGATCGACCGGTGCCTCGGCGCCTTCGACGGTCCTGAGCTGATCGGAGGAGCGTCCGCCGCGTCGTTCCTGATGACCGCACCCGGCGCCGAGATCCGTGCGGCAGGTGTGACCGGCGTCGGAGTGAAGCCCACCCACCGTCGCAGGGGCGTCAACTCGGCGCTGATGCGCCGTCAGCTCGACGACGTACGAGCGGCCGGGGAGCCGGTCGCGGCGCTGTACGCCTCGGAGGGCGGTATCTACGGACGCTTCGGGTACGGGCTCGCCTCCTTCATGTGCTCGATCGACATCGAGCGGGAAAGGAGCACGTTCATCCACGGCTCCCAACCGATCGGCCGGGTGCGTCTTTTGGATCGGGCGGCCGCCCTCGAGGCCTTCCTGCCGGTCTACGAGCGCGCCCGGCGCGAGCGCCCGGGCATGATCCGGCTCGACGACAAGAGGTTCGAGTACCGCCTTGCGGAGGAGGGTCACCACGGGCCGGAACCGCGCCGGTACTTCTATGCGGCCCACGAGACCGCGGACGGGATGGACGGCTACGCCGTCTACCACGTGAAGTCCGAGTGGGCCGACTCGACACCCCGGAACGAGCTCCAGGTCGAGGAGGTCGTCGCGCTGTCACCGGCCGTCTATGGGGACGTGTGGCGATACCTGCTCGACGTGGACCTCGTCGGCCGCGTCACGGCGTGGAATCGACCCTTGGACGAGCCGCTGCTCCATCTGCTGG